>NZ_JBJGZQ010000030.1:0-62576 GCF_054050595.1 Geodermatophilus sp. SYSU D00779
GCCGCGGCCAGCAGCGGGCCCAGCCGGTCCAGCAGCGCCGGGCCGACCAGCGGGGTGAGGTCCTCGGCGGCCAGGGCGTCGAGGGAGGCATACAGCTCGTCCACGACACCTCCCACCGGATCGATCACGTGTTCGAAGCCTAGCCGATCGAGGACGCTGCAGCAGCATGAATCCCCAGCTCAGCGGCCTGCCCACAGGACAACAGGAGAGCTTGACCGACCTCAGAGCGCCAGGGTCGAGCTACCGCCGAAGCAGCGCCCACCACAGCGAGCGCACCGACTGCCGCAGCCGCGCCCGCGCCGTCCACGCGGACCGCCCCTCCGGTCGCACGTCCCGCACGACCGGCACGCTGGCCACCGGCCGCCGGGCCACGCCCACGGCCAGCACCACGCTGGGGGCGTCCGCAGCCAGCACGGCGGCACGCACCCGCGGCCCCATGGCGAGGAAGGCGCCGGCGTCCGGCGGCAGGCCGGTCAGCCGCGCGGCCACCCGGCGGTGCAGCCCGCCGGTCACCCGCCGCGCCCACGACTCGTACACCCCGCGCCGGCCGGCGAACACCGCCTCGACGTTCCCGGCGGCCAGCCGGTCGAGCAGCAGCGGCACGGCCTCCGGCGGGTCCTGCAGGTCGGCGTCCATGCACACCCACACGTCGACGTCCGGCTCGTCGGCCAGGCCCTGCCGCAGCGCGGCGTGCTGCCCGCCGTTCACGGTCAGCCCGGTGACGGCGACCCGCGGATGGGCGGCTGTCAGCCGGACGGCCACCTCCGCGCTGCCGGATGGGCAGGCGTCGACCACCAGCCGCAGCCGCCAGTCCCGGCCGGCCAGCGCGGTCCCCAGCCGGTCGACCAGCGCCTCCAGCGTCGCCGCGTTCCGGTACACCGGGACGACGACGGCGACGCGGGTCACGACAGCGCGGCCCAGGTGCGGGCCAGGCCCTCGGCCAGGTCGACGGAGGGCCGCCAGCCCAGCTGGGACGCCGCCTGCGACGGGTCGCTGACCCAGCAGTCGGTGTCCCAGTCGCGGCCCGGGTGCGCGCCGGCCGAGACGGCGATCGGCCGCCCGGTCACCCGCGACGCCACGGACACCAGCTCCTCGGTCGAGGTCTGCACGCCGGTGCCGATGTTGAGCACCTGCCCCGGCAGCAGGTCGTCGGCGAGGGCGGCCCGCACGCACGCGTCCACCACGTCGCCGACCCACACCCAGTCCCGCCGGCTCACCCGTGCCGGCAGCGGGACCACCCCGCCCGTGCGCGCGGCCGCCAGCACGACCGGCACCAGCCGGGTCGGGTGGTCGCCGGGCCCGTACACCTGGAACGCGCGCAGCACCGCCGACCGCACCCCGCGCTCGGCCGCCGCGGCCTGCAGCAGCAGCGAGCCGGCCGCCTTGGTGGCGCCGAAGAACCCGCGCGGGTGCAGTGCGGCGTCCTCGGCCAGCGGCACCGGCGCGGCGGCGTACTCGGTCGAGGACCCCAGCCGGACCACCGCCCGGCACCGGTCGGGCAGCGCGTCGACCAGCCACGGGCTGGTGTTGACCGCGACGGTGTCGGCGCGCTCCGAGGGGGTCGCCTTCCGGCGCGCGGCGGCCAGCGAGAAGACGACGTCGGGGTCGGCCGCCCGCACGGCGGCAGCGGCGGCGACCGCATCCGTCAGGTCGACCGACGCCCGCGTCAGCGGGACGACGTCCCACCCGTCGCCGCGCAGCCGGGCGACCAGGTGCCGGCCGACGAAGCCGCCGGCACCGGTGACCAGGGCCCTCACGCCGACTGGACCGCGGGCACCCCGGTGACGGCGGCGACGAAGGCGGCCCGGCGCTCGGCCACCTCGTCCGCGGTGGCCGTCGCCAGCCCGGTGAGGACGGCGAGCAGCCGCGGCACCTCCACGAAGGGGTCGCGTCCGGCCATGTCGGCGGTGAACGAGCGCCGCAGGAAGGTGAAGTCCGCGCCCAGCCGGACCAGCTCCGCGGCGAGCAGCCAGGCCGGCACCGGGGCGCCGCCCTCGGGCAGGGTCAGCCCGCCGACGCCGAACGCCCCGGGCACCCCCGCGCGGACGGCGTCCACCGTGCCGTCGACCAGCGGCGTGAACAGCCCCTGGGCACCGCGGTCGATGCGCAGGTCGTTGAGGCCGACGTAGACCCGCGACAGCGGCCGCCGGGCCAGCTCGGCCGCGCGGGCCACGCCGTCCTGCGTCTCGACCAGGATGCCCAACCCGCAGCGGCCGGCGACCAGGTCGAGGGTCCGGTCGACCTCCTCCGGCGTGCGCACCATGGGCAGCAGCAGCTCGTCGGCGCCGCGCGCGACGGCGTCGTCCACCTCGGCCGGCGTCCACGGCCCGAAGCCGTTGACGCGGCAGAGCACCCGGCCGTCGGTGGCGGCCCGCACCCGGCTGAGGTCGGCGGGTGTGTCGCTGTTGATCTGGGTGCCCTCGCCGAGCTGGCGGCGGTGTTTCCCGCGCCGCTCCCAGTCCACGACGATCCCGGTCGCGCCCGCGGCGACCACGTCGGCGCCCCAGTCGGGGTCCACCGTGAAGAGGAAGAGGTCCACGCAGGTGAGCTTAGGCACACCTAACCCACGGCCGACACTCAGGCCGGCACCCGCGCGTCGTCCCCCGGGAACGGCAGCGCCGCGCCGAGGACGCCGACCGTCACGTCGTCCCCCGCCGCCGGCAGGTCCCAGCCCTCCAGCCGGGCGCTGAACTCGACCCCGGAGGGCAGCTCGAGGCGCACCCGCGCGTCGTGGCCGAAGAAGTCGACGCCGCGCACGCGGGCGCGCGGCCCGGCCCCGGCCGCCGGTCCGAGCCGCAGCTGCTCCGGGCGCAGGAGCACCCGCACCGGGCCGTCGGGACAGGTCCGGTCGAGGTCGAGCACGCCGAGGGCCGAGTGCGCCCGGCCGGCGCGGACGTCGGCGTCGAGCACCACCGACTCCCCCACGAAGGTGGCGACGTCGAGGTCCTGCGGGCTGCGGTAGAGGGTGCGCGGGTCGGCCAGCTGGACCAGCGTCCCGCCGCGCAGCACGGCCACCTGGTCGGCCATCGACAGCGCCTCGGCCTGGTCGTGCGTGACCAGCACCGCGGTCGCGCCGGCCGCGGTCAGCGCGTCGGCGACAGCCTGCCGGGTCTCCTCGCGCAGTGAGGCGTCCAGCGAGGAGAACGGCTCGTCGAGCAGCACCAGGGACGGCGCGGGTGCCAGCGCGCGGGCCAGCGCCACGCGCTGCTGCTGGCCGCCGGAGAGCTGGTGCGGCGAGCGCTCGGCCAGGGCGGCGTCGAGGCCGACGAGCTCCAGCAGCGCCGCCACCCGGCCGGCGTCGCGGCGCTGGCGGCGCGGCAGGCCGAAGGCGACGTTGCCGGCGACCGACAGGTGCGGGAACAGCCCGCCCTCCTGCGGCACGAAGCCGATGTGCCGGCGCCGCGCGGGCACGCTGCGGCCCGCGCCGGCCACCGTGCGGCCGCCGATCTCGACGGTGCCGCGGTCGGGGTCGTCGAAGCCGGCGACCAGCCGCAGCAGCGTCGTCTTGCCGCAGCCGGAGGGTCCGAGCAGCGCGGTGAAGCTGCCCTCGGGCACGTGCAGGTCCACGCCGGTGAGCACGGGCGTCGCGCCGTAGGACTTCGTCACGCCGGTGACGGTCAGGGAGCTCATGGCAGCGGTCCTCGTGGGGTCAGGGGACGGGGGCTCACGTCGTCAGCCCCCGCCGGGCGTCGCGGGAGAGCAGCACGGTGGCCGGCGCCGACAGCAGCACCATGACCACGGCGTAGGGGGCGGCCGCGCCGTACTCCAACGCGCTGCTGGCCGACCAGAAGGCACTGGCCAGCGTGGTGGTGCCGATGGGCGCGAGCAGGAGCGTGGCGGTCAGCTCGGTGACCACGGCCAGGAACACCAGCGCCGCGCCGGCGCCGAGGCCGGGGGCGAGCAGCGGCAGCGTGACCCGGCGCAGCCGGTCGGCCGCCGAGGAGCCCAGCGAGGCGGCGACGTCGTCGTAGAGCGGCGGCGCCTGCTCGACGGCGGCGCGCACGGTGACGATCGCGCGGGGCAGGAACAGGATCGCGTAGGCGGCCAGCAGCACCGGCACGGTCTGGTAGGCCCACGGCGTGACCTCGAGGGAGACGGTCACCAGCGCGAGGGCGATGACGATGGCCGGCACCGAGCTGCCCAGGTAGGTGCTGCGCTCCAGCAGCGTGGCCACCCGGCCCCGGGCCCGGACGGCGAGCCAGCCGGTGGGCAGCGCCATCGCGGTGGTGACGACGGCGGCGACCGCGGCCAGCCCGAGCGTCGTCCCCGTCGTCTCCAGCAGCGCGGACCGGTCCAGCGCGGTCGACGAGCCGCGCACCATCCACAGCGCCAGGCTGCCCAGCGGCACGGCCAGCGACAGCGCGACCAGCCCGCCCAGGCCCAGCAGCGCCGGGACGGCGAGGGCCCCGAGCCGGACCGGCCGCCCGGCGCGCGCCACCCCCGCCCCGGTGCGGGCGTAGCCACGCACGCCTCGCAGCCGCAGCTCGGCGAGCAGCAGGCCGAGGCAGAGCAGCAGCAGGACGCCGGCCAGCGCGGTCGCGCCGGGCCCGTTGAAGGTCGCGCGGTACTGGTCGTAGATGGCGGTGGTGAAGGTCGGGTAGCGCACCATCTGCAGCGCGCCGAACTCGGCCAGCACGTGCAGGGCGACGAGCAGGCTGCCGCCGAGCAGGGCCACCCGCAGCTGCGGCAGCTGCACCCGCCGGAACACAGCAGGGCCGGAGAGGCCCAGGCCGCGGGCGGTGTCCTCCAGGGCCGGGTCCAGGCCGCGGAAGGTGGCGACCACCGGCAGGTAGACGAACGGGAAGTAGGACAGGGTCACGACCAGCAGCGCGCCGCCGTAGGTGTCCAGCCCCGGCAGCAGCGAGATCCAGGCGTAGCTGTTCACGAACGCCGGCACGGCCAGCGGCGCGACCAGAAGCACGTGCCAGAGCCGCCGTCCCGGCAGCGCCGAGCGCTCCACCAGCCAGGCCGCGCCCACCCCCAGGACGGCGCACAGCAGCACCGTGCCGACGACCAGCCGCGCGGTGTTGCCCAGCAGCTCGGCCACCCGCGGGCGGAACACCAGCTCCCGCACGCCGGCCCAGCCGACCTCGACCACCTCCGCGACGACGAAGGCCAGGGGCACCAGCGCGAGCACCGCGACCGCCGCGGCGAGCAGCAGGGTCAGCGGGGCGCGCGTGCGCGACCGCCCCGGGACGACCGGCCGGGCCGTCGTCCCGGGCTCGGCGGCCGGCGACGCGGGAGCGCTCAGAGCAGCCCCACGTCCTGCATCAGCTCGGTGACCCGCTGCTGATCCAGCGACCCGGGGTCGACCTGCGGCGCCTGCAGCTCCTCGAGCGGCGGCAGTACCTCGGCCGAGGGGACGCCGTTGCCGACGGCGTACTCGAGCGCGCTGCTCTCGGCCAGCCGCCGCTGCGCCTCGGGGCTGGTCAGGTAGGCGACCAGCTGCTGGGCCTGCTCGGGCTGGTCGGAGGAGGCCAGGACGCCGGCGCCGGAGACGCTGAGGAAGGCACCCGGGTCGGAGTTGCGGAAGAAGTGCAGCTCGGCGTCGTCGCTCTTCAGGCCGTTCTCGGCGCGGTCCCGGTAGAAGTAGTAGTGGTACATGACGCCGGCGTCGATCTCGCCCTCGTCGGCGGCCACCATCACCGCGCTGTTGCTGGGGTAGACGTTCGCGTTGCGCTGCAGCCCCTCCAGCCAGGCCCGGGTCGCCTCCTCGCCGCGCAGCGCCAGGACGCCGGCCACGATCGCCTGGAAGTCCGCGCCGCCCGCGGCGATGCCGATCCGGCCCTGCCACGCGGGATCGGCCAGGTCGAGGATCGACGCCGGCAGCTGGTCCTGGGGCAGCTGCGCGGGGTTGTAGACGAGCACGGTCGAGCGGGCGGCGAACCCGGTCCAGTTGCCCGTCGCGGGCCGGTACTGCGCGCCGACCTGGTCCAGCGTCCCCTGGTCCAGCGGCGCCAGCAGGCCCTCGCGGTCGAGGACGTCGATCGACGGGCTGTTCTCGGTGAGGAAGACGTCGGCCGGGCTGGCCTCGCCCTCCTGCACGATCTGGTTGGCCAGCTCGGCGTCGTTGGCGTCGCGGAACTCCAGCGCGATGCCGGTCTCGTCGGTGAAGCCCTCGAGCATCGTGCGGACCAGGCTCTCGTGCTGGGCGCTGTACACCGTCAACGTCTCGGCGGCCCCCGCGTCGCCTCCGCCGCAGCCGGCGAGCGCCCCGGCGACGGTGAGGGCGGAGAGAGCGGTCGCGGTGGTCCGCACGAGCCTGGTCACGTAGGAGCTCCAGAAGATAGGCAAGCCAAACCTCAGCAGAAGGTGTACCACGGGCGGCAGCGGGGCGGCCCTGCCCGGTCGGCTACAACTCATCGCATGACCGCTGCACCGCTGCGCATGCGCACGGCCCGCTTCGCCGAGCTGACCGGCACCGAGGTCTACGGCCTGTGCCGGCTGCGGGTCGACGTCTTCGTGGTCGAGCAGCAGTGCCCGTACCCGGAGCTGGACGGCCGGGACGTCGAGCCGGGCACGGTGCACCTGTGGTTCGCCGACGAGGACGGCGGGATCGCGGCCACCATCCGCGTGCTCGACGACGGGGACACCCGCGCGATCGGCCGGGTGGCGACCGCGGCCGCGCACCGCGGCGAGGGGCTGGCGGCGCGGCTGGTCGAGGCCGGGATCGCGCTGTGCGGGGGCACGCCGATCACCCTCGGCGCGCAGGCGCACCTGGAGGGCTGGTACGCCCGGTTCGGCTTCGTGCGCAGCGGCCCGGGCTACGTCGAGGACGGCATCCCGCACGTGCCCATGCGCCGCGAGCCGACGGCCTGGGACCCGCCTGCCTCACCGTGGCGGCCCCGTCCAGAGGCTCGCCGCGAGCCTGCGAGCGGTGAGGAGGACGGGGTCCTTCTGCTGCTGCGGACGGCGGCCGACCGGCTGGAGGCGCTCGCCGCCCGGACGACGCCCGGCGACTGGCGGGTCGGCGGCCTGCTGGCCACCCGGCCCGAGGTGGTCGCGCACTCCCCCGACGGCGGCACCGAGCACGTGGCCGAGGCGCGGGCGGGGACGGGGGCGTGGATCGCGGCGCTCTCCCCCGCCCTGGCCGCGCCGCTGGCCGGCTGGCTGCGGGCCGCGGCGGCGGGCGGTCCGGTCGACCCCGCGGCCGAGGCGTTCGCCCGGGCGCTGCTGGCCAGGCTGCCCTGAAAGAGGACCCCGTCCTCCTCACCGCTCGCCAGCTCGCGGCGAGCCCCTGGACGGGGCCGCGACGGGGTCTGCAGGCGCAGAGGCCTGCTTCAGGCGTCCCCGCGGCGGCGGCCGGCAGCGCGGGCACCCGCGTCGGACCGGTGGAGGACCTGCCCGCCCGGGGCGGCGCCGAGCCGGTCGAGCACCGCCGGGGCGACCCGCCCGACCTCGGGCAGCACACCGTCGCTCTTGTGCACGTTGCTCGACCACACCGGCTCGGGGTGCGTGTCGACCCCGGCCGCGATGTCCTCGGCGGTGCGCAGCTTGGCGACCTTGTGCACGAGGACGCCGAAACCGATCTTGGCCACGACGTCGGCCGCGGAGTAACCGACCTGCATGGCGGTGAACCAGGCGGGGGTCACGTCGGCGAAGACGGGCACCGCGTAGACCAGCGGGTAGACCCCGAAGCTGCTGAGCAGCACGATCGTCGCGTTCCGGAGGCTCACGGCCGCCTCGGGCCCCATGGTCGGCAGCGACCGGCGCACCGCACCGATGAGCGCGACGTAGAGGTAGCCGAAGAAGGCGGTGCTGATCAGGCCCCACACGACCAGGGCGGTCCGGTCCCGCCCCTGGTCGAGCACCTGGGCACCGAGGTAGCCGGTGACGATCATCAGGAACGCCGCGGCCATGGTGCTGGAGCGCAGCCGGCGGGCGGCGGACCCGGCGACCGAGCAGACGGCCAGCAGCTCGACGGTCAGCAGGGGCACCGTGATCGACCAGTCGATGTAGCGGGTGCCCTCCGTCGTCCGCGCCTCCTCGGTCGGCACGTACACGCCGTCCTCGAGGCGAAATCCGCTGTCCCAGTCCTGGTACAGCAGCGCGTAGGCGACCGTCGCCACCGCGGCGAGGCAGAGGGCCGCGTACGACGAGGGCCGGTACCGGGCGGAGACCTCGTCCCGGCTGGTCAGCGAGTACAGGAAGTAGGCCAGCAGCGCGAAGCCCGCGCCGAGGATCGCGAACTGCACCACGTCGTAGAGGCCCAGCGGCATGGTCTGCAGTTCGGGAACGGGCGGCTCGGTCGGGTCCACGGACCACTCCGGAGGGTCGGGGGCGGGCGGGCCCGTGCCCGGTACCCGGGCGGGCGCGGAGTGCAACCGCGGGTCCGCTCGGTCGGAGAGAGGTGTCCGGCGCCCCCGTGACGCCGGACGCACCGAAGTCCACGAGACCGCGAGGTCCAGTATCCGCGGTCGCGAGCAGCCGCCCGGCCGGCCGCAGGCACCACCGCGGCTCCGGAGGGTGTGCGTCCGACGTGGTCCCCGACCGCGCCGGGACCGCACCCGGCGCACGACGACGGGACAGGCGGACGGCGGGAGCCCGCCACGGCGACGGCGTCCGGCCGGCTGCAGGAACTCCAGCGGGTTGCCGGACGGGTCGTGCGCGTGGACGCGGCGGGACCCGGGGAGTCGGCCTCCCGGGTGACGTCCTGCCCGGCGGCGCGCAGCCGGCGGACGACCTCGTCGAGGTCGGACACCAGCACGCCGGCGTGGAAGGCCCGCGCGGCCGCCTCCTCGCCGCGCGGCATGACCAGCTGGGCGTGGTGCGGTCCCTGGAAGACCCCGTCGCTCACCCGCCGATCCCCACCCGGGCGGGCAACCCGCCGCAGGGTCGAGCGGGGACGGCGTGTGCCTCACATCCAGCGGGGCAGGGCCGGCAGGTCGCCGTCCGCGGTGAGCTCCTCCCCACGGCTGCGCCCGGTGAGCCAGCCGGTGACCGCCGGCAGCGGCCCGGAGACGGCGACCGCGCCGCTGCCCCACTCGCGGTCGCCGGCGAAGACGACGACGTCGGGCGTCTCGCCGCGGCGCGCCCACGAGGCGAGCACCTCCTCGCAGATCGCGGCCTGCACCCCCTCGTCGACGTCGGAGAAGCCCACGCCGGCGTCGAGGTCGACGGCGTGCACGACGACCTCGATGCAGCGCATCCACGGCACCTCGGTGGCCGGCACCTCGCGGCCGTGCAGGGTGCGCACCGGCGCCGACCAGGCCTCCCCCGGCAGCCCGCGGACGGCGTCGGCGAAGCGGGCGGTGGCGGCGACCAGCTCGGTGCGCAGCCGCGGCGCGTCGAGCGCGGCGGTCTCGGCGATGCCCGCGTCGCGGACCTCCGGCGAGGGGTACATCGGCGTCTCGGTCCCGGTGCGCGCCCAGGTCAGCAGGTTGCCCAGCGCGTCGGCGTTGCGGGCGACGTGGGCCACCACGTGCCGGCGGTCCCAGCCGGGCAGCAGCGAGGCGGCGTCGAGCTCTTCGTCGGTCAGCCGGCCCAGCGCGGTGGCGAACAACCGCTCGCCGTCGGCCCACCGGTCCAGGACCTGCTGCGGTGCACTCACGAGCCCTCCTCGCCGACGCTCGCCGGCCACGTTGGCGGCACTGCCGTGCCCGTGCACGAGCTCGCGAGCTCGCTCATGTCCGCTCCTCCCGACGGCGCCGGCCGCGCCGGCGGGACGGCCCCGACGCTAGGGCCCCGGGGGCCGCGACACGAGCCCCGCCGGTGCGTCGGCGGGTCCGTGCGCGGGTAGCGCGGCGGCATGAGCGAGCAGACGAGCCCCGGTGGCTTCGCAGGACGGATCGGCGCGCAGGTCGAGGACGCCGACGACGGCGGCGCGCGGATCGCCTTCGAGGTGCGCGAGGAGCACCTGAACCCGGCGGGGACGCTGCACGGGGGTGTGGTGGCCACGCTGGTCGACACCGCGATGGGCCAGGCGGTGCGCACCACGACCGGGGACGGCGAGGTGCCGGCGACCAGCCAGCTCACCGTCACCTACCTGCGGCCGGGGCAGCCCGGCGCGCTGGTCGTGACCGGCCGGGTCCGCACCCGCGGGAAGCACCTCACCGTCTGCGAGGCCGACGTCGAGCAGGACGGCGAGGCGGTCGCGCACGCCGTCGCCACCTTCGCGCTGCTACACCGGTAGGACCGCTGCGGGACCGCGGGCCGCGCCCGGTCCCTGTCCCGCGGCGGCCGGGGCCGGTACCGTCGGCCCGGCCGCGAACCCTCTCCGGGGAGGCCCTGCGATGCCTGTGTTCATGGTCGAGCGCCGGTTCGCCGACGTGCTGGAGGTCGACGCCGAGAGCGCCGAGGGGATCAACCGGATCAACGGCGACGAGGACGTCCACTGGCTGTACTCGTTCCTGTCCGCCGACAAGCGCAAGACCTACTGCCTGTACGAGGCACCGTCGGCCGAGGCGATCCGCCGGGCGGCCGAGCGGGCGGGGCTGCCCGCCGACGTCGTCGTCGAGGTCACCGCGACGGTGCACCCCGACGGGTCACTGCAACCGGTCTGAGCCGTCGAGCAGCCCGTGCGCGGCGGCGTACATCGCCGCCTGCGTGCGGTTCCCGGCGCCGGTCTTGGCCAGGATGCTGCGCACGTGGTTGGCGACCGTGTTCTCGCTGATCACCAGACGCTCGGAGATCTCCCGGTTGAGCAACCCCTCGCTGACCAGCCGGAGCACCTCCGTCTCCCGTGAGGTCAGCCCGGCCGGCCGGGACGGCGTCCCCGCGACCGCCGGGCGCCGCGCCCCCGGCACCCCGAGCCGCTCCACGGCCTGCAGCACGCGGCGCAGTCCGAGGTCGCCCGCGACCCGACGCGCCTCCTCCGCGAGCTCCGCCACCCGTCGCCCCGACCCGCCGACCAGGCGCAGGTGCCCGGCCAGCGCGGCCAGGCTCTCCGCCCGGTGCAGGGCCGCGCCCATCCCGGTGTCCATCTCCAGCGCTGCCTCCAGCAGCGGTCCGGCGGACGCCCGGCCCAGCGCCGCGCCGACGGTACCGAGCAACCGGTCGGCGCTGCCGAAGACGGCGACGAACTGCCCGGCCACCAGGTTGGTCCCGGCGTACTCGGCCAGCCGGGGCCGCAGCGCGCGCAGCGCCGCCTCGTCGCCCAGGTGCAGGGACGCCTCGGTGAGGAAGGCGAGCACGCAGGGCCACTGGGCCGAGTCCTCGTAGCGCGACAGCCGGCCGTCCATCAGCCAGCCCAGCACCCGCGCGGCCGGCCCGTCGAGCCGCAGCTCGGTGTAGAGGGCGAGCAGCCCCGGTGCCCAGTGCCCCTCGGGGGACTCCTCGCCGCTCACCAGCGGGCGCACCGCCGCCACCGCCCCGGTCTCCCGCCGCACCATGTAGGTCTGCACGCCGTAGGAGCCCTCGGTGTCGTCGGTGCCGAAGGACTCGCCGAGCTCCAGCAGCTCCCCGCACGTCCGCCCGGCACCGGCCAGGTCGCCGGCCGCGAACTGGCGGCCGTAGCGCACGCAGCCGGCCATGTACTCGTAGAACGGTTCCCCCGTGGCCTGCACCATGCGCTGCAGGTCCCGGTGGGCCTCGGCCACCGCGTGCGGCTGGCCCTGCGCGTAGGCGATGACCGCCCGGAAGTACGCCGCCGGGCCGAGATGGCCGAGATCGCCGGTCCGGTGGGCGAGCCGGGACAGCTCGGTGGCCCGCTCGAGCTTGGCCGGGGCGTCGGCGGGGCGCAGCCCGTGCCACAGGCTCGCCTGCAGGGCGGCCGCGAGCAGGGCGTCGTCCCCGAGGGCGCGGGCCAGGGCCACCGACCGGTGTCCCAGCTCCGCGGCCTGCGCCGTGGCCCCCGTGAACGCCAGGGCCCGGCCGAGACCGGCCAGCGCCCGCACGTAGAGGGGGTCGGTGGCGTCGTGCGGGACCTCGCGCAGCGCTGCGGTGAGCAGGTCGACCGCACGGTGACCGGGCAGCCCCGGCCGCCAGGACGCCGCCTCGAAGCCGATGGCCGCCTCCAGCCGGTCCGGCGGTGCACCGGCGCCTGCCACCTCGGCGAACAGGGCCCGGGCGCGGGCGAAGTCCCCGCCGAGGAGGTGCCCGCCGGCGGCCTCCAGCAGCAGCCGGTGCCGCCGCGGCGGATCGGGGGTCAGGGCCGCCGCCTGCTCGGCCCAGTGCGCCGCGTCCTCGTGGGCCAGGCTGCGCTCGGCCGCCTGCGCGGCCTCGGTCAGGTAGCGGACCGCCCGGTCGGCGCAGCCGAGCGCGGCCGCCTGCGCGAAGTGGTGGGCCAGCCGTTGGGTCCGCCGTTCCGACGGCGGGACCGAGGACTCCAGGAGCTCGGCCACCCGCAGGTGCTCGCGGGCCCGGCGGGTGGCCGGCATGAGGTCGAGCACCGCCTGCCGGGTGAGGGCGTGCGGAAAACGGATCGTCGGGCCCACGCACTCCAGGAAGCCGAAGGCGACCGCGGTGTCGAGGGCCGCGAGGGTGGTGTCGGTGCCCCAGGCGGAGACGCTGAGGACGGTGCCGAGGTCGACCTCCTCCCCCACCACGGCGGCCAGCTCGAGGGCCTGCCGCTCCGGCAGGGACAGGGGCACCAGCCGGCTGGCCACCATGTCCCGGACCGACAGCGGAGCCGCGCTGCCGTCCGGGACCGCGCCGCGGCCGGCTGCCTCGCGCACCAGCTCCCGCAGCAGGAAGGGGTTGCCGCCGGTCCGGTCCCGCAGCAGCGCCGCGGCGACGCGGGCCCGGTGGGCGGGCAGCCGGGCCTCGTGCCCCAGGTACTCTGCGATGGCGTCGGTGTCCAACCCGGCGAGGTCCAGCCTCCGGACGCCGTCGAGCCGGTGGAGGCGGGCGATGGCACCGGTCAGCTCCGCCGAGCGCTCGGGTGCCGTCGTCCGGTGTGTGGCGAGGACCAGCAGTGGGCACTCCGCCGCCCGCTCCACCAGGTGACACAGCAGCTGCAGGCCGGCGGTGCCCGACCAGTGCAGGTCCTCCAGCGCCAGGACCACCGGTCCCGACGCGGCCAGTGCCCGGATGGCCGCGACGACGGCGTCGTAGAGCTCGCGCCGGGTGTCCGGCTCCGGGCCGTCGTCCACCCCGCCCCGCCCGGCGAGCCGGCCGAGCACGTCGGACCCCAGGTCGGCGGCCAGCAGCGCCTCGACCGGCTCGACGAGCGGCTGGTACGGCGGGCCGAGCTCTGCGACGCAGGTGCCGAGCAGCACCGTCGCCCCCCGCCGGTGCAGCAGCGTGCTGAACTCGGCGAGCAGCCGGGACTTCCCCGCACCGGGGTCGCCGCCGAGGAACGCGACCTGCCGGGCGCCGCCGGCCGCCGCGATCCACATCTGCTCGAGTGCGCCCAGCTCCGCCCGGCGGCCGACGAACAGGGGTCGCGCCGCGCCTGCCCAGTGCGCGGGCAGCGCGGGCGGCGTCCAGCCGGACACGCCTCGGGACGCTAGACCGGTTCGGTGGGGCTGTCGATGGCCAGAAGTGACCATCCGGCGGGGGCGGGGAGTCGAGCACTTCTGGTCATGTGCCGCCGCTGACGGGTCCCTAGCGTCGGCGCCGTCCGCACCGAGGAGGAGCCATGACCACGCACCTGCGAGGGACACTCGCCGACCGCGTCCGCGGCCAGGTGATCCGGCCCGAGGACCCGGACTACGAGGAGGCGCGGCACGTCTACAACGCCATGATCGACGCCCGCCCGCACCTCATCGTGCGCTGCGCCGGCACCGAGGACGTGGCCGCCGCCGTGCGGTACGCCGCGGACACCGGCCGCGCCGTCGCGGTACGGGGCGGCGGGCACAGCGTCCCCGGCTTCGGCACCGCCGACGACGCCGTGGTCGTCGACCTGTCGCCGATGCAGGCGGTGGACGTCGACCCGGGGGCGCGCACGGCGACCGCCGGCGGCGGGACGACGTGGGGCCGGTTCAACGACGCGACCGCCGCCTCCGGGCTGGCCACGACCGGCGGGATCATCTCCACCACCGGGATCGGCGGGCTCACCCTCGGCGGCGGCATCGGCCACCTCACCCGCGGGTACGGCCTGTCCTGCGACAACCTGCTCGCGGCCGAGGTGGTCACCGCCGACGGCAGCGTGGTGACCGCCGACGAGGACCGGAACGCCGACCTGTTCTGGGCGCTGCGCGGCGGCGGTGGGAACTTCGGGGTCGTCACCCGGTTCACCTACCGGCTCCACCCGGTGGCCACGGTGTTCGGCGGCCCCATGTTCTTCGACCTGGACGACGCCCGGGCGCTCCTCGAGTTCTTCCGGGACTTCATCCCCGAGGCGCCGCGCGAGTACGGCGGCTTCCCGGCGTTCCACCAGGCCCCGCCGCTGCCGTTCATCCCGGCGGACCGGGTGGGCCAGCCGATGGCGGTGGCGGTCTCCTGCTGGACCGGGTCGCAGGCCGAGGGCGAGCGCGTCGTGGACCGGATCCGCCAGGTCGCGCAGCCGGTCGGCGAGCACGTCGGCCCGATGCCCTACGCAGCCCTCAACAGCGCCTTCGACGCGCTCCACCCGCCGGGGCTGCAGCACTACTGGAAGGCCGCCTACGCCACCGGGCTCACCGACGAGGCGATCGCGGCGCACCTGGAGCACGGGCCGCGGGTGCCGGCGGTCAGCTCGGTGGTGCACCTGTACCCGATCAACGGTGCGGCGCACGACGTCGCGCCCGACGCGACCGCCTTCGGCCACCGCGACGCCACCTTCGCCACGGTCATCGCGGGCATGTGGCCCGACCCGGCCGACAACGAGGCCAACACCCGCTGGGTCCGCGACTACCACGCCGCCATCGCTCCGCACTCCCAGCCGGGGGGCTACACCAACTTCGCCTCGGCCGACGACGCGGCCAGGGTCGCCGAGAACTACGGCGCGAACTACGCGCGGCTCCGGGAGGTCAAGCGCGCGTGGGACCCGGGGAACCTGTTCCGGCTCAACCAGAACATCCGGCCGTGACGGCGCGAGGAGGAGCCGTGCAGACCATCGCGCGCACCGACCTCCCCGTCGCGATCGAGGGCGACGGGGGCGAGTTCCGCACCGAGCGCGTCGGGGGCATGAGCATCGCCTGGGTGCGGTTGCCCGCCGGGGCCGACCTCCGGCCGGGCCTCGCCGGGCTCCCCGGCGACCTCTGCCCCTGCCCGCACTGGGGGTACATGATCAGCGGCCGCCTCGCGATGCACGGCGCGGACGGCGTCACCACCCACGAGGCGGGGCAGGCGTTCTACTGGGCGCCCGGCCACGGGCCCGAGGCGCTGACCGACCGCGAGTACGTCGACTTCTCCCCGTCCGAGGAGCTCGAGGCCGTCGTCCGGCACCTCCAGGGCGGCTGACCGGCGCCGGCCCCGGGACGGCCGGCCCACCGCCGGGTCCCGGGCCGGTCATCGAGGCGCGGTGCCGTGCGACGTCCAGGCAGGGCGTGACGGTGGGTGGACACATGAGAGGGGGGGGGGGGCGGGGGTGGGGGGGGGGCGGGGGGGGGGGGCGGCCCGCGGGCCGCCCCCCCCCCCGCCCCCCCCCCCCCCCCCCCCCCCCCCCCCCCCCCCCCCCCCCCCCCCCCCCCCTCCGTCGTGGTCAGCTGCTCATGCGCGAGCGCAGCAGCGCCTTGCCCTGCTCGGCGCCCTTGCGGCTGTCGCTCTGCGCCTTGCGGAACAGGTCGGCGAGCTCGTTGTCACCGTCCCGTTCCGCGTCCTGGATGTAGGTCTCCAACCGCAGCGCGTTGCTCAGGCACTGCTCGGTGAACCAGATGAGGTTGTAGTCCTTGTCCTTGGTGCCGGTGACGTCGCCGGTCTCCGTGGCCTGGCTCATCGCGTCCCTCCTCGACGGTTGCTCGGGCTCTCGCGCGTCGGCGCCCCGTGGCAGCTGCCGCGGACGACGCCGGCAGGGCAAGTCCAGCGGATCGGCTCGCGGAGCGGAACCGGCCCGTGCGCGCCGAGTGCCTGTGGGAACGGCCCACCTGCGGGTCCCCGCTGCGAGCCCGCGAGCCGCAGGGGTCCGCTTTCAGCGGGGGCGGGTGCCGGCGAGCTCGCGGGCGGCCGCGGCGGCGTCGGCGTCGAGCACGCGGGCGCGCTCCTGGCGCTCGATGAGCTGGTGGTAGCGGGTCCAGGCCTCCTCGGGCCGGACGTCGAGCGCCGCGGCGATCTGCTCCCAGGAGGCGCCGCCGCGCAGCGCGGCGCGGAAGCCGGTCAGCTGGCTGTCGCGGGCCTTGTGCGCGACGACCTCGCCGAGCGCGAGCAGCTCCAGCGACTCGGGGACGTCGAGCGACGTGGTGGCGGACCTGAACGAGGTCCAGTCGTCGGCGTCGACGTCCTGCGCGGTGTTCAGCGTGGTCTCCCCGCTGTCCCGCCGGGCCAGGAAGTCCAGGCGGGTGACGGCCGTCGTCAGGGAGAACTCCTGTTCGAGGGCGTCGGGTGTGATGCTCATGCGGCATCCCATCCCCGAGGTGCGCCGCAGGTCAAACGAGCTGCGAGCGAGATCTCACCGATCGGGCGAGCCCGGACCGACCGCGCCCGGGCGCACACGTGACGCCCTGCCCGGAACAGCCGCGAGGGCCCGCTCCCGGGTGGGAACGGGCCCTCGCGAGGGGTGGTGCAGCGTCACTCGGAGACGCCCACGGCCTCCTTGGCCAGCGCGGCCAGCTGCGTCTGCGTGGCGTTGACGACGCTGGTCCGGTTCTTGTGGGTCTCCTCGTAGCGGATGATCACCCGGACGTCGTGGGCGCTCTTGAGCTCCTTGACCGCCTTGATGGCGTCCTGGGTCGACAGCGAGTCGTAGCCCTTGATCGGCAGCTCGTCGGCGCTGACGTCGCCGAGCTCCTCACGGGCGGCCTTGGCGGCGTTCGCGGCGTCCTTGTTGCCCTCGCGGCGGGCGATCCGCTCGGCCCGGCGCAGCGCGGCGCTGCGGCCGACGGTCAGCGTCTCGCGCACGGCGTCGGTGAACGAGGAGGCCTTGTCGGACGCCTCGCTCAGCCGCTCGCCGGCCTGCTCGCGACGCTGGTGCACCGACTCGACGACCTCGTTGACCCGGTTGGCCCAGAAGCGGACCGGGGCGTTGGCCGCGCGGGCGGCGGTGCCGGCGACCCGCTGCAGCGCGGTGGCCTGCAGCGCGGCCGGGCCGCCCATGGCCTCCTCGGCGAGGACGACGGTCAGCCACTCGACGGTGGCCTTGTGCGCCGTGACGAGCCGCTCGGCGAGCTGGCGGACCTTCGGCAGCTCGGCCTGCTCGGCGAGCACCTTGAGGTAGGTGGCGCGGTCGAGCAGCTGGTGCTCCAGGGAGAGGTCCTGCAGCAGGGCCTCCTCGAGCGGCTCGGCCTGCTCGAAGCCGGCCTTGAGGACGGCGGAGAGCCGACCCACGACCGGGGTCACGACGTCCGGCACGCCACCGAGGGCGCGCAGCTGCTCGGTGATGGCCCGGGTCCGCTCGGCGGCGTTGTCGGCGTTCTGGGTCAGCTCACGGCGCACGGCCTCGGTGCGGGCCTGCGAGACGCGGGTGCGGGCGACCTGCTCCTCGGTCTGGGTCAGCAGGACGAGGGCGCGGAGCTGGTTGATGATCTTGGCGTTGTCGGTCATGACTTGGGGAACTCCAGACATCGGGGATGACCTGACGTGTGGAGTCTTGCCCACGATCGCCCGCCTGCTAACTCCTGCAAGCGTAGTGCTTGCTGTGAACCGCATCACGACACGTCGACGGGTCGACAGGTCGACGTGTCGTGCTGCGGTGGACGGATCGGCTCAGCGCGCGGGGACGGCGGGCTTCGACGGGCGGTCCAGGCGGAGCACCGGCTGGGTCAGCTCGTCGGCCAGCGGTGACCGGGGCCGCGCCGGGGCCACCGGGACCACCGCGCCGCAGCCGACGCAGAACCGGCCCGCCTGACGGGCCGCACCACACTCCGCACACGCCGACATCGGCGTCCTCCTCGTCCTCGGGAAGTCCGGCGACTTCGCTCGGCCGGACCCTGCCAGGACGGCGGCCCGCTCCGGGGCGGGGTGGGACGGGTGGGACGAGCTGTCGTCCAACCGTTGCGCGACGATCACGCGAGCAGGTCGAGCAGCCGGTCGAGCAGCGGCACCTGGCCCGCCACCAGCTTCTCGCGGGCCTCGTCGACGGTCAGCCAGGCGGCGCGGTCGATCTCGGGGAACTGCTGCACGCGGCCCGAACGCGGCGGCCACTCGAGGGAGAAGGTGTTGCTGACCGCGGCCGCCGCGTCCAGGTCGCCCTCCGCGGCCCAGGCGGTGAGCCGCTTGCCGCCGGACTGGCGGACCTCTCCGAGCGGCACCAGGTCGGTGGCCGGCACCGGCGAACCCAGCTCCTCGGCGAACTCCCGCAGGGCGACGTCGCGCGGCTCCTCGTCCGGGCCGTGCTCGCCCTTGGGGATCGACCAGGCGCCGGCGTCCTTGCGCGCCCAGAACGGCCCGCCCATGTGCCCGACGAGCACCTCCACGCCGCGCTCGGGGTGTCGCCGGTAGAGCAACAGCCCCGCACTGGTCCTCGGCATCCCGCCCCCTCCCCTCCGAGACCTCAGCCCCTGCTCACAGGAGCGAACAGGCGGGAGGTCGCGGAGAGATGACTACAGGCCGCCGGCCCCGGTCAACTCGGCGCAGAAGACCGTGCCGGGCTCGGTCTCCAGCCCGCCGATCCACGACGCGACCTCGGTCGACCTCGGGGTCGCCCCAGCCCAGCCAGCCGCCCAGAGTGCCCAGCCCCACGACGCCGGCCACGGTGATCGGCACGCCGGGCCGCGGCCACCTCCTCGCCCTCCCGGGCGCCGAGCCGGGCACCGCGGAGGCACCGCCCTGCGGCGGGAGCCAGGCGCCGCGCTGCTGCGGCGGAGCCCAGGGACCCGGCTGCTGCGGCGGCGCCCAGGGCCCCGGAGGAGCCGGGACGGGCTCGGCCGGGTGGGGCCGGGGGCCGACGGGGCCGGCGCCCGGGCCGGTGGAGGTCATGGTCGCTCCCGTGGGTGCGGCGGTCAGTGGTCCCGCGAATACTGGCCACGCTCCGCCGTCCAGCGGCACCCACACCTGCGGCGTGCACCGATCCGGGCACGGACCGTCCCGGCCGCGCCTCCCACCCAGCCGTCCCACCCCTCCCCGGGAGCTCTCCCCCTGCCCACGGTGCGGGGCAGGGGGAGAGCTCCCGGGGAGGAACGTGCTCAGGCTCCCGGCCGCGGGCGGGCGGGCGGGCGGGCGGAGGGAGTCAGCGCCCCGTCCAGCGCGGTGCGCGCTTCTCGCGCTGCGCGGCGATGCCCTCCTTGCGGTCCTCGGACAGGTACGGGTTCGGGCCGACGTCCAACCGCAGCGCCTGCCACAGCGGCAGCTCCAGGCCCTTGACCGCGGTCGCCTTCATCCGGCGCACCGACACCGGAGCGTTGGCGGCGATCGCGTCGGCCAGCCCGAGCGCGGTGGGCAGCACGTCGTCCGCCGGCACGAGGCGGTTGACCAGTCCCCACCGCTCGGCGACCTCGCTGGTCACGTACTCGCCGGTGTAGAGCAGCTCCAGGGCGATGCCCATGGGGATCCGCTTGGGCAGGACGACGGAGCCGAAGTTGGCGCCCATGCCGATCTTCGCCTCGGGCAGCCCCATGCGGACGCCGGGCGCGACGACCCGCAGGTCGCAGGCCAGCGCCAGCTCGAACCCGCCGGCCACGGCGGCACCGGCGATCGCCGCCACCACCGGCACCGGGACCTCGGTCACCACCTCGAACAGCGCGCGGGTGGGCCGGTCCATGGGCGGGCGGAAGCGCTCGCCGCGGCGGTCCAGCTCGCGGATCTCGTCGAGGTCGAACCCGGCGCAGAACGCCGGCCCGTTGGCGGCGAGGACGACCGCGCGGACGTCGCCGTCCTCCCCGCAGCGCAGCAGCTCCTCGACCAGGTCGGCCTGCAGCGCGCTGGACAGCGCGTTGCGGCGCTCCGGCCGGTCCAGGGTGAGCACGCGGACGTGCCCGCGCTCCTCCACGACGAGTCCGGACTCCCGGCGCTGCAGATCGGCCATGCCGGCAGCCTCTCAGTCGACCAGGTCCAGGGCGGCCCCGACGATCGAGTCGACGTCGAGGCCGTGGTGCCGGTAGACGCTCTCGAGGTCGCCGCTCTGCCCGAAGGCCGTGACGCCCAGGTGGGTGGCCGGGACGCCGCGGACGCCGGCCAGGAACGCCAGCGTGTGCGGGTGCCCGTCGAGGACGGTGACCATCGGCGCCGCCCGCTCCGCCGCGAACACGCTGTCGAGCACCCAGCCGGAGGCCTCGTCGAGCCCGCGACGGCCCTGCAGCGCCCGGAACAGCAGGCCGGGGCTGGTCACGCACACCACGTCGGCCCCGAGACCCAGTGCCTCCAGGCGCTCGGCGGCGGCGAGCGCCTCGGGCACCAGGGCACCCATGGCCGCGAGGGTCACCACCGGCCGGGCGGACCGGCGCAGCGGGTAGGCGCCGGCGACGACCTGCCTGCGGCGCCGCTCGCGGGCGGCCGGGTCGGCCGGGACGGCGGCCAGGGCCTGGTCCACCGGTCGGGTGGACAGCCGCAGGTACGCCGAGGACCCGCCGGGCCGGCCCAGCTGGGACAGCGCGGCGAGCAGGCACCACTCGGTGTCGAGCGCGAACGCCGGCTCGTAGCTGGTGCAGCCGGGCTGCTCCAGCCCGAGGGACGGCGTGGTGATCGACTGGTGCGCCCCGCCCTCGGGGGCCAGCGTCACGCCCGACGGCGTCCCGACGAGGATCGACTGCCCGCCCGCGTAGATGCCGAACGACCACGGCTCCAGCGCCCGCTCGACGAACGGGTCGTACAGCACGCCGATCGGCAGCAGCGGCTGCCCCCAGCGGCTCCAGGTCGCGCCGAGCTCGCCGATGGCGCCGACCAGGTTGGTCTCGGCGATGCCCAGCTCGATGTGCTGGCCGGAGGGGCGTTCGCGCCAGTGCAGGATCGTCTCGGCGTCGTCGGCGAACCAGTTGCGCCGGTCCTCGTGCGACCAGACGCCGACCTTGTTCACCCACCCGCCGAGGTTGGTCGAGGAGCTGACGTCGGGGCTGACCGTGACCACCCGCCGGCCCACCTCGGGTGCCGCGCGGTTGAGGTCCAGCAGGGTGCGGCCCAGCGCCGCCTGCGTGGTCGCCGTCCCCGACGGCGTGCGGCCCAGGTCGGGAGGCACCGGCGGGGCGGCCTGCGCCTCGTACGCCCGGCGGCGCAGCCGCTGGGCCGCGTCGCTCAGCAGCCGGGCCGCGTCGCCGCCGGCGGGGAGGCCCGCCCACGGGTCGGCGGGGTCGGCGCCCACCCGGGCGGCGAGCTCGTGCAGCTGCGCCTCGGTCAGCAGGGCGGAGTGGTTCTGCGGGTGGCCCTCGGTCGCCAGCCCGTACCCCTTGAGCGTGTAGGCGAGGACCACCGTCGGGCGGGTGTCGTCGATCTGCGCGAAGGCGGCGCGGAGGGCGGCGGGGTCGTGCCCGCCGAGGTTGCGGACCGCGGCGCGCAGGTCGGCGTCCGGCAGGTCGGCGATCAGCGCGGCGATGTCGGCCGCACCCGGGCCCTCCCCCGGCAGCAGCCGGCGCAGGTCGGCGGGGTCGTGGCGCAGCAGCCGCTGGTACTCGGGGTTGGACATCGCGTCGATCCGGTCGCGCAGCGCCGCGCCGCCGGGCCGGGCGAACAGCTCCTCGAGCAGGCGGCCGTACTTCACGGTGAGCACCTGCCAGCCGGCCGCGGCGAACATGCCCTGCAGCCGGGTCGCGCCCATCATCGGGACGACGCGGTCCAGCGACTGCCGGTTGAGGTCGACCACCCACACGACCTCGCCGAGCTCGGCGACCATCGGGTCGAGCACGGCCTCCCAGACCGCGCCCTCGTCGAGCTCGGCGTCCCCGACCAGCGACCACTGCCGGCCGGTGCCGCCCGCGCCGAGCTGGGTGTTGACGTAGCGGCGGGCGATCGCGCCCCAGATCGGCGCGGTCGCCCCGATGCCGACGCTGCCGGTGGAGTAGTCGGCCGGGACCGGGTCCTTGAGCCGGCTGGGGTAGCTCTGCAGGCCGCCGAACTCGCGCAGCGTCGTCAGGTACTCCGCGTCGAGCTGGCCGAGCAGGTACTCCAGCGCGTGCAGCACCGGGGAGGCGTGCGGCTTGACCGAGACCCGGTCCTCGGCCTGCAGCTGCTCCAGCCACAGCGAGGTCATGATCGTGACCATCGAGGCGCTGGAGGCCTGGTGCCCGCCGACCTTGAGCCCTCCCGGGTTGGGGCGCACCCGGTTGGCGTGGTCGACGATCGCGGTGGCCAGCCAGAGGACGCGGTCCTCGATCTCGCGCAGGGCCCGGTCGCTGCCGGTGTCGCTGTCCGCCGGGGTGGCCGTGAGGCTCATGCCTTCCTCGCTCCTGGGTGTCGCCGGGACGGTCGCCGGCCCCGCGGACCGGCGTCACCGCAGCCGATCACGGACGGCGGCGCCGCACAATGCACGGGGACCGCCCCGGGGCCGGCTCGCACCTCGGCCGGTGATGTGCAGCTGGGGCGCATCCCGGCCTCGAGAGGCGCCTCACCTGCACATCACCAGGGCCGGCTCAGGGGCACGGCTCCTCGCGCTTCACGACGCCGAGGTCGATCAACCCCTCGGCGTCCCCGGTCACCTGCTGACCGACCGGGATGTTCTGCGTGCACACCACCCAGTTCGAGTCGAGGACCTGGGTGCGCATGCCCAGGAGGTCGTGGGAGCGGCTGAGGAAGACACCGTTGCCCTGGATGACGTTCTGCGCGGTCTGCAGGTCGAGCCCCACGAGATCCGGCATGGCGAAGTCGACGACGGGGGTGGTGGCCGTGGCCGTGGCCGGAGCCGGAGCCGGCGACGGGACCGGGGCGGGCGTCTCGGTGACCGTCACCGTCACGGGCGCGGGTGTCGGAGCGACGGCCACCGGGCTCGGCGCCGACGAGGAGGTGGACGACGTCGCGCTCGCCGGCGCCTCCCCCGTCTCGCCCCCGGCGTTGCCGATGCCCACGCCGACCACCAGCGCTCCGGCCACCGCCCACACCGCCGGACGCTTGTGGAAGGGCTTCCTGGCGGGCGCCGGCGGGAGGGGGGCGGTGGCGAACTGGCCCGAGGGGTCGTACGGCGGTTGGGTCATGAGGTCCTCCGGGATCGAGGGAGACGGTCGGGTCGCACGGCCAGGACGAGCGGTCCGGCACTGCTGGGACCGGGACCGCCGGTGGCCGTCATCGGCACGGGACCGCGACGTCGTGACCGTCCGCAGGGGCACCCGGCCGGCCCTCCTGCCCGGTCCCGCCGCCGGCCCCGTCCAGAGGCTCGCCGCGAGCCTGCGAGCGGTGAGGAGGACGGGGTCCTCCGACGGTGGGGGCAGGAGGGTCCTTCTTCAGTCGCGGCGCACCCGTCACACCCGTCCCAGACGCCTCGGCGACCTGAGGGGACCGTTCCGTCCGGACCGGTAGACAGGACGCCATGAGCACCACGCACGTCCGGCCCTCCGGCCCCGGCACCCGGCCGGCCGTCGCGATCCAGGCGACGTCGACGCCGGTGCTCAGCTACGCGTTGGCCCACAACCGCGTCCCGGTCGTCTCCCGCCTCGCCTTCACCAACCACGGCGCCGCGGTGCACGGCGCGACCGTGCGGCTGGGCGTGCGCGACGCCGAGGGCCCGATCGGCAGCCCGGTCGAGCTGCTCGTCGACCTCGACGCCGGCCAGACCACGGTGCTCAGCGACGTCGGCCTGGTCATGGACCCCGCCGCGATGCTGCAGATCGAGGAGCAGCGGCCCGGCTCGATCGAGATCGACCTGCTCGTGGACGGCGAGGACGTCGGCGGCACCGCCGTCCCGGTGCAGGTGCTGGCCGCCAACCAGTGGCTGGCCACCCCCGTGCCGCTGGCGCTGGAGATGCTCGCGGCGCACGTGCTGCCCAACCACCCGTCGGTGACCACGCTGATCGGCGAGGCCGCCGACCTGCTGGAGGCGCGCACCGGCAGCGGGTCGGTGCAGGGCTACCAGTCCGGTCCCGAGCGGGTCGACGAGATCGTCGCCGCGCTCACCGAGGCGATGCAGTGCCGCGCCATCCGCTACACCGAGCCCCCGGCCTCCTGGGCCGACGTCGGGCAGAAGGTGCGCACCCCCGGCGACGTCCTCGACGGGCGGGTCGGCACCTGCCTGGACACCGTCGTCACGCTGGCCGCCGCGCTGGAGCAGGCCGGCATCCGGCCGCTGCTGTGGGTGGCGGAGGGCCACGCGTTCCTCGGGTACTGGCGCGAGGAGCGCAGCGCCGAGAGCGTCGCCACCACCGACGTCGCCCCGCTGGTCAACCTCGTCGACCTCGGCCTGATCCGGCTGGTCGAGACCACGCTGCTCACCAGCCGCGGCTCGGCCGGCGCCGACCTGCACGCCCCCGCCTACAGCGCCTGGCTGGCCGGCGCCGGCGACCTCGACCGGGTCCTGGGCGTCACCGACGTCCACCGCGCCCGGCGCGACGGCATCGTGCCGCTGCCGGCCCGCACCCGCGGCCGGGACGGCGCGGTGCAGGTCGTCGAGTACCGGCCGGCGGTGCACAGCGTCGCGGCGCGCCCGGTCGAGCGGGCGCCGGGGGCGGGCGGGTCGCCGGCGCAGACCGGCCGCCCGGAGATCCCGGCCCGCGTGCAGCAGTGGAAGAACAGCCTGCTGGACCTCTCGCTGCGCAACCGGCTGATCAACCACAGCGAGCGGGCCGGCCTGCCGCTGACCGTGCCGGCGTCCCACCTGGCCGCGCTGGAGGACCTGCTGCACAGCGGCACCGCCGTCCAGCTGCTGCCCGACGACCGGATCGCCGCCGTGCACCGCGAGCGCGGCCTGGCCACCGCGCGCGACCTGCCCGACACCCAGCTGGCCGAGGTGCTCGTCGAGCGCCGCGCGGTGCACGCCCAGGTCAGCGAGGGCGGCTACCTGCCACGGCTGCGCAACCTCGCCTACAGGGCCAAGACGGTGCGCGAGGAGACCGGCGCCAACAACCTCTACCTGGCCCTCGGCAGCCTGGTGTGGGAGCTCGACGGGCGGCCGCTGCGCTCCCCGCTGGTGCTGGTGCCGGTCACCCTCACCCCGACCAGCCGCAACGGCGTCTACCGGCTGGCGCTCGACGACACCGGGTCGAGCACCCCGAACTACTGCCTGCTGGAGAAGCTGCGGCAGGTGCACGGCCTCGCCGTCCCGGGGCTGACCGAGCCCGGCGAGGACGGCGCGGGCATCGACCTGGACAAGGCGCTGCAGGCGATGCGCCAGGCGCTGGCCGACGCCGGGCTGCCGCACCGGGTCGAGGCCACCGCCGACCTCGCCGTCCTCCAGTTCGCCAAGTACCGGCTCTGGAAGGACCTCGACGAGCACTGGGCCGACCTCACCGCCAACCCGCTGGTGCACCACCTCGTGCACCGGCCCACGGAGGCGTTCGTCGACCCGGTCCCCGACACCGCAGGCGCCACCGACCTCGACGAGCTGGCCGCCGCCTGCCCGGTGCCCGCCGACGCCTCGCAGCTGCGCGCGGTCGCCGAGGCCGCCGCGGGGCGCACCTTCGTGCTCGAGGGCCCGCCCGGCACCGGCAAGTCGCAGACGATCACCAACCTGCTCACCCGCGCGGTCGCCGACGGCAAGCGGGTGCTCTTCGTCGCCGAGAAGCGCGCGGCCCTGGACGTCGTCGCGCGGCGGCTCGAGGCCGTGGGCATGGGCCCGTTCGCGCTCGACCTGCACGACAAGGGCGCCAAGGCCTCGGTGGTGCGCGCCCAGGTGCAGGCCGCGCTGGAGCACGCGGTCGCCGTCGACGACGAGGGCCTGACCGCCGACTCCGACGACCTCCGCTCGGCCCGCCGCACCCTGGCCCGCTACGCCGAGCGGCTGCACGCCGAGAACGCCGCCGGGCTGTCGTACTACACGGCACGGACGGCGACGCTGGCCCGGCGGGACGGCGTCCCGAGCCTCCCGGTCTCCCCCGCGTTCGTGGCCGCCGCCTCGGCCGAGACGCTCACCGCGGTCCGCCGCGCGCTGGCGCTGCTGCCCGACATCGCCGACCTGGTGCGCCCCTCGCCGCGGCACGCGTGGGCGTTCGTGGACACCGCGCGGGTCGACCTGCTCGCCGCCCAGCAGACCGCCGCCGCCGTGGACCAGGCCGTCCGCGACCTGCCCAGCGAGCCGCACCTGGCCCGGGTGCTGCGGGAGGTCCGCACGCCCGCGGACCTCGACGCGCTGGCCCACCTGCTCTGCGGCCCGGCGACGACGCTCGACGTCCTCGACGAGGTGCCGACCGAGCGCTGGAACCTGGCGACGACGACCGTGCTGGGCGAGGTCGCGGCGTTCTCCGGCGCCGTCCACCCCGGGATGGAGCTGGCCACCCCGGCCGCGCTGGAGCTGCCGCTGGCCGACCTCTACGTCGCGGCGCAGACCGCGCAGGCCGGCCGGTTCCTGGCCCGCCGGGCGGGGCTGCGGGCCGTCCGCGACCGGCTGCAGCCGGTGCTGCGGCCGGGCGTGAAGGTCGGGCTCGGCGACGTCCCGGAGCTCACGGCCCAGCTGTGGCGGCTGCAGACGGCCGCGCAGGGCATCGTCGCCCGCGCCTCGGTGATCCCCGGCCTGGTCGTGCCGCCCACCTGGAACCCGCTGGCCGAGCCGGAGCTGCTGGTCGGCCAGGTCGAGTGGCTGGAGCGGGCCGGCACCGCCACCGACAGCGCCAGCGAGTTCGCCGTCGCGCTGCGCCGCTGGGTCGTGCAGGGCGAGGGCCCCGACCCGGCAGCCGGCGCCGCCGTCGCCCGGCTGCGCGACGCGGTCGCCGCGCTGCTGAGGGTGTGCCGCAGCAACCCGCGGCGGATGTCCGAGTGGGCCGGCGACGACGGCCTGGTGCTGCGCTGGCAGATGACCCGGCCCGAGCGCGGCGTCGAGCACACCGGGCTGATGTCGCTGCGTCGCTGGGCCGACCTGGTCGACACCCTCGAGCCGCTGCGCGCCGCCGGTCTGCACGAGGCGCGGGCGCTGCTGGTCACCGGCGAGCTGCCCGCCGAGGACGCCGTCCGGGCCTTCGAGCGCGGGCTGGCGCGGGCCTCGGTCACCGAGCGCCGCGACGCGGCCGGCCTCGACGACTTCGACGCCGACGCGCACGAGCGGGCGATCACCCGGTTCACCGCCGCCTCGCGGGCGGTGCGGACGCACCTGCGCTCGGCGCTGCCCGCCTCGGTGCTCGCCGCCCGGTCGCTCGACGGCGTCGGCGACGACGGCGAGGTCGGTGCGCTGCAGCGGGAGCTGGCCAAGGCCCGCAGCGGGCTCGGCGTGCGCGCGCTGCTGGCCCGCCACGGCCGGCTGGTCACCACCGTGATGCCGTGCGTGCTGGTCAGCCCCGACTCGGTGGCGAGGTTCTTCCCCGCCCAGGCCGGCCTGTTCGACCTGGTGGTCTTCGACGAGGCCTCGCAGATCCGGGTGGCCGACGCGGTCGGCGCCCTGGGCCGGGCCAGGGCCGCGGTCGTCGTCGGCGACAGCCGGCAGATGCCGCCGACGTCGTTCGCCGAGCCGACCTACGGCGTTGCCGACGACGACGCCGTCGAGCTGCTGGGCACCTCGGTCGAGGACGAGGAGTCGATCCTCTCCGAGTGCGTGCAGGCGCGGGTGCCGCGGCAGTGGCTGTCCTGGCACTACCGCAGCCAGGACGAGTCGCTGATCGCGTTCAGCAACGCCAACTACTACGACAACCGGCTCTCGTCGTTCCCCGCGCCGACGCACGGCCGGCCCTCGGCGGACGTCGGCGGCCGCGGCATCTCGCTGATCCGGGTCAACGGCACCTTCCACCGCACCGGCGCCGGGCGGCTGCTGCGCACCAACCCGATGGAGGCCAAGGCGGTCGTGGCGGAGGTGCGCCGCCGCTTCGACGCCTCCCCGGACGCGCTGCCGTCGATCGGCGTGGTGACCTTCAACGCCCAGCAGCGGGCCTACATCGAGGGCCTGCTCCGCGACGCCGGCGACGAGCGGCTGGTCGAGGCGCTGGACCGCACCGACGGCGAGGGGCTGTTCGTCAAGAACCTCGAGAACGTGCAGGGCGACGAGCGCGACGTGATCCTCTTCTCCACCGGTTTCAGCGTGGACGACCGCGGCGTGCTGCCGCTGAACTTCGGCCCGCTCAACCGGGTCGGCGGCGAGCGGCGGCTCAACGTGGCGGTCACCCGGGCCCGCCGGCAGGTCGTCGTCCTGTCCTCCTTCGACCCCGCCCAGCTGCGCGCAGAGCAGACCTCGTCGGTCGGCGTGAAGCACCTGCGCGCCTACCTCGACCTGGCCGCGCTCGGCACCGACGCGCTGCCGCGCGAGGCCCGGCCGGTCGCCGTCCCGGACCGGCACCGCGAGGAGATCGCCGCGGCGCTGCGTGATCGGGGCCTGAGCGTGCGCACCGACGTCGGCCTCTCGGACTTCCGCGTCGACCTGTCGGTGGCCCGGACCGAGACGCCCGACGAGCCGGTGATGGCCGTGCTGCTCGACGGCCCGGCGTGGGCGCGGCGGCGCACCGTCGGCGACCGCGACGGCCTGCCGGTCGAGGTGCTGTCGGGGATGCTCGGCTGGCCGGCCGTCGAGCGGGTCTGGCTGCCGACCTGGCTGCGCGACCGCGAGGCCGTGCTCGACCGGCTGGTCGCCGCCGTCGCGGCGGTGCCGGTCCCCGCGCGGGCGCCGGCTCCCGTCGCCCAGGGGCCGGCCATCCCGGCTCCCGCCGTCCAGGGTCCGGCCGTCTCCGCGGAGATGGCCGTCCCACCGGTGCCCGCGCCCGCCGAGCCCCCGGCGCCCGAGGTCCGCGCGGTGGTGCCGCTGCGGGCCGCGCCGCCGGCCGTGGTAGGGACCGTGGTGACCGGAGCGGCCCCTCCCGCGGGAACCGCCGTCGAGGCCCCGGCGGACCCCGTCGCGACCACTCCCGAGGCCCCGACCGCCGTCCGCCCGGCCCGGCGGGCGCCGCGGAAGCCCGCCGCTCCGCTGCTGGACGGCGAGACGGCGTTCTCGCCCTGGAACCCGAAGGGCGGCCTGGAGCGCAAGGCGCTCGACTCGCTGGACGACCCGCGGGCCGCCCGCACCGTGCGGCGGGTTCTGACCGCCGGCCTCAAGGCGGAGGGCCCGGTGCACCGCGACCGGCTGGTGCGGATCGCGGCGGGCGCCTTCGGGCTGTCCCGGGTCAGCGAGGCCCGCCGCGACGCGCTGCTGCGGCTGCTGCCCGACGGCGTCGTCGACGGCGACTTCGCCTGGCCCGAGTCGCTGGACCGCGTCGGCTGGACCGGGTTCCGTCGGCAGGCATCGAGCGCGGACCGGCCCCTGGAGCACGTCGCGCCGGAGGAGGTCGGCAACGCCATGGCCGCGCTGTGCCGGGCCGCGGGCGAGGTGGCCGAGGACGAGCTGTTCGTGCGCACCGCCGAGGTCTTCGGCTACCGCCGTCGGACGCCGTCCCTGACCCCGCTGCTGCAGGCCGCGCTGACCCGGGCGCTCGACGCCGGCCGGCTGGTGCGCCGGGAGTCCGGGGTGCTGACCGTCGGCTGACCGCCGCCGGCCCCGCTGCGGGGTCCCGCCGTGAGCGTGCGACGTGCGTTCCGCTGCCGACGTCTCAGGGCTCGAATGGGGGACGTCCCGGATGTCCCGGGCACCGCGGTGCGCGCATCCTGGCGGGACCGGACGGGCACAGGGGCGGCCGGCTCACACCTGGCTCCCAGGCAGAGGACCTAGCCTCGGCCCACCGCCGTCGATGGGAGGCCGTACCGCGTGGACGAGGCGCTCGACCCCGCCGGAGCGGTCGCCGACCTGGCCGGGACCCGCCAGATCGGCCTGCTCGAGCCCGGGGACCCGGACCGCATCGGTCCCTACGACCTGCTGTGCCGGCTGCCGCGCGGCGGCCAGGGCGCCGACGTCTTCGTCGGGTCGGCCGGGCCGGAGGGCGCGCTGGTCGTCATCAAGCGGTTGCCCGAGGGCGCGCCGGACCTGGCCCGCAAGCGGCTGGCCCGGGAGGTGGAGAACGCCGCCCGCGTGAAGAGCTCGCGGGTGGCCAGCATCGTCGACCAGGACCTCGATGCCGAGGCGCCCTACTACGTGCAGCAGTACGTCTCCGGGACGCCGCTGGACGAGTTCATGGCGCACCGCTCCGGTGGGCTCAACGCCGAGGAGCTGCGCCGGATCGCGATCGGGCTGCTGCGCGCGCTGCGCGACGTGCACGCCGCCGGCGTCGTCCACCGGGACGTCAAGCCGGGCAACATCATCATCTCCGGGGACGACGTGTGGCTGGTCGACTTCGGCATCAGCCGCTACATCGGCCCGGAGCCGCCGTCGGGCACCGCCACGACGGGCATGGCGGCGCTGGGCACGAAGCTGTTCGCCAGCCCGGAGCAGCTGGCGGGGGCGGTGCTCACCGAGGCCAGCGACGTCTACAGCTGGGGCATGGTGATCGCCTACGCGGCCGGCGCGGTGCACCCGGTCGACCCCGACGACACGATGCCCGACTCCGACTACTACCTGGCGCTGCGGGCCGGCCGGCTGGACCTGAGCGGGGTGCCGGCCAACCTGCTCGACAGCGTGGAGAAGGCGCTGCGGTTCAACCCCGAGCGCCGCCCGACCGTGGCCCAGCTGGCCCGCCAGGTGGAGCAGCGCACCCGCTGGCTCGGCGAGACCTCGCAGATCCCCGACCCGCGGACGACGATGCGCGACCTGCGCTCCCTCGGCGCGGTCACCGAGGCGGCGCGCTACGAGCTGGCCCGGCTGGAGCGGGCGGTCGCCGACACCTGGTCCGGCTTCGCCGTGGCCGCCGCGGCGATGGTGCTGCTGGGCGTCGTCGCCGGGCTGCTGCTCGCCGTCCTGTACCACGTCGTCTTCTGACACCGTGGGCTTCGCAGGCCCCGACCCCTCGAGGAGGAGCACCGTGTCCGGGTTGTACGAGCGCGCGCTGGCCCAGCAACGGCTCGACGCGCGCCGCCAGCGGTTCCGGGAGCGCCAGCGGGTGCTGCTGGCGATCCTCGTGGTCAGCACCGTCGTCTTCTTCGCGCTGTTCGTCCGCTGACGATGCGCCGCCGCGTCTGCCCCCGCTGCCTGGAGCCCCTGACCGCGCCGGTGTGGCGCGACGCCACCGGTGCACCCACCCGGCCGCCGGTGGAGCGCCGCACCCGCTGGCAGCGGCTGCTCGACCCGCTGCGCACCGACCCCCTGCCGGTGCCCACGGCCCGGGACGCCGCCGGCGCGGCCGCGGCCAACGTGGTGCCGACCTGCCCGCGCGGGCACCGGCTGCCGCCGGAGTACCTCGACCGGCCGACGATCGTGGTCGGCCTGGTCGGGCTGACCGGCGCCTCGAAGAGCACCTACCTGACGGTGCTCATCGACCTGCTGCACGAGGGCGCGCTGGCCCCGCTCGGCGTCTCCGTCGAGATGGACGAGGAGTCCGCCGCCCGCTTCGACGACCACCGCTACCGGCTGCTCGTGCAGCGCCAGCAGCTGCCGCTGACCCTGCCGCTGCTGGGTGAGGGCAGCTCTCCGGAGCCGTTCATGCTCGTGCTGCGCGGCACCGGCCGGAACGGCGCCGAGCGCACGGTCAACCTGGTCTTCTTCGACGCCTCCGGCGAGCAGCTGTACCGCAGTGAGGACATGGGCCTCTACGGCAGGTTCCTCTACGCGGCGACCTCGCTGCTCGTCGTCCTCTCCCCCGGCGTCTTCCCGCGGCTGCGCTCGGTGGCCGACCCCGGTGAGGACTCGATGGGCCTGGCCCGGCACACGCAGATGGTCGTCAACCTGGCCAACGTGCTGCGCGCCGCCCGCAACCTGCCCCTCGACGCGCACGTGGACGACGTGGCCACCGCCGTCGTGCTCAGCAAGGCCGACAAGCTGCGCGGCGTGCCGGACTTCCCGGCCGAGACGCTGCGCGACCCCGACCTGCGCGCGATGCCGCTGGCGCACTGGTTCGCCGACGTGCGCGACAACAGCTCCCGGCTGGTCGACTTCCTCGAGGTCAGCGGCGGGTCGAACCTGCTGACGGCGGTGCTGCACCGGCTGCCCCGGCCGACCGTGCACGCGGTCTCGGCCACCGGCGCCGACGCCCGGGACGGCGGCTACCCGCGGATCGCGCCGGTCGGCGTGCTGGACCCGCTGCTGGTGCTGCTGGCCCGCTCCGGCTTCCTCTCGGCGGAGGGGCTGGACCCCGAGGAGTACGGCGCGGGCCTGCGCGGCGAGTGGTCGCGGTGAGCGGCCGGGCCTGCCCCCAGGCGCTCTACACCTCGGCCAGCCGCACGCTGGAGGGGCCGGGGTTCGGCGTCTACGCGCACTCCGCGGACTGGCCGGCCGAGGTCGGCCGCACCCGCAAGGCGCTCGGCGCGCTGGCCGGGTTCCAGCCCGCGGACGGCGAGGCCTACGGGGTGCTGTCCCGCGGCGCCGGTCGGGTGCTCTACCGCGCGGTGGCCGCCCGCGCCGACGGCTTCGGCCGCCCCGGCAACTACCTGGTGCACCTGCTGTGGGACGAGAGCGGTCGGCTGGGCGTGCGCGAGTTGCTCGCGCTGCGCCGGGCCGGGCGGTTCCTCGACGCCCTGCCCGACGACGCCACCCCCACCGCCGACCTGCCGCCGCTGCGGGTGGCGGTCGCCGGCCGGACCGCGCCGACGCTCACCCCCGACGAGGTGGACGCGCTCACCCCGCCGCTGGCCGGGCTGCTGACCACGCTCGCCGCCGGCGCGGGCAGCTGCGCCCTGCCGGTGCGGACGGCCTCGGGCCGCGAGGTGGCCGAGGTGCTCTTCGCCGTCCTGCCGCGCGCGCTGACCACCGGCGTCTCGCTGCACACCGGCACCCGGGAGGACGTCGGCGACACCGCGCCCGTCACCGTGCGGCTCACCGACGCGCCCGCGCGGACGGCGGCCGCGGCGCACGACACCGAGCGCGCCCGCACGCTGCTCGAGGCGGCGAGCAAGGGGGAGCTCGCGCCGGACGAGCTGGCCGACCTGCGCCGCCTGGACGCGTGGCTGTTCGCCGACGCCTGGGCCGAGCAGGACGCCGCCGGTCTGTCGGCCGACCAGGTGGCCAGCGTGCTCGAGTCGTCGGCGGCACCGCGCTGGCTGGGGCGCGGGGGCAACGCGGCCGCCGCCCTGGACCTCGCCGCGGACAGCCCGGCCGTCGAGACGGCGCTGCGGGCGGCGGTCGACCGGTGGCCGGCGGTCGCCGAGCTGGTGCGCGGCCGGGTGCTGGCGGCGCTGCTGGACGAGGTGTTCGACGGCTCCGCGGGCCCGGCCGAGCTCGCCGTCGAGGTGGCCGGCGTCGGGCAGGCCGACCTGTGCGCGGCGCTGGCCGCCGAGGTGCGCCGCGGACGCCGGATCGCCCGGCTGGACCGCGCGGCCGGCCTGCTGGTCGAGCAGGCGCTGGCCCTGGGCGTCGACCTGCCGCTGTTCCGGCTCACCGGGCAGACCTGGGAGCTGGCGCTCCTGGCCACCCGCCGCGAGGTCGTCGGCGACGCGCTGCTCGCGCAGTGGCGGTCGTCGGGTGGGTGGACGGCGGAGCACGGCGAGCTGCTGGGGCACCTGCTGGTCGCCGACCCGGGCTGGCTGGCCCGGCTGGGCGACGCCGTCCCGGTCCCGGCGCTGCCGCCGGCGCTGCGGTGGGCGGCACTGCGGATGGACGTGGCCGGGGTCGAGGAGCTCGCCGCGGCCGTCGCGACCGGGGCCGCCGCCGGGCGTGGCTGGGCGCTGCGCGAGGTGGTGTTCGGCTCCGAGCTCCCGGCGGGCGACGTCGACCAGGTGCTCGGCCGGCGCCTGGAGCTGCTGCTGGTGGACGACGGCTGGCCGCGGGAGCTGGCGCAGTCGTTCGCGCGCAGCCGCGGGAGTGACGGCTCGCCCCGCCGCCGCCGTCGCCGCGGCGACTGATGACCGACCCCGTTTCCCCAGCAGTCCCACCGGCCACGACCGTCCCCGTGCATCCCAGACGCGTCCGCTCCGGCTCCTAGCCTCGGTGTCGACCACGCACGGAAGGACTCTCATCGTGGCCAAGCACCTGCTGGACGAGACCGCCGAGTTCGCCCTCCCCACCGCCGGGCGGCACGCGGCGGACGGTGACGACGACGCCGCCGACCGGACGCAGCGGTTCGACGCCGGCGTGCGTCGCCAGCCGCCGGTCCCGGGCCGCGCGGACGCCGAAGGCCGCGCTCGGTAGCGGCACCACCGCTGCGGGAACGGGGCCGCCCCGCCGGTACCGCCTCCCCGAACGTCGACCGCTGCCTCCCGTGCGGAGCAGCGCCTGAGGTCGCCGGGGGACCTCGGTCCGGTCGGCCCCGGTCCACGGACGTCCCCGGGTCAGCCGGCGTGCCGGCGGTCCCCGCCACGTCCGGCACACACCTCCGCGCGACCTCCACCCCTGCCCACCATGCGGGGCAGCGGCGTAGCCCGGCTCCACCCCTGCCCACCATGCGGGGCAGCGACGTAGCCCGGCTCCACCCCTGCCCACCATGCGGGGCAGGGGTGGAGGTCGGGCAGGGAGCTGTCCGGCGTGGCTCAGGTGCGGCCGAGGGCGACCAGGGTGACGTCGTCGGTGTCGGCCGGGTCGAGGGCGGCGAGCACCTCGTCCAGCAGCGCCTCGGGCTCCTCGCCGGCCGCGACGGCGGCGCACAGCGCGTCCAGCCGGTCGGGCAGCGGGACGTCACGGCGCTCCACCAGCCCGTCGCTGTAGAGCAGCAGCCGGTCCGGCCCGGCCAGCCGGAGCCGGCCCTCGGCGTACTCGACCTCGTCGAGCAGACCCAGCGCCGGCCCCCGCCCCTCGGTCAGCAGCCGCACCCCGTCGGCCGCCGCGTGCAGCACCGGCAGGTGGCCAGCGTTGGCGACGGCGACCTCCCCGGTCCCCGGGTCGAGCTCGACGACGACCGCGGTGGCCATCTCCCCGGGCAGCAGCGCGGCGATCACCTCGCCCAGCCCCTGCAGCGCGGCGGCCGGGCCGCGGTCGCGCAGCAGGTGGGCGCGCAGCGCGTGCCGCAGCTGCGCGGTGACCGAGGCGGCGGCCAGCCCGTGCCCGGCGACGTCCCCGAGCACGACGGCCAGCCGTCCGCTGGGCAGCGGCACCAGGTCGTACCAGTCCCCGCCGACGACGTCCGCGGCGCTGGGCCGGTAGCGGGCTGCCAGCGCGACGCCGGGCACCTTCGGCAGCTCCTCGAGCAGCAGGGTGCGCTGCAGCGCCGCGGCCAGCCGGTTGTCCTCCCCGGCGCGCAGCAGCGCCGACTCGGTGAGGTGCGCGGCCAGCGCCTGCGCGGCCTCGACCTCGTGCGCACGCCACGGCGTCGCCGTCCCCCGCACCGTCTCGCGCCACGCGGCGAACGAGCGGCGCGGGGACAGCCGCGGCCCGGCCTCGGTCTCGACCGTCTTGGGCGTGTGCGGGTTGCCGCCCCAGGTGACCTCGCGCGGGGTCTCCGGCCGGAACCAGGCCAGGAAGTCGCCGCGCCCGCCGCCGACCTCGACCGCGAGCAGGCCGCTGGCCGTGTCCGCGACGTCGGCCGCCTCGGGCACCACGCTGCCGAGCGCGTCGCTGGCCGGGCGACCCTGGGCGAGCAGCGCGGCGACCAGCCCGGGCACCCGCTCGGCCGGCGGGGTGCTGCCGAGCAGGTGCAGCCGGCCGTCGAGGCGGACGGCGGCGCCGGCGGCGGGCAGCAGGTCCAGCACGGTCGGCGTCCCCGCGGTGAGGGCCTGCGCCGGGGTCCGCGGGGTGCGGCCGAGCGCGGCCACCAGCTCGGCCTGCCGCTGCGCCACCGCCACCACGCGGCCCTGCTCGCCCGCCTCGACCGTGGTGTGCAGCAGCAGCGAGGCGGTGCGGCCGAGGAACTCCGCGGCCACCCGGTCGGCGAAGGAGGGGCGGTGCGGGCCGCTGTAGGAGTGGCACGAGATGAGCCCCCACAGCCGGCCGCGGTCGACGAGCGACACCGACATCGAGGCGACCACGCCCATGTTGGCCAGGTACTCCAGGTGCACCGGCGAGACGCTGCGCAGCATCGCGCCGGAGAGGTCCAGCGGGCGCCCGGTGACCGGGTTCGCGGCCGGCGCCAGCGGCACCCGCCGGTAGGTCGCGTCGGGGATGAGCCGCAGCCAGTTGGTCGCGTAGAGCGCGCGGGCCTGGGCGGGGATGTCGCTGGCCGGGTAGCGCAGGCCGAGGAAGGGCTCGAGGTCCGCGCGGCGGTCCTCGGCGACCACCTCCCCGTTCCACTCGGGGTCGAAGCGGTAGACCATCACCCGGTCGAAGCCGGTGAGCGCCCGGACGTCGCGGGCCAGCGAGGCGGTCAGCTCGTCGAGGGTGCCGCTGGCCGACAGCCGCTGCAGCACCAGCGCCAGCCGGGTGTGCCAGACCGCATCGGCCTGCTCGGCGCCGGCCAGCGGCTCCCACTCGGTGACCAGCAGGCCGTCGGCGCGGTGGACGACGAGGTCGACCTCGGCGCCGGCGACGGTCACCCGCAGCGGGTCGACCGCGGCGAGGTCCCCGGCCAGGCCGGCGCGCAGCCGCTCGAGGTCGGCGGGGCCCAGCACGTCGGCGAGGGACGCCGGGGTCGTGCCGAGGACGTCGGCGGCGTTGGCCGAGGCGACGACGACGGCGAGGTCGGGCTCGGTGACGGCCAGCAGCGCGCCGTGCGGCTGGATCGCGCCAGGGACGGCGATCGGCTCGTCGGCGCAGCGCTGCAGGGCGTCGTCGTCGACCCCCGGGACGTCAGGAGGAGGTGTGCTCCCGATCGGCGTCATCGCCGTCCGACCCTACGGACTACGGGCCGACCTCGTTCTCGGTCAGGCTGGGCGACTCGACGATCGGCACCACCGCCCGGAGCTCCAGCAGGTCGACCACCAGCCGCACCGGCCGGTTGGCGCGGGGGCAGACGACCTCGAGCGCCACGCCCTCGCCGGCGGCGCGGCGGGCGAGGCGCACCAGCTCCCGGGCACCGGAGCTGTCGAGGAACGTCGTGCCGGTCAGGTCGACGACCAGGGACTGCGGCTGCTGGGACAGCTGTGACTCAGCGGCCTCCGCGAGGCGCGGGGCGGTCGCCAGGTCCAGCTCTCCGCGTACGCTCAGCGCCGGCCGCCCGAGGACCGTCGTCCGCTCGACGTCGAAGTGCACGGATCGGTCCTCCCATCGACGACGTGGAACCTGAGCAGCCTAGATGCCTGCGGGCGGGAGGGGGGAACCCGGCGTGGACATCGCGTTCACGGTCCACCTCCCGGTGGACACCGACAGCGTCCCGTTCATCCGCGGGCTGTGCCGGCAGGCCCTGGCGCACCTGCGCATCGAGCAGACGGTGATCGACGAGGTCGCGCTGGCGCTCACCGAGGCCTGCGCCAACGTCGTCCAGCACGCCGGGGAGCACGCCGAGTACGAGGTCGAGGTCGCCATCGACGACCGGCTGTGCCGGATCAGCGTGGTCGACAGCGGCGAGGGCTTCGACCCCGCCGCGCTCCCCGAGGAGGACGGCCGCTCGCCGCTGGACGAGGGCCGCGGCCTGCTGCTCATGCAGGCGCTGGTCGACCGGCTGGACTTCCGGCACGAGTCCGACGGGCGGCACCGGGTCACGCTGGAGAAGCGCCTGGCGCCGCACCCGCCGCTGCGCCTGGTCGACCCCGTCTGAGCATGGCGGCCACGGGAGACGTCCTCCAGGACCGCTACGAGCTCCGGTCGCTCATCGCGACCGGGGGCATGGGCGAGGTCTGGCGCGGGCAGGACCGGGTGCTCGGCCGCGAGGTCGCGGTCAAGGTGCTCAAGAGCCAGTTCACCGGCGACCTGGTCTTCCTGACCCGGTTCCGCACCGAGGCCCGCCTGTCGGCCGGGTTGAGCCACCCGAACATCGCCGTCCTGCACGACTACGGCGAGGGAGAGCCGGTCTCCCCCGGTGGCGACCGGCTGGTCTACCTGGTCATGGAGCTGGTGGACGGCGAGCCGCTGTCGGCGGTGCTGGCGCGCGAGGGCCGGCTGTCGCCGGAGCGGACGCTGGACCTGCTGGGTCAGGTCGCCGCCGGGCTGGCCGCAGCGCACGCCGCCGGGGTCGTGCACCGCGACGTCAAGCCGGCCAACCTGCTGGTCCGCCCCGACGGCACCGTGAAGATGACCGACTTCGGCATCGCCTGGTCGGCCGCGAACGCCACCGTCACCCGCACCGGCCACGTCGTCGGGACCGCGCAGTACCTGGCGCCCGAGCTGGTGCAGGGGCAGAAGGCCACGCCCGCCGTCGACGTCTACTCGTGGGGCACGGTCGCCTACGAGTGCCTCGCCGGGCGCCGTCCCTTCGACGGGCCCGACCCGGTCGAGGTCGCGATGCGGCGGGTCTCGGAGACGCCCGCGCCCCTGCCGGCCGACGTCCCCGCGCCGGTCCGCGAGCTGGTCGAGCGCACCCTCGCCACCGATCCGGCCGCGCGGATCCCGGACGGCGCCGCGCTGGTCGCCGCGGTGGCCGCCACCACGAGCACCGCCGCCGCGGGCCGTGCGCCGGAGCCGGCCGACGAGCGGACGGCGACCCGCGTGCTGCCCGTCCTCCCCGTGCCGCAGTCGACCACCACCGCCCCGCTGCCGGGGAGCTCCCCCGCGGCCGTCCCCCCGGTGCTGCCCGCGCTGGACGACGAGGACGAGGAGCCCGACGACCGCGGCCGCGTGCGCCGGCTGGTGGTGCCCGTGCTGGTCGGGCTGGTGGCCACGGCGCTCGTCGTCGCCGGGTTGGTGCTGGGGACCCGCGACGTCCCCACCGCGGCGCCGCGCGCGGCCACCCCCACCACGTCCGCGGCGCCGACGCCGGTCGCGCCGCGGCCCTCGGGCACCTACGTCCGGGTGGACCCGGCCGCGCACATCGGTCAGCCGGTGACCGAGGTGCAGGCGTGGCTGACCGGCCTGGACCTGCCGGTCGCGCTGGTGGCGGTCGAGCGGGCCGACGTCCCCGCCGGGCAGGTCCTCGCGCTCGCGCCGACCGGCGAGCTCCTGGTCGGGACGACGGTGACCGTCACGCACGCGGTCGCCCCGCCGCCTCCTCCCCCGCCGACGGCGGCGGCGCCTGCGCCGGCAGCCCAGACGCCGACCCCGGAGAAGGAGCGCGGCCGCGGCCGCGACCGCGACGAGGAGCGCGGCCGGGGCAACGACAAGGACGACGACTGAGCTCCTCCGCCGGGTAGTGCCGGGTGGACGGCGGGGCGGTCCTGCTCCACCGCCGCGTCACCGACCCGGAACGGAAGGGCCATGGAGAAGATCAACGACCGGCTGCTCAACTGGGCGTCGATCCTCGAGCCGACCACGCGCACGCAGGCCGAGCGCACCGCCTCGATGCCGTTCATCCACCCGCACGTGGCGCTGATGCCCGACGCGCACCTCGGGCTCGGGGCGACCGTCGGCTCGGTCATCCCCACCGACGGGGCGATCATCCCGGCGGCCGTGGGCGTGGACATCGGCTGCGGGATGATGGCCGTGCGCACCCAGTTCACCGGGGACGACGTCCGCGGCCGCAACCTGGCGACGCTGCACGAGCAGATCTCGCGGGCCATCCCCCTGTCGGCCGGGCGCTACAACAAGAAGCTGCGCGGGACGGCGGCGGCGCGGGTCGAGGAGCTGCGCGACCTCCCGGGCGCGGCGCAGGCCGACGGCGTCGCGCACAACTGGCCGCTGCAGCTGGGCTCCCTCGGCTCGGGCAACCACTTCATCGAGGTCTGCCTCGACGAGGACGACCGGGTGTGGCTGTTCCTGCACTCCGGCTCGCGCGGCGTGGGCAACCGGCTGGCGTCCAAGCACATCCGGGTGGCGCAGGACCGCTGTGCCGGCATGGACCTGCCCGACCGCGACCTCGCCTACCTCGAGGAGGGGACGGCGGAGTTCGACGCCTACGTCGAGGCGCTGCACTGGGCGCAGCGGTTCGCCGCACTCAACCGCGAGGAGATGATGGACCGCCTGGCCGAGCAGGTCTCCCGGTTCCTCACCGAGGAGGTGCACCGGGCGCAGGTCGTGCAGTGCCACCACAACTACACCGAGCGGGAGACCCACTACGGCACCGAGGTGTGGCTCTCGCGCAAGGGCGCGATCTCCGCGCGGGCCGGCCAGTGGGGGCTGATCCCCGGCTCCATGGGCGCGGCGTCCTACGTCGTCGTCGGCAAGGGCGACGTCGAGTCGCTGACCTCGGCGCCGCACGGTGCCGGGCGCAACCACTCGCGGGGTGCCGCGCGGCGGATGTTCACCCGCGCCGACCTCGACCGGCGGATGAAGGGCATCGCCTGGGGCCGCTCGGACGCGTTCCTCGACGAGCACCCCGATGCCTACAAGCCGATCGACGTCGTCATGGCCGACGCCGCCGACCTGGTGGAGGTCCGGCACACCCTGCGCCAGGTGGTCAACGTCAAGGGCGACTGAGGGGGCCCCGCTGCCGGGCACGGAGCTGCTCAGGCGGGCGGGGCGTCCCGGCCGGCCTGGTCCGCGGGCGGGGAGGTCGCCTCCACCGCGGTGAACTCCTCGAGGATCTCGTAGGTGTGGCTCACGCTGGCCGGCACCACCCAGGAGTCACCCGGCCCGAGGTCCAGCGTCTGGTCCCCCGCGCGCAGCCGGGCCCGCCCGGTGACGACGTACCCCACCGTCTCGTACTCCCGGGCCGCCTCGGGTTTGCCCTCGGTCGGCTCTTCTGCCGCCCACAACCGCATCGCGACCCGGGAGCCCGCGGCCAGGTACCGCTGCCCCATCCGTCCGGCGGCCACGTCCGCCGCCGCGACCTTGCTGACGCGGCCGCTCGTCGTCTCGCTCACGGGGAACGGACTACCCCGACCCGTGCCGCGCACGCGTCGCTCGTCTGCGCGGACGGCATCAGCCGGGGTCCTCAAAGTCGCGGAGCGGGGTGCGTGATCGGAGTCGCGGAACGGGGCCCCCGGCGTGCACGTTCCCCCTGGTGCCGGCGTCCGCACGCGCCGGTGACCGCGCCCCGCGACGACGCCGGGCGCAGCTGACCCGCGACCGCGCCGCCTCACGTGCGCACCGGCGCGCCGCCGCCCACTGCCGGGCCGGCCGGTCAGCCATCCCGCAGACCGCCGCCTCCGGACGACGCACGTCCGGAGGACGACAGGAGGACACCCATGCCATCCCGCAGCACCACGCGGACCGCTCGCACGATCAGGTCCTGGATCCGCCGGTTCGACCAGTACACCCTCGTGGTCTTCAACCCGGGCGCGCCCTACCTGCCCCGCAACGACCGCGCCTGACCCGCACCACACCGGCCGGTGTCCGCACCCGCGGACACCGGCCGGTCCACGTCCGGGGGGACCGGTCGTCCTCGTGGATGCTCTCCCCCTGCCCCGCATGGTGGGCAGGGGCAGAGCTCCCGCGCCTGAGGGAGGGCCCGGCAGCACCGCCCGGCGTGTCGGCACCGACCGGTGGTGGGCCACTTCATCGTGCACCAGACAAGACGGGTCGGCCCTGTTAACGTCGGGAACCGGGTCGAAGAGCTGGCCCGGACGCCCACGTCCGTGGGGACGCCGTCCGGTGCTCGGCTGCCGACCGGTGCCCCCAGGGGGGAGCCCCATGCGCGCACGTGCCATCCCGCAGCGCTCGTTCGAGCGTCCGCTGCTGCTGTCCATCGACCTGCAGACCGGCCGCGTGACCGCCGCCGGCGAGCTCGACCGACTCGTCGCCCACCGGCTCGGCGACGCGCTGCACGCGCTCAGCGTGACCGGCCACCGCACCTGGACCGTCGACGCCGCCGGCATCACGTTCTGCGACGCCGCGGGCCTGCGGGCGCTCGCCGCGGGCGCCGCCCTGGCCGAGGACCGCGGCTGCACCCTGCGGCTGGTCGACCCGTCGCCGTTCACCGTCCGGCTGCTGCGCCTGACCGGCATGGCCGGGCTCCTGGACCCCCGGGCCGACCGCTCACCGCTCGACGCCGCCTGAGCGGCACCGGCCGACGCCGCATGCGGGGGGACGTCGGCCCGGCCCCGTCCCGAGGCTCGCCGCGAGCCCTGAGGCCCTCGTGCAGGGTCCCGCCGCGAGCTTGCGAGTGGCGGGGGCAAGGGGGTCCTTCACGAGGAGGACGGGGTCCTCCCTCAGGACGACGGGGTCAGCGCGCGCACCCGCTCGACGAGCTCGCGCTCGCAGACCTCCAGGAAGCCGTCGGGATCCGGACCGGTGTTCTGCAGCACCACGTGGTCGAAACCCGCGTCGACGTAGGGCTGCGCCTGCTGGACGTGCGCGTCGAGGTCGGGGCCGACCGAGAACTGCTGCCGGATGTCCTCGGGCTTCACCGTGGCGCTGGCCGCGTCGAAGTTGACCGGGTTGGGCAGCTCGCTCATCACCTTCCAGCCGGTGAGCGCCCAGCGGCTGGTCTCCAGGGCGGCCTGGACGGCGGAGTCCTCGTCGGCCGCCCACGCCATCGGCACCTCGGCGTACCGCGGCCCCTTCCCCCCGGCGCCGGTGTAGGCCTCGACCAGGTCGCTGCGCGGCTCGGTGGCGAACAGCCCGTCGCCGAGCTCGGCGGCGATGGCCGAGGCGTTGTGCCCACCGGAGGCCACCGCGATCACCGGCAGCTGGTCGGGCAGGTCGAAGAGGCGGGCGTCCTCCAGCTGCAGGTACCTGCCGTCGTAGGACCGGTAGCCGCCCTGCCACAGCAGCCGGATGATCTCCAGCGCCTCGCGGAGCATCTCGTGCCGCTTCCGCACCGCCGGCCAGCCGGCGCCCACGACGTGCTCGTTGAGCCGCTCGCCGGAGCCGATGCCCAGCGTGAAGCGGTTGCCGGAGAGGATCTGCACCGTCGCCGCGGCCTGCGCGATCACGGCCGGGTGGTACCGGATCATCGGGCACGTCACGCCGGTGGCCAGGCCGATCCGCTCGGTCCTGGCCGCCATCGCCCCCAGCACCGACCACGTGAACGAGCTGTGCCCCTGGACGTCGAGCCACGGGTGGAAGTGGTCGCTCATCTCGACGAAGTCGAAGCCCGCCTGTTCGGCGCGGACCGTCTGGCGGACGAGGTCCTCCGGCCCGAAGGCCTCGGTCGCGAGCTTGTAGCCGACCTGCATGGTCGTCGTCCTCACTGTCGGGTGCGGGTCCGCGGGGCCTGCCCCGCCGGTCGGCTGCGGAAACGGCGCGCCGGACCGCCCGGTCCGGTCCGGCGCGCGACGGCCGCCGGCACCCGGGCGGCCGCCGTCCCGACCATGCCGTCGGTGCGTGACCGGCGCCACCTGCTGTCCGGGTCATGGCGGAGCAGCAGCTCAGGACGGTCCTGGAGGGTGGCGGGTTCTTCGAGGGCCCGCGCTGGCACGAGGGCACCTGGTGGGTGCCGGACTTCTACCGGCGCACGGTCAGCCGGGTGACGCCGGACGGCGCGGAGACCGTCGTCGTCGAGGTGGAGGGCCAGCCATCGGGGCTGGGCTGGCTGCCCGGCGGGTCGCTGGTGGTCGTGGCGATGAAGGACCACCGCGTGCTGCGGTACGCCGACGGGACCCTGTCGACCCACGCCGACCTGACCGAGCACTGCGGCGGGCACCTCGACGACCTGGTGGTCCCCGACGCAGGGCAGGTGTTCGTCGGCGACTTCGGCTTCGACCTGATGGGCGGCGGCGACGCGCGGACCGCGTCACTGAAGCGCATCGACCCCGACGGCACGGTGTCGGTCGCCGCGGAGGGGTTGCAGTTCCCCAACGGCATGGTGGTCCCCCCGGACGGCGGCACGCTCGTCGTCGGGGAGACCCTCGGCAACCGGTACACCGCCTTCGACCTCGGTGCCGACGGCGCGCTGACCAACCGGCGCGTGTGGGCGTCGCTCGGGCCGGAGGTGACCGGCCGGACCACCGAGGAGGTGCTGGGCCAGCTCACGGTGGCGCCGGACGGCTGCGCGCTGGACGCCGAGGGACACGTGCGGGCGGCGGACGCGGTCGGCGGACGGGTGGTGCGGGTCGAACAGGGCGGCGCGATCGTCGACGAGGTCGCCGCGCCGGAGGGACTCGGCGTCTTCGCCTGCATGCTCGGCGGGGAGGACGGCCGCACGCTGCTGATGTGCTGCGCGCCGGACTTCTACGAGCACAACCGCGCGCCGGTGCGCGAGGCGGTGCTGGTGGCGACCGAGGTCGCCGTCCCCCACGCCGGGCGGCCGTAGCCCGCGCCGGGTCAGTTGCCGCCCTGCCGGCCCCCGAGCGGGTGGTCGGTGTCCGGGACGCCGCTGCCGGTCTCACCCGGGTTGGTCGACATCTCGCCGTCCCGCGCCGCCCGCGGCTCCTCCTGCTGGGACGGCGGCCCGACCAGGTCCTGCTCCGGCCGCTCGCCGGGGAGGACGTCGTCGTCGGGTCGCTCGTTGGCGCCGCCGTAGGGACGGCCGGTCATGTTGCCCTCGGTCATCGCAGGCCTCCTCGTGCCGGGCCCGGTGGGTACCCGGGCCCGGCACGGGTCACGCGGGCGTGAGGACGCGGACCGGTTCCCCGCGGAGGAAGGCGGCGACGTCCTCGACGGCGTCGCCGTAGAAGACCCGGTAGGTGTCGCGGGTGACGTAGCCCAGGTGCGGGGTGAGCACGGTGCGCGGCGCGGTGCGCAGGGCGGCGTCGGCGGGCAGCGGCTCGCGGTCGTAGACGTCGAGGCCGGCCCCCGCGAGGCGCCCCTCGGACAGCGCCTCGAGCAGCGCGGCCTCGTCGACGATCGGGCCGCGGGAGGTGTTGACCAGGATCGCGCTGCGCTTCATCCGGGCGAGCTCGCGGCGGCCGACCAGACCGCGGGTGCGCTCGGAGAGCACCAGGTGCACGGTGACGACGTCGGCGGTGGCGAACAGCTCGTCGCGGTCGACGCGGCGCGCGCCGGCCTCGGCGGCGCGCTCGTCGGTCAGGTTCTGGCTCCAGGCGACGACGTCCATGCCGAACGCCTGGCCGATGCGGGCGACGCGGGTGCCGAGCCGGCCGAGGCCGACGACGCCGAGCCGGGCGCCGGCGAGGTCGGTCCCGACGGTGCGCTGCCAGCCGCCGGCCCGGACCCCGGCGTCCTCCTCGGGGACGTGCCGGGCCACCGCCAGGACCAGCGCCCAGGTCAGCTCGACCGGACCGGTGGGGTGGGCACCGGTGCCGCAGACGGTCACGCCGCGCTCGGCGGCCGCGGCCACGTCGATGGCGGCGTTGCGGGCGCCGGTGGTCACCAGCAGCCGCAGCCGCGGCAGCCGCTCGAGGAGGCTGCGCGGGAACGGGGTGCGCTCGCGCATGGCGACGACGACGTCGAACCCGGCGAGCCGGTCGACGACGGCGTCCTCGTCGTCGAGGTGGTCGGCGAAGGCGACGACTTCGGCCTCCTCGGGCAGACGTGACCAGTCGGCGAACTCACCGGACACGGACTGGAAGTCGTCGAGGACGGCGATCCGCAGCACGGTCCCCGAGCATGACGGCGACCCCCGCCCGGTGCGAGCGGGGGTCGCCGTGCGCTCAGCGTCCGGTGCTCAGCGCACCGGACCGCGGCCGTAGCCCCGGCCGCCGCCCTGCTTCTTGTTCTGCTCGCCCATCTTGGCGATGAACTCCTTGATCTTGGCCTGGTTCTGCGGCTTGCGGGCCTCCTGGATGACCTTCGCCGCGATCCCCGAGGCCAGGACCTTCCTCAACATGCCGGCCATGGTGCTCCTCCTTGGGTCTGTCACCTCTGGTCGTGCCCGGGGAACCCCCGGACCAACCACGACACCGCCGGAGCTCTCGGCACCTGATCAGACACGGTGTGCATCGGCTCTCCGCCATCGAAGCAACTTTTTCATAACGCCCCGACCAGGGCTTTTCCCACGCGTACCCGCGGTTCGCCGACGGCGATCGTCGTGGTCGGCTCGGCGTGTCGCGGTCCGCGTCAACCGCTGTACGGGACCGCGGCGCTCGCTTTGAACAGGGCCGAAGGGCCCACCTAGCCTCGGTCGCCGTCCGGAGGGCCCGCGTCGCTGACCTTGCGACACCCGACGGACGCCGCCGAACCGCGCACCGGTCGATGACCGCTGCGCAGGCCGGGGACCCACCGCAGCACTGGGGTGAAGCGCGACCTCGTCGCGCCGGGCGACTCCCCCGTCCGAACCCGTCAGCTAACCCGGTAGGCGGTCGTGGAGAACAGGAGAACCGTCGTCGATGACGACTGCCCGCACGTCCTTCGCTCGCCGCTCGTTCCGGGGTGTCGCCGTCGCCGCCATCGCCGGCGCCGGGATCGCCCTCGCCCCCGCCCCGGCCTCGGCCGCTGTGGGTGGCCCGACCGGTACGGCCCTCGCCGCCGCCCCGACCGTCGCCGCAGCCCCGGCCGCCGCGGCCAGCGGCGCCGCGCAGACCGCCGTCAACACCGCGCTCGCCCAGGTGGGTGACCGGTACGTGTACGGCGCCACCGGCCCCAACTCCTTCGACTGCTCGGGGCTGACCAGCTTCTCCTACAAGGCGGCCGGCATCTCCCTCCCGCGCACGTCCAAGGCGCAGTCGACGTTCGGCACCCCGGTGTCGAAGGCCAACCTGCAGCCGGGTGACCTGGTGTTCTTCTACAGCCCGGTCTCGCACGTGGCGATGTACATCGGCAACGGCCAGATCGTGCACGCGCTGAACTCCAGCAAGCCGGTCCAGGTCATGAAGCTCGACTCGATGCCGAGCTACTCGGGCGCCCGCCGGGTCGCCTGACCCGGTCGCACGGGATGCCCCGGTCGGCGACGCTGCCGGCCGGGGCACCCCCGCGTCCGGGCCCCCGTCGCTCCCCGCCCCGGCGAGATCGCCGATCCCGCCGCGGAGGTCAGCGGCAGGGGTGCGGCGGCTGGTCGGCCGGCTGCAACGAGAACACCGAGGCGGCGTCCTGCGGCCAGGTCCGCAGGAAGAGCAGGCCGTACCGCTCGTTGAGGAGGGCGTCGGGGCCGGTGGTGTCGGCCAGGTCCAGCAGCCGGCCGGCCTCGTGGTTGCGGTAGCGCCGGAGCTCCGCGCCGCAGGCCACGGTGAGCACGTCGCCGACGGCGCCCATGACGACGACCGGTGTCCACGCGTCGTCCGGACTGTTGTCGCAGAGCAGCACGCGGGTGGGGTGGACGCCGTGACCGGCGGCATGGCTGCTGCAGCGGGCCGTGCGGCTGCTCCTCGCGGTGGTCGGCCCGAGCTCCCGATCGGTCACGACGTGCTCCTGTCCTGCGGTGCCTCCGCCGGCGCTGCGCCGGCCGGGGACAGTGCAGCACCGGGAGGTCGCCGTGCGCGCGCCGCAGACGCAGTCGTCCCCCGGTCGCCTGGGTGACGGCGGAATCTGGTGACGCAGGGTCGCGAACGGCGAGCGTGCGCCGTCCCCGGCGGGTAGTCCGGCGACGTGGACGGGCGCACGCTGCTGCTGGGTGACTGGAATCCGTGGATCAGGGACGGCATCGACGTCCTCAGGCTGATCATCTTCGCCGGGGCCGCGGTCTACGCGGTCGACGGGCAGTGGGGGTCGGCGGCCCTGCTGGTCGCGCTGGGGAGCATCACGCTCGTCGCGCGACTGGTGAACCTGCCCCGGCTCTACGACCTGTCGCTGACCCTCGGCATGGCGCTGCAGGGGTTCGGCGAGACGCTCGGCCTCTACGACGAGTTCGTCCGCTTCGACGACCTGGTGCACTTCACGCTCCCGATGCTCACGGCCCCGGTCGTCTACATCGGCCTCGCCCGGCTGGACGTCGTCCCGGACCCCCGCGACGAGACGCACCTGCGGCACTACGTCGGCATCGGCGTGGTGACCGCGGCCCTGGGCATCGCCGTCGGGGCGCTGTGGGAGCTGTTCGAGTGGCGGTCGGACGCGTGGTTCGGGACCCAGCTCTCCGAGGACAACGACGACACCAACGGCGACCTCTTCCGCGACACGCTCGGATCGCTCGTCGGCGCTGCGTTGCTGGTCGTGTGGGCCCGCTTCGGGTGGGGGTCGGTGCGGCGCATCCCCGGCGTGAACACGCACGAGGAGGTCAGCGCCTGACGGCTGAGGCGCGCGGCGTGTGCACGATGCACGCGTGACCCCGCCCCTGCACCGCTCGCACCGCGCCGCCGGCGCGCTGGTCGGCTCGGCCGTCGGCGACGCGCTCGGCGCGCCATTCGAGTTCGGCCCGCCCGGTCGGTTCTCCGCCCGCTTCCCCACCCCCGCCCGCGGCGCGCACACCGAGATGTGCGGCGGCGGGGCGCTCCACCGGGAGCCCGGCGAGTTCACCGACGACACGCAGATGGCGCTGATGATCGCGACGTCCCTGGTCGAGCGCGGTGGGCTGGACGAGGCCGACCTGTTCGACCGGTTCCTTCGCTGGGCGGAGGCGGACCCGCCGGACATCGGCAGCCAGACCCGCGCCGTCCTCCGCTCCGGCCTGCCGTGGGACACCGCCGCGGCCGAGCACGTCCGGCGCACCGGGCGGGCCGCCGGCAACGGGTCGCTGATGCGCACCACGCCCGCCGCCGTCCGGTTCGCCCGCGAGGGCCGCGAGGCCACCACGGACGCCGCGCGGCGCATCTCGGCGCTGACCCACGGCGACCCCGCGGCCGGCGAGGGGTGCGCGGTGCTCCACGAGCTGGTGCGGGTGGCGCTCGACGGCGGCGACCCGCTTGCCGCCGTCCCCTCGGCGCTCGAGGCGGTGGCCGCCGAGCACCGCGAGCGGTACGCGCAGGTGCTCGCACCGGACTGGACACCGGAGCCCGGCATGCCCAACGGCGCGGTGTGGCCGACGCTCGGCCAGGCGGTGTGGGCGCTGCGGCGCGGGACGTCGTTCGCCGACGTGCTGCGGTTGGTGATCGACCTGGGCGGTGACACCGATACCGTCGCCGCGGTCGCCGGCGGGCTGGCCGGGGCGGTGTACGGGATGGGCGGCATCCCGATGCGCTGGGCGTCCGTCGTCCACGGGCGCGTCCCCGGGCACGGCGCGCGGGTGTGGCGGCTGGCCGAGCTGCAGCAGCTGGCGGCCGCGCTCGACGGCGGCGCGCAGCAGAGCTACGACCCCGGGGTGATCCCGCGGATCGGTCCGCAGGAGGTGCTGCCGGGCATCTGGGCGGGCAACCTCGACGGCGCCCGCTACAGCGCGCAGGACTTCGCCGTCATCTCGCTGTGCCGGCTCGGCGAGCCGTTCAGCCACGCGCTGCACCGGATGGCCTACATCGCCGACAGCGACCACAACGCCGACCTCGACGTCATGCTGGCCGATGTCCTCGACGACATGGCCGCGCTGCGCGCCGAGGGCCACCGGCTGCTCGTGCACTGCCACGGCGGCGCCTCGCGGACCGGGCTGGTGCTGCGTGCCTGGCTGGTCCGCGAGGAGGGGATGTCGCCCGAGGCGGCGACGGCGTACGTCGCCGAGCGGTGGCCGCACCTGGGGCTGTGGAACGACAGCTTCACCGCGGCGCTGCGGCGCCTGGAGCAGGGCGGCCGCTGACCACGGGACGCTGTGCATGCCGGTCGTGCCTGTCGTTGGAGGAGGCGAAGCGCAGAGACCTCATGGGGACCACCCACATCATGCCGCCAAGTGACCCGTGTACATCCCCAACACCGGGCCAGCCCTCTGCGATCATCGGCGCTCGTGGAAAGAAGCACCGTCGCGCGGCGACTAGGCCTGGCGATCAGCAATCTCATCGTCGACGAATGGCGTTTGCTCGCGATGAACGCACGAATGAGCGAAAGAGCGGTGGCCTTCGCCCTCGGGTGGCACCTCCGGCAGGTGATGGAGCGCAGTTGGGACATCGATTGCGAGTACAACCGGGTCTTCCATGGTGCTGAGGCCATCGTGAAACGGCCTCATCTCCCGGCTGCGGATGACCCGAACTGGCAGACGGTCACTCCCGACCTCATCGTCCATCGACGCGGCGAGAGGAAGCAGGGCAACAACCTGCTCGTCCTCGAATTGAAGACCAATCACCAGCGTCAAGGAGCCCGTGGCGGGTCGCTCGAATCGGTTCAGCAGGTTGTCACCGTCCATGGCTACAAGCACGGGGTGCTCCTGGACCTGCGAATGACCTCGCAGGACTTGTCGCCCGTGTGGACCTGGGTCGACCATGAGGGGCAGCCACTCGAGCCAGAGAGCGTCTTCCAGAGCGACGTGGCTCGCCGGGCGTTGATGGATCGCGGCCGCGAGGAAGAGCGGCGACGGTACGGCGTCGCCTGACCGCGACCGGCTGCTCGAATGAGCACCCTCATGACGTGGACATCCCGCAGCTCGTGACCATGTCGACGAGTCGGCACGATGCGTCAACCCTGCTCAGCTGCTGCGGCGCCCGCATCGCAGTGTCCAGCAGCGGATTCAGTGGCCTGATCCTATTGACGTACCCGACGGCCAGAGTTCCTTTCCGCGTGCCGGGCATCCTGACCTCATGCCGCAGGATGACGCTCCCGAGTGGCCGCGCCCCGCAGGCGCTGGCCCGGTGGTCGCGCTGGGCAAGCTGGTGGCCGACCAGCTCCTGCAGCTGTCCGCGCCCCTGGTGGTCGGTGGCCAGCAGCGGGTGGTCCGGACGACGACGGCGGGTGGCGCTCCGGCCAATGTGACGGCCGGCGTGACCCGCCTCGGGGCGCCGGCCCGGCTCGCGGGCTGGGCCGGTGCCGATCCGCTCGCCGACGGGCTGCTGGCCGGTCTCGCCGAGCGCGGCGTCGAGGTCGCGGTGGTGCGTCGCGGGCGGGCGCCGCTGTCGACGGTGCTGGTGCACCCGGACGGCGAGCGCACGCTGCTCACCGACGGCGGGGAGGGCGGGCTGGAGCCGGCCGACGTCCGCCCGGAGTGGTTCGCGGACGCCGCCGTCCTCCACCTCGACGGCTACGACCTGCTGCGCTTCCCCGAGGCCGTGCTCGCCGCGGCGTCCCTCGCACACGACGCCGGGGTTCCGGTCAGCGCGGACGTCGCCGCCGCACCCCGGATCGAGCGCCACGGGGCCGGCGCGTACGTCGACCTGTTGGCCGGGCTGCGGGCGGACCTGCTGTCGTGCAACGCCGCCGAGGCCGCAGTGCTCGGTCTGGACGGCGACCTGCCGGCGTGGGCGCCGGGGCTGGTGCTCGTGCACGCCGGCGCGCGGCCGACGCGGGTGAGGACGCGGGCCGGCACGGAGGAGGTGCCGGTCGAGCCGCTGCCGGAGGGACGGCTGCGTGACACGACCGGCTGCGGGGACGCCTTCGTGGCCGGGGTGCTGTCCGGCTGGCGCGCCGGGGCCCTCGTGCCGGACGCCGTCCGGACCGGGCACGCAGCGGCTGCCGTGGTCGCCGGTGTCATCGGCGGCCAGCCGCCGCTCTGACCGTTGCGGCGTGGTACCGAACGGCGATCGAGCCCCCACCGCTGACGCCACGCGTTCGATGGACCCGTGCCGGACGTCCCCGGCGGCGAGGGCCCCGGAGACGCTGATCTCCAGTGGCACCGGTGGGCGCCCGGAGGCCAGGGAGCTCGCGACGGCCTGGTGGACTGCTCGTCGGCCGGCGCGGGCTCTTCCAGCGTGGCGACCGCTTCGTCAGCCGAGCTCAGGCAGCAGACGCGGTGGTCGCGCTCGTACCGGCCGCGCAGGCGTCACCGACACGGGCCCAAGCCAGGAAGCCGCCACCTCCGTCACCGGACTCGGAGGTCCCTGCGCCGATCCCGGACGGCGCGCGACCGCCGCCGTCCTCCCCGGAGGACGCGCGGTCAGTTGTAACGCGCCTCGGCAGCGGCGGCGGCCACCACGTCGACCACCGGCCGGACCGTGAAGCAGACGGGCTCGTACGCCCTGGCGAGGTACTGCAGGTCGGCCGGCTCGTCCGTCTCGACGACGGCGTACCCGCCGAGCCCGACACGGGCGTCGAAGTGGTGGATGGTGAGGCTCTCGGGCTTCTCCGACGTCGAGAAGGCTTCGACGACCCGCTTCCGTGCCGCTTCGAACTCTGCGGCGGAGGCGGTCGGCCGCTCGCGCCAGCTGACGACGTACTTCATGTCGATCTCCCCCTTCGGACCCCTGGAGGCTCCCGGGCAGCGGAGCGGCGCGATGAGGACGACGACGCTCGACACCCGGCAGCTGACACCCAGACGACCCGACACGGGGCTCTGATACGGCGGAGGGGCTCGGGCGTCAGGATGGGGCATGGGCTCGACCAGCGACGTCCCCATCCTGCTGCTGGACGTCGACGGCGTGCTCAACGCCGCGCGCGTGGACCAGCCCGAGGGCTGGCGGCGGGGCACGTTCAACGGCTACGTGCTGACCTGGGACCCGACGATCACGGCACGGCTGCGGGAGCTGCACGAGTCCGGCCGGGTGGAGATCCAGTGGCTGACCACGTGGACGACGGACGCCGACCGGCTGCTGGCCGAGCCGATGGGACTCCCCCGCGGCCTGGTGACCCACGCCCGCGCCGACTCGGCCCCGACCGGGTTCGCCGGCGTGTTCGGCGGCCGGTCGGGCTGGTGGAAGCTGACCGCCGCCCGGGCCGTCGCCGAGGCGGAGCCGGACCGGCGGATCATCTGGGTCGACGACGACCTGGCGATGCAGGCCGCCGACACCGGTGACTGGCTGGCGGCGAACCCGCACGTGCTGGTCGTGGCGCCGGACCTGTTCGTCGGGCTCACGCACGAGCAGCTGGACGCGATCGAGGCGTGGCTGTGACGGGTGCGGGGACCCCGCACCGGGGTGGCCTCACATGTGGCAGACGGACTCGGCAACCATGGCCACGAACTCGTGCGCCTGCTCATCGGGGACCGAGGGGAACAACCTCTCGACGCCCTCGGACATCCTGAACTGGTCGTACTGGGGTTGCCCCAGCCGGACGCAGATCCCCTGGGCGACGACCCAGCCGGTGTGGGGGTCCAGCGGGATGCCGATCTGGCGCATCGCGTCGGCGAACTCGACGGGCACATCCGACGTGGGGGTCGTCTGCTCGGTCGTCGGGGCCGGTGTCGCGGCGGGCGGGCTGGTGGGGGGTGGGGACGTGCTCGCGGCGGCGGGGGCGGGCGCGACGGCCTGATCGGCGGCCGCGTCGTCGGACCGGTCCCCGGTGGAGAGGACGAGCACCGCGGCCAGTGCGGCGACGACGAGGACGCCGACTGCGATCAGGAGCAGGCGCCTGCGGCGATCCCTCGGCGCTGGGCGGCGGGCGTGCCGGTGTCGGTCAGAGGGGGAAGAGCTCTTGTCGGCCATGTGGGTGGACTCCCGGACGACTCGGCAGTGACCACGGGCGCCCCCGCTGAGGACCGGGGCCGCCCCTGTGAGGCGGGGAGCCTAGCGTCGATCGACCCGTGGATCCCCGGTCGCCGCGCCCTCCACCGCCCACGCCCGGAGGTCTCGGCGTGGTCGGCGGCCGCTCCGGCCGGTGGGTGCTCACCGCCGCGGACGCCGTCTCCTCGCCCAGGGAGCAGCACCACCCGCGGCGACTCGGACGATGACGAGCGGGGAGCCCCGGCCGCCTGACGACCCCTCCGCTGACCTCTGCCGCTGCTTCCATCCAGAAGCTGCGGCAGAGGTCCACGGGGAAGGTGTTCTCCCCGCAGCCTCGTCCCCTGCCCCGCACTGTGGGCAGCGGGTGAGCATGCCTCAGCCCCTGCCCCGCACTGTGGGCAGCGGGTGAGCGTGCCTCAGCCCCTGCCCCGCACTGTGGGCAGGGGCCGAGCGTCGACACCGTGGGTCCGGCTGCGCGACGGCGCGGCGAGACGCCGTCACTCCTTCCGCAGCGAGTCCCGGTAGTCGATCCCGCGCGTCTCGGCAGCGACGGCGTCCATCACGTCCATCACCGGCTCGACGGTGAAGGAGAAGCCCGCGTAGACGGTGGTGAGGTACTGCAGGTCGGCGGGCGCGTCGGTCTCGACGACGGCGTACCCGCCGAACTCGCCGAGGCGGACGAGGAACTGGTGGAAGGTCAGGCTCTCCGGCATCTCCCACCGGGAGAAGATCTCGAGGACCCGCTGCTGCGCGGCCTCGTACTCCGCGACCGAGCCGGTCGGCCGCTCGCGCCACGTGACGACGTACTTCATCCCGCGCTCCCCTCGGACCTCGTGTGGGAGGACGAGGCTCCCCAGGCACGGAGTGGCACCGCAAGGAGGACGACGACACCGAGCAGACGACGGCCGCCGTCTCGACGCGTCGCCACTGCCCGTTCACCGCCGTCGACCTCCTCGACCCCTGGCGGCCCTGGAGCCCGGACAGCGCATCCACCTGCTCAGCGGACGATCGTGGCCATCTCGACCAGCCGGCACAGCGCGTTGACCTGGCGCAGCTGCTCCGGCGTCCGGACGGCGGCGTCCAGCAGCTCCTCGCTCATCACCACGACGGCCAGCGCCTTGGCGCGCGAGACCGCCACGTTGAGCCGGTGCAGGTCGTAGAGGAAGGAGACGCCGCGGGGTGCGTCCTCGGCCGAGGTCGACGTCATCGAGTAGACGACGACCGGCGCCTCCTGGCCCTGGAACTTGTCCACCGTGCCGACCCGCGCCCCGTGCGGGAGCGCCCGCCGGATGAGCGCGACCTGGTTGTTGTACGGGGCGACCACCAGCACGTCGTCCGGCCCGATCAGCCGCTCCGCACCCTCGGCGTCGGTCCAGGCCGCCCCCTGCAGCGAGTGCCACAGCTCGGCCACCGCCGTCGCCTCGTCCTGCGACGCCGCCATCGACGGCTGCGCGTGCTCGACGAACCGGACGGCGAGCCCGCTGGTCCAGCCGTCCACCGCGATCCGGTCGCGGCCGGCCGCCGACTCCAGCCGGCCCTCGTAGGCCAGGTCGGAGACGAACGCGGTCAGCGCCGGGTGCATCCGGTAGGTGCGGTCGAGGAAGACGCCGCGGTCCTCGGGCACGGTCAGGTGCCCGTCGAGCAGGTGCTCCAGCGCCGAGAGCCCCGACTCCCCCGGGTGCACCGCCTGCGTCGGCTGCGCGAGCTGCTGCGGGTCGCCCAGCAGCACCAGCGAGCGGGCCGACCGCGCGACGGCGACCGCGTTGGCCAGGGAGAACTGCCCCGCCTCGTCGACCACCAGGACGTCCACCGCCTCGGCCAGGTCCTCGCGGCACCAGAACCACGACGTCCCGCCGACCAGGGACGCGGAACCGTCCAGCAGCCGGGAGGCCACGTCGGACGAGTCCTTGGACCACTCCACCCCCGGCGCGCCGCAGGCCTGGTGCTCCTCGCACTTCTGCAGCGCCGGCCGACCGACGGCGCTCAGCACGTTGCCGATCACCGCGTGGGACGTCGCCGTGACGCCGACCTTCTTGCCGGCGTCGAGCAGCGCGCGGATCAGCCGCGACGCCGCCCGCGTCTTGCCGCTGCCGGGCGGCCCCTGCACGGCGAGCACCTCGCCGTGCAGCGCCAGGCCGAGCCGCACGACGGCGTCGCCGGCCTCCTCCCCCGGCAGCCGGCGGGTGTCCGCGGGGACGACGCGGTCGAGCAGCCGCTGCCCGAGGCAGGACCGGCCGGCCAGGACGGCGTCCGCGGTCGCGGCGATCGACTCGCGCATGGCCTTGTCGTCCAGCGGACCCTCGGGACCCAGCCCCCGGGCCGACGCCGGCGGCTTGGTGCTCTTGACCACGACCCGGCCGGCGACGGCGTCGATCTCGCGGACCTCACCCATGCGCACGCGGGTGTCGACGTCGACGACCCGGGCGCCGACCGACAGCTTGGTGTCCTGCGGCGGGAAGTAGAACTCGTAGAGCTTGCTGCGCTTCTCGGCGCCGATCTCGAACCCGCCGGAGATGCCGCCGAGGGCGGTGCGGTCCTCGACCAGCTGCTCGTCCTCCAGCTCGCTGCGGGAGAAGAACTCCCACCAGCCGGGCCGGGCCTCGCGGCGGTGCCACTGCACCAGGTCGCCGAGGAGAGGGTGGCCGGTGTCCCGGAGCCGCTCCACCAGCGCGAACTCCGCGGCCTCGGCGTCCGACCGCGGGGCGGGGGCGGCGACCTCGGCCGCCGACGGCCGGGGCAGCACGCCGTACCGCGCCGCCAGCTCGGTCCGCTGGGACTCCAGCCAGTCGTGCAGCTCGCGGGTGGAGTCGACGTCGTCGCGGTTGTAGTCCTCGATGGCCTGCAGGCGGGCCGGGTCGCGGTCGATCAGCCACTTCTCGTACTCGACGACGCTGCTCATCGCGTCGGCGACGTCGCCGGTGTGCTCGCGCCCGTAGAACGCCTCGACCTTCTTGATCGAGTAGGACTCCTTGCTGATCCGCATCGACTGGCGGACGACGGGCAGCAGGTCGACGAACCGCCCGGCGCGGAGCAGCTGGTCGAGCTCGGCCTCGCGGACGCCGTACCGCCCGGTGAGCCGCTTGAGCGCGCTGACCTCGTAGGCGGCGTAGTGGTAGACGTGCATGCCGGGGTCGGTGCGCCAGGCCTCGACGACGCGGTCCACCAGGTCCTCGACCATGCGGCGTTCGCCGGCGGCGTCGTGCGCCCAGAGGGCGGTGAAGCGCCCGGCGCGGTCGCCGAGGCCGGCCAGGTACTCCAGCCCCTGGCCGTCGCCGGACAGCGGGTCGCCCTCGAAGTCGAGGTAGAGGTCGCCGGGGCTGGGCTCGGGGAGCCGCAGCAGCCCCTGGGCCATCAGCGGCGGGAGCAGCGTGCGCGTGGGCCGGTCGGCCTGGCGTCCGCGCAGCTGCTCGCGGGCCTGGTCGCGCAGCCGGGTCCGCGCCGATCGGCCGAGACCGGCGGCCTTGAGCGTGTGGTCCGGGGCATCGGCGAGCTGCGCGAGCGTGGCGATGCCGGCGGCCAGCAGGGCGGCGCGCTGGTCGCGGCGCATGCCGGCGACCAGGCTGAGGTCGTCGTTGGCCCGGAGCTCGGCGGTGCAGCGCGGCTGCCAGGTGCACTGGTCGCAGTACGCGGTGGGCACGGGTCCGGTGACCGGGACGTCGGCGACGAAGCCCTGCAGCCGGGCACGCGCGCGGCGGGCGTAGGCGGCGACGTCGACCAGCCGCCACGGACGCTGGGCCCCGTCGCCGGTGACGACGTGGATCCGCTCGGGCGCGCGGCCCTGCAGGACGGCGACCCGGTCGGCGTAGGTGGCCATCTGCAGCAGCGCCGGCACCTTGACCCGGCGGGCCAGCTTGGCGTCGGCGACCTCGTAGGACCAGGCGCCCAGGTCGGACGGCACCGCCGTCCTCAGGAGGAAGTCGGCCTGGCCGCCCCACGTGCCGTCGAACAGCGTCGCCTGGTGGACGACGTCGACGCCGGCGCGCATCGCCTCGACCGTGGCGGCCTCGTCCCTGTCGCCCTGGAGCCGGGCCACCTCCAGCCCCAGCTGCTCCAGGTACTCCAGGTAGCTCAGCTCGTGCGCGATGCCGAGGTCGGCGACGAGCACCGTCTGGTCGCTCACCCCCTCGGGCGGGGGCTGCAGCCGGCCGTCGGCCACCTGCAGGTTCAGCGCGGTGAGGTGGGAGCACTCCTGGTGCCGGGTCAGGTCACTGGGGCTGAGGACCAGCCGCCCGTCGACGCGGTACACGGCGTCAGCCCTCGGTTGGGTGGACTGCGAGCAGAGAAAGGTGGAGCAACATTCCCCCGTGGTGCTGGGTGTAGAGCGGGGTCAACCTTGCCACCTGCAGCGGTACCCGCGAAGCTCCCGCGCCGAGAGCCCGCCACTGGGCCTCGTTCGCTTGGCGGAGCAATGCCACCCAACTGCACACAGCCATGCTGTCGGCGTCCGTGGAGCAGTTCCCTGATGCGGATACCGCCGCCTTCCACGGCGGTATCCGCGATGCGCAGCTATGAGCTGAGCGGCCGTAGCTCCAGCCACTTCTCGCGGAACTTGGCGTGCATCTCGTAGACGTAGGCACCAGGATCCTCCCCGGCGCTAATCTCACCGCGGCGCCAGCCGATGGGCCAGCGGTGTCCGGTGAACTCGCGTCGGATAAGCTCGGTCATCTTGCCGTTGCGGCTCCGAAGTTGTGAAGGCGTGCAACGGACAAGGCGGGCCAACTCGACGTGAGCCAGCGGGCCGCGCTTGGCGAGAATATCTAGCATGGCCAGGCAGGTCTGCGCGGAATCGGTAGGCTTACCCTCCAGCAAATTGAGCAGCTGCTCGAGCCGGTCCCCCTCCAGCCAGCTCAGGCCGATGCCGCGCGCGTGGACGTCACCTTCGGCGCCGAGGTAGTTGTCGACGTTCTCGTCACCGCAGCCAGACACAGCGCTCCTCGCATTCGGGGAAACCCGACTATGAGGGAACGGGGCGGCGGCTCGGCGCACGCTCGCACCACACACGCCGAGGCCGCCTCGGGCGCCTCACTGGTCCCATCAACGTCTGCCCGTGGCCCGTAGGCGCCCGGTCGGATCACTGGCCCGGGCACGGGCGGAGGCCGAGGGTCGACCGACCAGCCACCACGGGGGTGATCAGCTCCTGGAGGCGTGCGCTCTCGTCGGCCGGGAAACCGTCGGCCTGCCAGGCCGGGAGCTGGTCGACGATCTGCCGCGCGTACCCCTGCACCACCGGGGGTGGCGTCCCCTGCCGGACCTCGAGGCACGACGGGGTCCCGGCCGGCGCTGAGGGCGCCGGCGCCTGCCCGGTCATCGTGCGGAAGAGGGCCAGCCGGCTCGCGGTGGCGTAGCGGGGGTCGAGCGCCTCACCGCTGACCACGACGGACAGCACCTGCAGGGCCGACCGCTGGCGCACGCCCTCGTCCTCCGACGCGAGACCCTGCAGCCCGTCCCGCAGCAGCGGGCCGGCCGGCCCGGCAGCGTCCGGTCGTGCGGTGAGGTCCGCGACGAGGCCGTCGACCGTCTGCGGTGGGGCCGGCGCCGACTCCTCGGCGGGGGCTGGAACCGACGGCGACGTCTGCGTCGAGGCCGCACTGCTGCTCGTGGCCACGCTCGGAGGGCGGCCGTCGTCCGCTGTCGCCAGGGCCACCAGGCTGCTCACGCCCAGGGCCGCGGCGGCGGTGGCTATGGCCACCTCCCACCGGCGTCGCCGGCGCGGGAGGGCAGGAACTGCGCGATCGAGCTGCCGCACCCACCCGAGGGTAAGGGGACAGGACGGGCATCCAGGCGTCCTCAGCGACGGTCGTCGTGCGGAGCCCCGAGTGGTCGTGTCGCCGCCGTGATCAGCAGGTCCGCGGCTCGGTCCGTGCGGGCGTCGTCCCCGGTGACGAACCGGTCCAGCGCCAGCCCGCGCAGCCCGCTGACGAGCAGGGTGGCGCGGGCCTCGGCCGATGGGGGGGCCTCGCCCAGGTCCCGGACCAGTGCCTCGGCGATCGGAGCGACCCAGTCGTGCACCGCGGCCACCGCGTACTGCCGGTAGCTGCCGGGCCGCGTGAGCGCCAGGGCCATGACCTCGAGCAGGACCCGCACCCGCGGTCGCTGCGGCCCCCCGCCGGTCAGGTCGGCCCACAGCCGGCCAGCCAACGAGGCCACGTCCCCCTCCTCTCGCGTCAACGCCGCGACGTCCGGGCGCGACCACTCCAGCAGGCGCCCCACCAGGGACTCCTTGTCGCCGAAGTGGTGCAGCAGCATCCGGTCACTGGTCCCGAGGGCGGCGGCGAGCGGGCGCAGCGAGAGGCCGGCCAGGCCGTGCTCGGCGAGGTAGGGCAGGGCGCGGGCGAGCAGTTCCTCGCGGCGCCGCACATCGAGGGGGCGGGGCACACCTTGAGTGTAGCGGTCGCTACATCTATGGTCCCGCCATGACCGACTCCGGGCTGCACCACCTGGCCTTCGTCCACCTCACCGCCCTGCCGGCCTGGCTGTCCAAGTCCCGCGAGGAACGGGACGAACTCGTCGAGCGCGAGGTCGCACCGGTGCTCGCGGCACACCCGGCGGTCCGCGTCCGGTGGGTCGACGTCGAGGCGTTCAGCGCGGACTCCTCCGACGTCCTGGTCGCCGAGACCGACGACCTCCGGGAGTGGAACCGGCTGATCGAGGCGCTGAGGGACACGTCCCTGTTCGCCACTCCCCTGTTCCGGCTCGACCGGGTGCTCGTCGGGATCGAGGAGGGCTTCCGCGACCACGCCCGCCGCGACGACTGAGCCGGCCCGTCCGTGGGGAGGGGAACCGGTCTCCGTCCTCCGCGACCGAGAGCCGCATGCGAATCGCATGTACGTTGTGTGGGTGGGCAAGATGCTGCAGGTCCGCAACGTGCCGGATGAGGTGCACGCGGCACTGCGCCGACGCGCTCAGGCCGCGGGCGTGTCGCTGTCCGAGTACGTGCTGCGCGAGCTCGAACGGGTCGCCTCCCGGCCACCGATCGAGGAGGTCCTGGCGAGGTCGGCGTCGCGGCGGTTGGACATCTCGATGGCCGACGTCGTGGAGACCGTCCGGGCCGAGCGCCCCGAGCGTTGATCGTCGTCGACGCCTCGGTCGTGGTGAGCGCCCTCCTGGTCGACAGGCCTGAGGGTGACGCCGCCCGGGAGGCACTGCGATCGGACGCGGCCCATGCCCCCCACCTGCTCGACGTGGAGGTGACCTCCGTCGTCCGTCGCTGGGTGCTGGCCGGCCGGTTGACGGTCGAGGAGGCACGGTCCTCGATCCGCGACCTCGGTGACCTGGCGGTCACCCGGCACGGGCACGAACCGGTGCTCGACCGGGTCCTCGAGCTCCGCGACGCGGTCAGCGCCTACGACGGCACGTACCTCGCACTCGCCGAGATCCTGGGCGTGACCGTGGTCACCGGTGACCGCCGGCTGTCCCGCGCACCGGGTGTGCGGTGCCCGGTCTCGGTGATCGGCTGACCGTGCCGCCGTCCCCGGTGTGAGGGCGGCCCGGCAAGAGCCACCCGGCGGTCTCGGACCCCCACGGAGGCTCAGCCGGATCCGACAACGCGTACGTCCGGGGTTCATCCGGAACTGCCGCAACGGACCACCGCCGTGGGTGATACCTGCTGGTCCACATCCCCACACCAGCCACTTCTGACGCACTGCCACCACCACGTGTGTCGGCCCCTCGGTCGGGTTGCACGTCGGAGCAGCATCCGTGCCCCCATCCTCCCGGCGTCTCCGGGAGGTCGACGGCAGGACGGAGCAGCATGCGGAAGAGACGAACAGCCGCGGTCATCCTCGGAGCCATGGCCCTGGTGGCCATCCCGGTGTCGGCCACGGCGCAGGTCTCGGCGACCACCTCGGCGACGTTCTCCGGCGCCCAGCCGGAGCGGGACGGCGCCGGGGAGGTGTACTGCGGCGGCACTGGCTGGAACCCGTGCGCCAGCGGTGCCCCTGTCCAGGTCAGCTGGGGGATCGGTGGCAGCAATGAGCGCAGCAGCCTGGCCTTCTACCCCAAGGACGAGGCCCGCTTCGGGCAGGACTTCTCCCTCGGGACCCTGAGGCACACCAACACCGTCGTCGGGGAGTACAACGGCATCACCGCGGTCCACTTCCAGGTGGACACGAGGGTCCGGGACGGTGACCGGTCGGTCGAGTTCTCCGCCCCACTCCCCATGTGGCTCGGCGTCCACGAGGTGATCGACGCCGTGCGCCCCTGCCCGTACGGCAGCGTCGACGGGAAGTGCGCCGACGCGGTCAGCCTGCCGCGGCCCAATGCGTCGTTCCCGTTCGAGGCGGGCAATGTGAGCTACCTCCTGGAGATCGTCGGGTTCCGCGGATCGGACGGCGTCCCCAAGAACAACACCGTCAGCCCGGAGAACCGATCGACCGACGTGGAGCTGGTGGCCCGAATCACCAAGACGCCGCGGCTCGCCGCCGACGCGGGTCCCGACCGGACCGTCGACGAGGGGAGCTCGTCGGTCGCCCTCGACGGCTCGGGTAGCCGGTACAGCGACCTCAGCTACGAGTGGCGGCAGGTGTCCGGGCCCGCCGTGACCCTCGACGACCCGACGGCGGTCCGCCCGACCTTCCCCGTGGGCCTCTTCACCGAGGACCAGGTGCTCGAGTTCGAGCTCACGGTTCGTGACCGGCTCGAACCGGCCTACGTGGCCTCGGACCGGGTGCAGGTGCTGGTGCGCGACCTCAACGACCCGCCGGTCGCCGACGCGGACACCGGCGGGGACGGGTACGAGGTGCCCGAGGGCGGCGAGGTCACGCTGGCCGGGCGCGCCACGGACCCCGACGACAACGTCGCCACGGTGACCTGGGACCTTGACGCGGACGGGTCCTTCGACGACGGCACGGGCAGCACGCCCGTCTTCTCCGCGGTCGGTCTGGACGGCCCGTCCGTGGTGACCGTCTCGATGCGCGTGTGCGACGAGTTCGAAGCCTGCGCCGAGGACTCGGCGGAGGTCCGTGTCGTCAACGTGGCCCCCACGGTCGACCTCGGGAACGACCTCGAGGTCTACCGCAACGACGTCGTCCCCCTCAGCGGCGTCTTCGAGGACCCCGCCGGGTCACTGGACGATCCCTACATCGCCGGCTGGAGCGGCGAGGAGCCCCTGACGCCGACGACGGCCGAGGCCGCGTACGGCCACCCGGTGGAGCGCGAGACGTCCTACCCACTGGAGGGCACGTACGCGGTGGACCTCGAGGTGACCGACGAGGACGGCGGATCCGGCAGCGACAGCCTGACGGTGACCGTGCTGAACCGGGCTCCGGACTGCACGGCCGGCGCTCCCACGGTCCCCAGCCTGTGGGCTCCCAACCACAAGCCGGTCCCCGTGGGTGTCACCGGACTCACCGACCCGGAGGGCGACGATCTGAGCGTGACCGTGACCGGGATCCGGCAGGACGAGCCGGTCCGCGAGACCGGGTCGGGCCGCACGGGACCGGACGCGTCCGGGGTGGGGACGGCCACGGCGCTGCTGATGGCCGAGCGCTCCGGCCGCGGTGACGGCCGCGTCTACCACGTGGCCTACACCGTGGACGACGGCCACGGTGGCCAGTGCAGCGGCACCGTGACCGTGGGCGTCCCGCACGACCAGCGCGGCGCGGCACCGGTGGACCAAGGGGCCCTGCACGACTCGACCGTCAGCTGATCCGCCCCGCGGTGGTGCCCGGGTACCGACGGGCACCCGGGCACCACCG
>NZ_JBJGZQ010000031.1:0-59563 GCF_054050595.1 Geodermatophilus sp. SYSU D00779
GGGCATTAGCGTGGGTCACGAGGACCTCCGGGTGGATGTGGGCCTTCGACAAGCCACACCCCACTCGGAGGTTCTCCCTCGCTCAACCCCTCACGCCGCTACCAACGTCCTGGCTCAGTACACCTAGACGCCCTGACCGAGGACGACGAGGGTGGGGACGGTCAGCGCGACCACCACGAGCGCCGCCGTCAGCAGCATCAGGCCCAGCACCTGCAGCTCGGTGCGCCGACGGGCCAGCACGACCACCCCGGTGGCGACGAAGCCGGCCACCAGGCCGCCCAGGTGCCCCAGCAGGGAGACGCCGGGCAGGAAGCTGATGAGCACGTTGATCGCCAGCAGGGTGAGCAGGCCGCGGAGGTCCTCCCGGCGGGCGATCATGACCACGGCGAGCCCGCCGAGCAGGCCGTAGATCGCGGCCGAGGCCCCGGCGACCGGGCGCCCCGGCTCACCGAACAGCTGCAGCGCGACCGCTCCGCCGAGCAGGGAGACGAGGTACACGGCGAGGTAGCGCCACCGGCCCAGCTGGCGTTCGAGCTCCGAGCCGAAGACGAGCAGCGCCAGCATGTTGAGCACCAGGTGCAGGATCCCGATGTGCAGGAAGGCCGCGGTGACCAGCCGCCAGTCCTCGCCCAGCTCGACGAGGACCGGGATCTGCGCCAGCTGCACGAACAGCGGCGAGAACTGGTTGTCCAGCGGGTTGGCACCGGCCAGGCCGGCGGAGACCGCGGTGACCACGAAGACCACCAGGTTGAGCGCGATGAGCGTGACCGTGACCGCGCCGAAGCGCCGTCCGGCCCGCTGCAGCAGCGGGGCCTGGCGGGCACGGCGCACACCGGCGTTGCCGGCCCGGACGTCGTCCGGGCACTGGAAGCCGACCGATGCGGGGGTCATGCACTCCGGGCAGATGGGTCGGCCGCAGCGGGTGCAGGCGATGCGGGTGGGCCGGTCCGGGTGCCGGTAGCAACTGGGTGGCGGGGGCGCCGGCTGCGGCTGGCCGGCGCCCCCGTCGTCCGGGCTGGTGGTCAGCTGCGCTGCACCTCGACCGACTGCAGGACGACGTCCTCCACCGGGCGGTCGCCACGGCCGGTCCGCACCTTGGCGATGCGGTCGACGACGTCCCGGCTGGCCTGGTCGGCCACCTCGCCGAAGATGGTGTGCTTGCCGGTCAGCCAGGTGGTCGGCGCGACGGTGATGAAGAACTGGGAGCCGTTGGTGCCGGGCCCGGCGTTGGCCATGGCCAGCAGGTAGGGCTTGGTGAAGGCCAGGTCGGGGTGGATCTCGTCGCCGAACTGGTAGCCCGGACCGCCGATGCCCTGACCCAGCGGGTCACCGCCCTGGATCATGAAGCCGTCGATGATCCGGTGGAAGACGGTGCCGTCGTAGAGGCGGTCGGTGGTCTTCGCGCGGGTCTGCGGGTGGGTCCACTCCCGGCGGCCCTCGGCGAGGTCGGCGAAGTTCGCGACCGTCTTGGGTGCGTGGTCGGGGAACAGGTCGACGGTGATGTCGCCGTGGTTGGTGTGCAGGACGGCGCGGCGGGCAGGAGTCGCTTCAGTCACGACGTCCACTCTCCCACTGGCCCGCTCCCCGCGAGGCACGGGGAGCGGACGGCCGGCACTGCGGTCAGATGCGCATGAGGTGGACGACGTCGAGGTCGCGGAAGCTCGCCTCCCCCTCGGTGACCTCCTGCATCCGCTTCGAGATCTCCGTGGTCACCGGGTGCTCGGAGTTGCGCATCGCGGATGCGTGGTCGGGGAACGCCACGAACTGGAGGTAGGTGCCGGCCCGGTCGCGATCCGCCGTGAACACGGCCCAGCGAGCCGTCGTCTCGCGGCCCATCCGCTCCCGCCACTCCTCGCCGAGCGCCCGGACCCCGTCGAGGTCCCGGGCGTGGAACTCGATCAGCTGGACGAAGGCGCCCTCCTCCAGGTGGAGGGCCTCCTCGTCCCGCAGCGCGGCACGCAGCCCGTCGCGCAACTCCCGGTCGTCCGCGTGGCCGTGCACCGACACCGCGTGCTGGACGGCGAGCTCGAGGACCTCGTCCTCCTCGCCGGAGATCTGCACGGTGCAGTTGCTCTCGCTCGGCATCGTCCGGCAGTCGATGGTCTTCCGAGCCATGGCTCCTCCTCAGGGCGGGGCCCTGGCCCGCCCTGAGCCGGTGGGCCAGCGGCCTGGCCGACCGATACGCGGGAAGCGGCGCGACGTCCAGTGCCGGAGGTCCTGGGGAGTGGGTGGAGACGAGGGGAATCGAACCCCTAACCCCCGCCTTGCAAAGGCGGTGCTCTGCCAATTGAGCTACGTCCCCGGGGTGGGAGGTGGGGCCTCCCGGCGGGTCAGCGGGTGGTGGGCGTGCTGACCCCCTGCGGGCCGCGGGTGGCCTCGGCCCAGAGGTCGGCCTCCGCCCTGCCGGACGAGCGCCGGCGGACGGCGGCGAGGGCTCCGGCGGCGGCTGCCGCGAAGACCAGCTTCCTCAGCACGCGGGGTACCTCCTCGAGGGGAGTCCCCCTCCTCGGGAGGGGGCCGGGGCCCGACCCCGGGGACGGGGTGGGCCGGTGGCTCCGGATCACGGGTGGGCCTGGGAGGACTTGAACCTCCGGCCTCATCCTTATCAGGGATGCGCTCTAACCGCCTGAGCTACAGGCCCGTGGACCTCGACCAGCGTACCTGGCCCCACCGCGCCGTCCGCAGGGGGGTCACCCGGCGTGGCGGTCCGGGGCCGCGAGACACGTCAGGCGCCCTCTCAGCGTGCTGAGAGGGCGCCTGACGTGCTCGCCGGGGGCGAGGGACGGCGGCCCCTGCAGGGGTCCTTCCTCAGTCGCGCTCGGAGAGGGTGACCTCGAGGCCGCCGACCAGGTCGGAGCACATGTTGTAGATGAACGCCGCGACGGTGCACAGCGCGGTCATCAGCACGATGTTGATCGCCCCGATGACCGCGGCGCCACCGAAGACGATGCCCGGGGTGATGACCTCGCTGCCGCCATCGCCACCCGCATCGCCACCCGAGGCGCTGCCGAGCTGGCCGAACAGGTCGTTGAGGGTCTCGAAGACACCCAGGCCGGAGAGGATGCCGTAGAGCAGGCCCACGGCGACCATCCAGATGAAGAACATCGCGATGGACAGGACCAGCGAGATCTTCAGCGCGGAGAACGTGTCGATGTGCCGCAGCTGCAGCCGGGCGCGACGCGGGCCACGGGCAGTCTTGCCGCCACCCGAGGATGCCTTCGCGGCACCGGCGGCCGACTGAGCACCCGTGGCCGCCTGAGCACCGGCGGCCGCCTGAGCACCCGTGGCCGACTGAGCACCCGTGGCCGACTGAGCGCCGGTGCTGGGCTGAGCGCCTGCGGCGGGCTGGGCGCCGGTGGCCGGGGGGACTGCGGTCTGCGTGCCCGACGCCGGGCCGGCCGCGGCCGGGGCCTCGCTGTCCGCGGCGACGGCCTTCGTCCGGGCGGTGTTCGCGCCGGGGATGGTCTGCGTCGACCCCACCGAGGGCTTGCCGTCAGCCGCGGGCTGCTGACCGGTCGCCGTCCCCTGTGCCGGGGTGGTCTCCCCGGTGCGCACCGAACCCTGCGTCCGGTCGCTCATGCGAGTCTCCCGTTCCCCAGCGGCCCTCGCCGCTGCCTCGCACCCGGTGTGCCCGGCGCGAGGCCGGGAGCGCCTGGGCGCCGATCATGGCTGGGACGACGGAGGCGGGGTCGCCGGCCCGGGGGCCGGAGACCCCGCCTCCACCGTCGTCGTCCACAGACTAGGCGGCAGGCTCGTCGTTGTCCGTCGTACGCGCGATCGCCACGATCGACACGTCCTCCGGCAAGTTCATGAGCTTGACACCCATGGTGGCGCGGTCCTTGTTGTGGCGGACGCCGTTGACCGGGGTCCGGATGACGCCGCCGCCGGAGGTGATGGCGTAGAGCTCGTCGCCGAGCCGGACCGACAGGGCCCCGACCAGGTTGCCCTTGCGGGCCTTCGGGTCGGCGGTGAGCACGCCCTTGCCGCCGCGGCCCTGGGCCGGGTAGTTCTCGATCCCGGTCCGCTTGGCGAAGCCGCGCTCGGTGGCGACGAGGACGTCGACGCCCTCCTCGACCACGATCATCGACAGCAGCGAGTCGTCGTCGGACAGCGAGATGCCGCGGACGCCCTCGGTGGCCCGGCCCATCGGCCGCAGCGTGGCGTCGTCGGCCTTGAAGCGGATCGACATCGCCTTGCGGGTGACCAGCAGCAGGTCCTGGTCGGGGTCGATGAGCGCGGCGCCCACCAGCTCGTCGCCGTCGCGCAGGTTGATCGCGATGACACCGCCGCTGCGCGGGGAGTCGAAGTCGTTCAGCCGGGTCTTCTTCACCTGCCCGTTGGCCGTGGCCAGGACCAGGTACGGCGCGACGTCGTAGTCCTTGATCTGCATGACCTGGGCGATCCGCTCGTCGGGCTGGAACGCCAGGATGTTGGCCACGTGCGCGCCGCGGGCGGTGCGGTTGGCCTCGGGCAGCTCGTAGGCCTTGGCCCGGTAGACGCGGCCCTTGTTGGTGAAGAAGAGGATCCAGTCGTGGGTGGAGCCCACGAAGAAGTGGTCGACGATGTCGTCCTGCTTCAACGCCGCACCCATCACGCCCTTGCCGCCACGGCGCTGCGACCGGTAGAGGTCGCTCTTGGTCCGCTTGGCGTAGCCGGTGCGGGTGATGGTGACGACGACCTCCTCCTCGGCGATGAGGTCCTCCATGGAGACGTCACCGTCGTTGGGCACGAACTTCGTGCGCCGGTCGTCGCCGTACTTCTCCACGATCTCGGCGAGCTCGTCGTGGATGATCTGCCGCTGCCGCTCGGGCGAGTCGAGGATGGCCTGCAGGTCGGCGATGCGGGCCTCGATCTCGGCCAGCTCGTCCATGATCCGCTGCCGCTCGAGGGCGGCCAGCCGGCGCAGCTGCATGTCCAGGATCGCGGTCGCCTGGATCTCGTCGATGTCCAGCAGCTCCATCAGGCCGCTGCGTGCCGCGTCGGCGGACTCGCTGGACCGGATGAGGGCGATGACGGCGTCGAGCTGGTCGAGGGCCTTGGCCAGACCACGCAGGATGTGCGCACGCTCCTCGGCCTTGCGCAGCCGGTAGCGGGTCCGCCGCTGGATGACCTCGATCTGGTGCAGCACGAAGTAGCGGATCAGCTCGTCGAGCCGCAGCGTCCGGGGGACGCCGTCGACGATCGAGAGCATGTTGCAGCCGAACGAGGTCTGCAGCTGGGTGTGCTTGTAGAGGTTGTTCAGCACGACCTTGGCGACGGCGTCGCGGCGCAGGGTGATGACCAGTCGGCGGCCCACGCGGTCGCTGGACTCGTCGGCGATCTCGCTGATCCCCTGCAGCCGGCCGTCGCGGACGGCCTCGGCGATCGCCTCGGCCAGGTTGTCCGGGTTGACCTGGTACGGCAGCTCGGTGACGACCAGCTGCACCCGGCCCCTGGCGTCCTCCTCGACGGTGACGACGGCCCGCATGCGCACCGAGCCGCGGCCGGTGCGGTAGGCCTCCTCGATGCCCTCGCGGCCGACGATGAGGCCGGCGGTCGGGAAGTCGGGGCCGAGGACGCGCTGCATGCAGGCGTTGAGGGCCTCCTCCGGTTCGGCGTCCGGGTGCTCGAGCACCCAGAAGACCGCGGAGGCCACCTCGCGCAGGTTGTGCGGGGGCATGTTGGTGGCCATGCCGACGGCGATGCCGGCCGAGCCGTTGATCAGCAGGTTGGGGATGCGCCCGGGCAGGACCAGGGGCTCCTGGTTCTTGCCGTCGTAGTTGGGCTGGAAGTCGACGGTCTCCTCGTCGATGTTCGCCAGCATCTCCATGGCCAGCGGCGTCAGCCGGGCCTCGGTGTAGCGCATGGCCGCCGCGGGGTCGTTGCCCGGGGAGCCGAAGTTGCCCTGGCCGTCGATCAGCGGGTAGCGCATCGACCACGGCTGGGCCAGCCGCACGAGGGCGTCGTAGATCGCCGAGTCGCCGTGCGGGTGGTAGTTACCCATGACCTCGCCGACGACGCGGGCACACTTGACGTAGCTCCGGTCGGGGCGGAAGCCCTGGTCGTACATGGCGTACAGCACGCGGCGGTGCACCGGCTTGAGGCCGTCGCGGACCTCCGGCAGCGCGCGGCCGACGATGACCGACATCGCGTAGTCGATGTAGCTGCGCTGCATCTCCTGCTGGAGGTCGACCGGCTCGATGCGGTCGCGGGCGGGTGTCTCGGTCACGTTTCAGGTCTCCACGGATGGGTGCGCAGGAGGGGGACGGCCGGCCCCCTCGCAGGGCCCCCGCCGCGAGCCTGCGAGCGGTGGGGGGCGAGGGGGTCCTTCCTCAGACGTCGAGGAAGCGGACGTCCTTGGCGTTGCGGGTGATGAAGCTGCGGCGGGCGTCGACGTCCTCGCCCATGAGCACGCTGAACAGCTCGTCGGCGGTCGCGGCGTCCTCGAGGGTGACCTGCAGCAGGATCCGCGTCTCCGGGTTCATCGTGGTCTCCCAGAGCTCGGTCGCGTTCATCTCACCGAGGCCCTTGAACCGCTGGATCGCGTCGTCCTTGATCTTGCGGCCGGCCTCGGCGCCGGCCCGGAGGACGGCTTCCTTCTCCTTGTCGGTGTAGACGTACTCGTCACCGACCTTGCCGCCCCACTTGATCTTGTACAGCGGCGGCTGGGCCAGGTAGACGTGCCCGGCCTCGACCAGCGGCCGCATGAAGCGGAACAGCAGGGTCAGCAGCAGGGTGCGGATGTGCTGGCCGTCGACGTCGGCGTCGGCCATCAGCACGATCTTGTGGTAGCGCAGCTTCGACAGGTCGAACTCGTCGTGGATGCCGGTGCCGAAGGCCGTGATCATCGACTGGACCTCGGTGTTCTTGAGGACCCGGTCGATGCGCGCCTTCTCGACGTTGATGATCTTGCCGCGGATCGGCAGGATCGCCTGGAACATCGAGTCGCGGCCGGACTTGGCCGAGCCGCCGGCCGAGTCGCCCTCGACGATGTAGACCTCGGAGTTGCGCGGGTCGGTCGAGCGGCAGTCGGCCAGCTTGCCGGGCAGGCCGGTCGAGTTCAGCGGGTTCTTCCGGGCCAGCTGGCGGGCCTGCTGGGCGGCGCGACGGGCACGCGCGGCCGAGCTGGCCTTGGTGATGATCTGCTTGGCCTCGGTCGGGTTGGCCTCGAACCAGTGCCCGAGCTGCTCGTTGCAGACCCGCTGCACGAAGCCCTTGACCTCGGTGTTGCCGAGCTTGGTCTTGGTCTGGCCCTCGAACTGCGGATCGCCGATCTTCACCGAGACGATCGCCGCCAGGCCCTCGCGGATGTCCTCACCCGTGAGCTTCTCGTCCTTGCCCTTGAAGAGCTTCTTCTCCTCGGCGTAGCGGTTGACGATGGAGGTCAGCGCCGCGCGGAAGCCCTCCTCGTGGGTGCCGCCCTCGTGGGTGTTGATGATGTTGGCGAAGGTGTGCACCGACTCCGAGTACGCCTCGGACCACTGCATCGCGATGTCCACCGACATCGCCGTGTCGTTCTTGCCGGTGCCGTCGGCGGAGAAGCCGATGACCGAGCGGTGGATCGGGGTCTTGGACCGGTTCAGGTAGGCGACGTAGTCCGTGAGGCCGCCCTCGTAGAAGTACGTGACCTCGGTCGGCTCGAACGCCGGCGTCTCGGCGTCCGGGGCCGGGGCCTCCTCGGCGAGCGACACCTCCTCGGCCATGCCGGTCTCGGCCTTGCCGTGCCCCGGGCGCTCGTCACGCAGGACGATCTTCAGGCCGGCGTTGAGGAAGGCCATCTCCTGCAGGCGACGGCTGATGGTGTCGAACGAGTAGCTCGTCGTCTCGAAGATGTTCGGATCGGCCCAGAAGGTGATCTGGGTGCCGCGCTTCTTCGTCGGGCCGATCTTCTCCAGCGGGCCGGGCTTGGCCTCGGCGTAGTGCTGGTGCCACTCGGTGCCGTCGCGCCAGATGCGCACGTCGAGCTCGCTGGACAGCGCGTTGACGACGGTGACGCCGACGCCGTGCAGACCACCGGAGACGCCGTAGCTCTTGCCGTCGAACTTGCCGCCCGCGTGCAGGATGGTCATGACGACCTCGACGGTCGGGCGCTTCTCGACCGGGTGCATGTCGACCGGGATGCCGCGGCCGTTGTCCTCCACCCGGACGCCGCCGTCGGGGAGCAGGGTGACCCGCACCGTGTCGCAGTAGCCGGCCAGGGCCTCGTCGACGGCGTTGTCGACGACCTCCCAGACCATGTGGTGCAGGCCCCGCTCACCGGTCGAGCCGATGTACATGCCAGGGCGCTTGCGGACCGCCTCGAGACCCTCGAGGACGGTGATAGAGCTGCCGGAGTAGGCGTCAGCCTGGGCGTCGGTCTTCGGTCGAGCGACCACGTGTGGCCCTTCTGTCGCGCACCCGGCGGCAAGCGCCCCCGATCGTGGACAGGGGCGCAGAACGGCTCTCAGCCGGATGCTGGCGGTTTCTGCCCTCCAGGATACCGGGTGGTACGACAGGAATGCCGTCGTCCCGGCCCTCACGTCGTGTCTGCGCCACTCGCAGCACGTCTGCCACCACAGGTGTTGGCCCCGGGCCCGACACGCCGTCCCCGGGGCGCTGGGTGCCCCCGCCCAGGACGGCCCCGGGGAGGACCTCTGTGCCCCCACCGGAGGAGGACTCCGTCCTCCTCGTCCCCCGCGAGCTGGGGGCGAGCCCCCGGACGGGTCCGGCGGCGGGACCGTGCGGGGAGGCCGGAGGACGGCGGCCACCCTCAGGGTCCCGCGCCGAGCGTGCGAGGCGTGGAGGAGGGTGGTCCCTCCTCAGTTGACCGGGCCGCCCTTGGTGAACCGCTCGGGGTCCAGCGGCGGCACGGCGGGGCCCGTGCGCCGGTTGATCAGCACGGTGACGCCCCAGAGGACGACGCCGATCGCGAGCAGGACCCCCGCGATCCGGTACTGCTCCGTGGGCCGCCCGGCCCACGGCGTCGCGAGGTACGCGCAGGCGAGCGCGCCCACGACCGGGAGCACGGTCGGCGTGCGGAAGTGGTCGGCCTCGACGCGGTCGCGGCGCAGCACCAGGACGGCCACGTTGACGACGGTGAACACCATGAGCAGCAGCAGCGCCGTGGTGCCGCCGAGGGCGGGCACCGCCCCGACGAAGGTGATCAGGCCGAAGGCGAGCGCGGTGGTGAAGAGGATCGCCGTGGTCGGGGTGCGGCGGCGGTGGTGGACCCGGCCGAGCAGCGGGGGCAGCACGTGCTGGCGGCTCATCCCGTAGACCAGCCGGCTGGCCATGAGCATGTTGATCAGCGCGGAGTTGGCGACGGCGAACATCGTGATGACCCCGAAGACGCCGATCGGGAAACCCGGGGCGCCCGCCTCCACCACCTGCAGCAGCGGGGTGTCGCCCTCGCTGAGCTGGTCGGCCGGCACCAGCGCGATCGCCGAGATCGACACGAGCACGTAGATCAGCCCGGTCAGGCAGAGCCCGGCCAGCAGCACCTTGGGGAAGATCCGCCGCGGCTCCTTGCACTCCTCGGCCATGTTGACCGAGTCCTCGAAGCCGACCATCGCGAAGAAGGCCAGGCCGGTGGCGGCGATGACCCCGCCGAGCACCGAGCGCTCGCCGGTGTCGAACTCGGTCACCCGGGAGAAGTCCCCCTCCCCCAGACCCAGCGCCCAGACGCCGACCCCGATGACGATGAGCAGACCGGTCAGCTCCACGCAGGTGAGCAGCACGTTGGTCTTCACGCTCTCGCCCACGCCGCGGAGGTTGACCAGCGCGACCAGCGCCATGAACCCCAGGCCGATGAGGGTGATGCCGACGCCCTCACCCAGGCTGAGGCCGAACACGTCGGCGAAGTTGGCGCTGAACGCCCGCGCCGCCGTCGACGCCGAGGTGATGCCGCTGCTCATCACCGCGAAGGCGACCAGGAACGTGACGAAGTGGATGCCGAACGCCTTGTGCGTGTAGAGCGCCGCCCCGGCCGCCTGCGGGTACTTCGTCACCAGCTCCAGGTAGCTGAAGGCGGTGACCAGCGCGACGAGGAAGGCGACGAGGAACGGCAACCAGACCACACCGCCCACCTGGGCCGCGACCTGCCCGGTGAGCGCGTAGATCCCGGTGCCCAGGATGTCGCCGACGATGAACAGCAGCAGCAACCCGGGTCCCATGACCCGCTTGAGGGTGGGTTGACCGTCCTCGGTGCGGTCCGGTGCTGCGGTGGTGTCGGCCATGGGGGACCCCCTGCTCGACTCGTGCCGGTGGACGGGACCGCCGTTGGTCTCCAGGACGTGCGCCCAGCGTGGCGGGTGCGGGGGTGGTCCGCGACCCGAGCGGGCGGGGCGTTCTCGCCGGACACTCGGGACATGGCCGAGACCGACGGCACCACCTCCACCCCGACGGCGACGACCTGCCTCGTCACCGGGGCCACCGGCTACATCGGCGGGCGGCTCGTGCCCGAGCTGCTCGCCGCCGGGCACCGGGTGCGGGTGATGACCCGATCGCCGGAGCGGCTGCGCGACCACCCGTGGGCCGGTCAGGTCGAGATCGCCCGGGCCGACGCGGGCGACGCCGAGGCGGTCGCGGCGGCCTGCGCCGGGGTCGACGTCGTCTACTACCTGGTCCACGCGCTGGGCACCGGCAAGGAGTTCGAGGAGACCGACCGGCGGACGGCACGGGTGATGGCGCGCGCCGCGCGGGAGGCCGGCGTGGGCCGGCTGGTCTACCTCGGCGGCCTGGAGCCCCAGGGCGAGGAGCTCTCCCCGCACCTGCGCTCGCGTGCCGAGGTCGCCGAGATCCTGCTCGGCTCCGGCGTCCCGACCGTCGTCCTGCGGGCCGCGGTGGTGCTCGGCTCGGGGTCGGCGTCCTTCGAGATGCTGCGCTACCTGACCGAGCGGCTACCGGTCATGGTCACGCCGCGCTGGGTGCACAGCCGGATCCAGCCGATCGCCATCCGCGACGTGCTGCGCTACCTGGTCGGCTGCGCGACGCTGCCGGCCGACGTGCACCGGTGCTTCGACATCGGCGGCCCCGACGTCATGACCTACCTGGAGATGATGCAGCGCTTCGCCGCGGTGGCCCGGCTGCCCAGGCGGCGGATCCTGCCCGTCCCGGTGCTCAGCCCGGGCCTGTCGAGCCACTGGGTCGGCGTCGTCACGCCCGTGCCGGCGTCGATCGCCCGTCCGCTGGTGGAGTCGCTGCGCAACACCGTCGTCTGCGCCGAGCACGACATCGCGCAGTACGTCCCGGATCCGCCGGAGGGGCTGCTCGGCTTCGACGAGGCGGTGCGACTGGCGATCCAGCGGGTCAAGGACCGGACCGTGGCCACCCGCTGGTCCTCGGCGTCCACACCCGGGGTGCCGTCGGACCCGCTGCCCACCGACCCCCACTGGGCCGGCGGCACCCTCTACCTCGACGAGAAGACCCGGGAGACCTCCGCCTCACCGGAGGCGCTGTGGCGGGTGGTCGAGGGGATCGGCGGGGAGACCGGCTGGTACTCGTTCCCGCTGGCCTGGGAGGTGCGCGGCTGGCTGGACCGGGCCGTCGGCGGGGTCGGCCTGCGCCGGGGACGCCGGTCGCCGTCGGACCTCTACGTCGGCGACGCCCTGGACTTCTGGCGGGTCGAGGCGCTCGAGGAGGGCCGGCTGCTGCGGCTGCGCGCCGAGATGCGGCTGCCCGGGCTGGCCTGGCTGGAGTTCCACGTGGAACAGGAGGACGGACGCAGCCGGCTGCGGCAACGGGCGACCTTCAAGCCGAACGGGCTCTTCGGCAACCTCTACTGGTGGGTGCTGGTGCCCTTCCACGGCCCGATCTTCGGCGGGATGGTGCGCAACATCTGCCGCGCCGCGGAGGAGGGGACGGCCGCCGCCGCGGGCCAGAGACGCGCCCGCGCGGCGTGAGGCACGACCTCGACGATCAGCTGAGCTGACCGTTCCGGTTCCTGGCCCGGCACGGGTGGTGAGCCAGGAACCGCGGTGACCAGGTGAGCCGGTCATCGCGTTACACCAGCAGCTGGGCGGCCGCCAGCTCGCGGTAGAGGGGACTGGTCTCCACCAGCTCCTGGTGGGTGCCGCTCGCGACCACCCGCCCGGCGTCGAGGACGACGATCCGGTCGCAGTCGAGCACGGTCGACAACCGGTGCGCGACCACCAGCAGCGCCCGGTCGGCGGACGCGGCGGCCAGGGTGTCGCGCAGCAGCGCCTCGTTGCGGGCGTCGAGGCTGGCGGTCGGCTCGTCGAGCAGCAGCAGCGCCGGGCGGGCCAGCAGCGACCGCGCGATCGCCAGCCGCTGCCGCTCACCGCCGGACAGCAGCACGCCGTCGTCCCCCACCGGGACGTCGAGCCCGCGCGGCGAGCGCTGCACCACGTCGGTGAGCCCGACGTCGGCCACCACCGCCCACAGCTCGAGGTCGGTCGCGTGCGGTGCGGCCAGCAGCAGGTTGTCGCGCACCGACCCGGCCAGCACCGGCGCCTCCTGCTCGACGTAGCCCAGCCGTGCCCGCAGGCCCGCCCGCGGCAGGTCGCGCACGTCGGTGCCGGCCCACCGCACCGCCCCGCCGGTCAGCGGGTAGAAGCCCTCGACCAGCGCCAGCACGGTCGACTTGCCAGCCCCCGACGGCCCGACCAGCGCCACCCGGCCACCGGCCGGCACGCTCAGCGAGACCCCGTGCAGAACGTCGGTGCCGTCCGGGTAGCGGAACGACACGTCGTCCAGCTCGAGCAGCGGGACCTCCGCGGACGGCGGCGACGCGGGGACGGCGACGAGCGCCCCACCCCGCTCGGGCCGCGCGTCGTCCTCCGGCTCGAGCGCGAGCACCTCCTGCACCCGCGCCAGCGCGCCCAGCCCGCTCTGCAGCTGGGTCCACGCCCCGATCGCCTGGCCCAGCGGCATGACCAGCAGGAACAGGTACAGGATGAACGCGACCAGGTCGGCGACGGCGATGGAGCCCGTCGCCACCCGGTAGCCGCCCAGGCCGAGGACGGCGAGGAACGCGCCCTGGACCGCGATCGACCCGGCCGGGCTGACCAGCGCCTGCAGCCTGGCCACCCGCACGCCGGCCTGGTACGCCCGGCCGGCGCTGGCCGCGACCACGGCCACCTCCCGCGCGGTCGCACCACTGGCCCGGATGGTGCGCACCGCCGACAGCGCCCGCTCCACCGCGGCGGTCATCGCGCCGACCTCCTCCTGCGCCTGGCGGGAGAGCCGCTGCACGCCACGGGCGACCGAGACGACCACCGCCAGCCCGACGGCGACCGAGCCCACGGTGACCAGCAGCAGCCACCCGTCGACCAGCGCCATCGCCACGACCGCGCCCACCGCGACCACCGCGGAGCCGGCGACCTCGACGACCCCGGAGGTCACCGTGGCGCGCAGCAGGGTGGTGTCCGCGCCGACCCGCGACATCAGGTCGCCGGTGCGCCGCCGGTCGTACTCGGCGATCGGCAGCCGCAGCAGCCGGTCGGCCAGCGTCCGCCGGGTGGAGAGCACGACGCCCTCGGCGGTGCGCTGCAGCAGGTACTCCTGCACCGCACCCAGCGCCGAGGACGCCAGCAGGACGACGACGAGCAGGCCGACGGCGGGCAACAACGCCCGGCCGGCCCCCACGGCCTCGATGACCCGGGCGACCAGCGCCGGCTGGGCCAGCGCGCCGGCGGCCGCGACCAGCGACAGGACGGCGGCCGCGGCCAGCGGGCGGCGGTGCGGCCGGACCAGGGGCCACAGCTGCCGCAGCGTCGCGCGAGCCGCGGTCTCCGCGGAGGTGCTCTCCTCGGCCACGGCCGCGCGCGGCTCAGAGGGCCGGGGCGAGGGCGCCGACCAGCGCGGTCAGCAGCCGGGCGTGGTGCTCGATCAGCTGCGGCCGGTGCCCGTCGGGACGGATCGCGGCGAGGTAGCCACCCGCCAACCCACCCCCGTCGGCCCCTGGCAGCGTCCAGAACTCGTCGCCGTCGTCGGTGCCCAGCAGCAGCCCGCGCACCGTGGCGTCGCCGACCAGCGCGCGGGCGGCCGGGCCGTCCTCGGCGGCGAGCAGCACCCAGCGGGTGTCGAAGGCGGGGTCGCCGCTGGGCACCTGGACCAACCCGCCGGTGCGGTGCTTCCAGAAGCGGGCCGGCGACAGCCGCAGCGGCGGCAGCGCGCCCAGCACCGGGGCGGCGGTGACCGCGTACTCGGGGACGGCGTAGCGGCCGGACGCGTAGAGCACGTCGAAGGCGACCAGGTCGAGCGTGCCGTAGCGGCCGCGCATGACCCCGGCGGGCCGGTGGTCCTTCGTCGCCCGGACCGGCGCGGTGCGCACCAGCTCGGCGAGGACGGCGTCCTCCGGCGCGGTGCCGTCGGAGATGGCCCAGCCCTGCTGCACCGCCCAGGCCTGCGCGCCGACGGCGTCGCCCTGGTAGGCGAAGACCTGCTCGAGCTCACCGGGCTGCCGGGGCCGCCGGCTGCCGAAGAGGCCACCGCGGGTGGGCTGCTCGCCCGCCGTCTGCGGGCCGGCGGCCGGGGACTGCGCCGGGCGGTCGGGGGCGGCGGGCGGCAGGTCCCAGCCCGGCGGCTGCCAGGCGGTGCTCCCACCGCTCCCCGCGCCCGTCCGGTCGGCCGGCGGCTGGTCGGCGGGTGGCTGCTCGGGCCGGTCGGCCGGGGGCTGCCCGCCGTCCCCGCCGAGGTGGCCGGGCTCGCGCCAGCCGCTGCCCTCGTCGGGGCGCTCCTCGAAACCGTCGCGGTCGCGCGGGCTGCTCATCGCTGCCTCGTCTCCATCTGCCCCATGCCCATGTGCACCGTCCTCCCGGAGCCACCACCCCGGGCGGCGACCCCTATCCGTACGTGTCCCGCGGCCCGCGTCCGCGGACCGACCGGGGGCCCTTCTTCCAGCTCGGGGCCGTCGGACCGACAACGCGCAGCCGGCTCACGACGTCCCCGCCGACCGTGGCGTGCAGCTTGGCGAGGATCGTCGGCGCCAGGAGTCGCAGCTGGGTGGCCCACGCCGTGGACTCCGCGACCACCAGCAGCTCGCCCTCGGTGAGCGTCTGCGGCGTGCAGTGGGCGGCGATCTCGGGCCCGACCAGTGCCGACCAGCGGCCGAAGACCGCACCGACCCTGGTGTGCTCGGTCCAGTCCTGGGTCTTGACGAGGTTGTCCACCAGCCGGGCCAGCGGCTGCGGGTCGTCGTCCCCCGGGCGGGGCCCGCTCCAGCTGCGCTTCGGCCCGGCGATCCGCCGCCGGGTGGGGCGCGGCCGGGACGCCGAGGCCGCGCGCGCCGCCTCCAGCGCCGCGCGCGCGATGTCACTGGGCCGCGCCGACCGCTCCTCGGTCACGGCTCCTCCTCGCCGGCGCTGGTCGTCCCCGTGCCCGGCGGTGCTGTTCCCCCGTGCGACCTCGCCAGCTCGGTCACGTGACCTCCTCCCGCACGGCCCCATCCTCGGCGGCCTCCGGGTCGAGCGGTACCGCCTGCCCGCCGGCGACCTGCACCACGGTGCTGCGCAGCTCCGGCGGGACGTCGTCCAGCACCGCCGCGGTGACCAGGGACTGCTCCGCCGAGCGGGCTACGGCCGCCAGCGCCGCGCGGCGGTCGGCGTCGAGGGTGGCGAAGACGTCGTCGAGCACGAGGATCGGCTCGTCGCCGTCGGCCCGCAGCAGCGCGAAGCAGCCCAGCTTCAGTGCCAGGGCCAGCGACCAGGACTCCCCGTGGCTGGCGAAGCCCTTCGCCGGCATCGACCCCAGCGAGATGACCAGGTCGTCGCGGTGCGGGCCGACCAGCGTCATGCCGCGGTCGACCTCGTCGTTGCGGCGCTCGGCCACCCGCTCGCGCAGCGCGGCCGAGAGCTCCCCGGCCGTGGGCAGCGTCGACCCCTCCGGGACCGGCGTCCCGTCCCCGGCCAGCGGCACGGTGCTGGCGTAGCCGAGCGCGGCGACGGCGGCGTCCGCGCCCGCGACCCCGGCGTAGGCGCGGGTCACGTGCGGGGCCAGGTCGGCGACCAGCCGCAGCCGCGCGGCCAGCAGCTGCCCGCCGAGGTCGACGAGGTGCCCGTCCCAGACGTCGAGCGTGGCCAGCGCGTTGCCGCGGGCCATCCGGGCGGTCTTGAGCAGGGCGTTGCGCTGCTTGAGCACCCGGTCGTAGTCGCCGCGCACGCCGGCCAGCCGCGGGGTGCGGCTGACCAGCAGGTCGTCGAGGAACCGCCGCCGCTCGGCGGGGTCGCCGCGGACGAGCACCAGGTCCTCGGGCGCGAACAGCACGGACTTCACCAGCCCGAGCAGCTCCCGGGGCCGCGCCAGCGGCGCCCGGTTGACCCGCACCCGGTTGGCCCTCCCCGGGTTGATCTCGATCTCGACCAGCAGCTCGCGGTCCTCCCGGCGCAGCGCCGCGCGGACCACCGCCTGGGATGCGCCCTGCCGGACCAGCGGCGCATCACCGGCGACCCGGTGGCTGCCCATCGTGGCCAGGTAGCCGACCGCCTCGACGAGGTTGGTCTTGCCCTCGCCGTTGCGGCCGACGAAGACCGTCGGCCCCGGGCGCAGGGCCAGGTCCACCCGGTCCCAGTTGCGGAACGAGCCCAGCTGGAGGTGGCGCAGGTACACCTCAGCATCCCCGCGGCGAGGTGCTGGAACGGCCCCCCTGCAGCAGGAGGACCCCCAGGAGGACCTCCCTGCCCCCCACCACTCGCGGGCTCGCAGTGGGGCCCTGCACCGAGGCCTCCGGACCCTTCGCAGGCTCCGGGCGGGACCCGGGACGGGGCCGGCGCGCTCGCGGGTGGAGGGGGGCGGGGGGGTCCTCCATCATGCGGGGCGTTCGACCTCCTGCTCGCGGACGGCGTGCACCGCGTGGCCGCCGAACTGCTGGCGCAGCGCCGCGACGGCCTTCATGGTCGGCGAGTCCTCCTGCCGCGAGGAGAAGCGCGCGAACAGCGAGGCGGCGATCGCCGGCATGGGGACGGCGTTCTCGATGGCCTGCTCGACGGTCCACCGGCCCTCGCCGGAGTCCTCGGCGTAGCCGCTGATCTTCTCGAGGGCCGGGTCCTCCTCGAGCGCGCGCACCAGCAGGTCCAGCAGCCAGGAGCGGATGACGGTGCCCTGGGTCCAGGACTTCACGACGCCGGGGACGTCCTCGATCAGGTCGACGGCGGCCAGCAGCTCGTAGCCCTCGCCGTAGGCCTGCATCATCGCGTACTCGATGCCGTTGTGGACCATCTTGGAGAAGTGCCCGGCGCCGACCGGCCCGGCGTGCACGAAGCCCGCGCCCGGCAGCTCCTGACCGGACTCGTCCTTGGGCGCCGGCGGCTTGAGCGCGTCGAACACCGGCTGGACCTTGGCCACGTCCTCCTTGGTGCCGCCCACCATCAGCGCGTAGCCGTTCTCCAGGCCCCACACCCCGCCGGAGACGCCGGCGTCCACGTAGCCGATGCCCTTCTCGCGGCACATCACGTCGTGGACCTGGTCGTCGGTGTACTTGGAGTTGCCGCCGTCGACGATCACGTCACCGGGCTCGAGCAGCTCGGCGAGGTCCTTGACCGTCGCCCGGGTCGGCTCCCCCGCCGGGACCATCACCCAGACCACCCGCGGCGCCGACAGCGCCTCCTTCAGCGCCGGCAGGCTCTCGACGTCCCGCTTCTCCGGGTGGTGGTCGAAGCCGACGACCTCGTGACCGGCGCGGCGCAGCCGCTCGGCCATGTTGCCGCCCATCTTGCCCAGCCCGATCAGCCCCAGCTGCACGACGCAGTCCTCTCCTCGCAGTGGTCCGGCCGGCCCGTCGGCGGGCCGGCTCGTCTCCGCCGTCCATCGTGCTCGGTCCGGCCGGGCGCTGCCGCCCGGGCCCCGTCGGCAACCGCTGGAACGGCCCTCCTGCCGGGTCCCGCCGCGAACTCGCGAGTGGTGGGGGGCAGGAGGGCCCTTCGACTCATCCCGGCAGCCGCACCGGCATGATCAGGTACCGGTAGCTGCCCGGCCGCTCGGCCGGCCGGGAGGCCGCCTCGTCGTCGGTCGCCGGCTCGGGCACCCCGGAGAGGACGGCGGGCTTGAGCGGGCTGGTGAAGTCCATCCGCGCGCGCGGCGTGTGCACCGCGGCCAGCCCGTCGAGCAGGAACGTCGGGTTGAAGCCGATGGTCAGCGGCTCCCCCTCGAACTCGACGTCGCAGCGCTCCTCGGCCTGGCCCTCGTCGTCGGTGCCACCGGCGCGCAGGGTGACCTGGCCGGGGGTGAACTCGCAGCGCAGCGGCGTGCCCCGCTCGGCGACCAGCGCGACGCGCTTGGCGGCGTCGGTGAACAGCCCGACCGGCAGCGTGGCGTTGCTGGCCGACTCGTTGGGCATGATCGCCCGGTACTTGACGAACTCGGCGTCGAGGAGCCGGGTGGTGGTCTGCCGGTCCTTGCCGGAGAGCCCCAGGATGCCCTCCCCGGAGCCGCCGGAGGACAGCGAGAGCGTGATCTCCGGCCCGCTGGTCAGCGTCTTCGCCGCGTCGGCCAGCGTGCGCGCGGGCACCAGCACCGCCGCGGTCAGACCCGGGGTCTCCGGTCGCCAGGCGAACTCGCGGACGGCGAGGCGGTAGCGGTCGGTCGCCGCCAGCGTCACCAGGTCGTCCTCGATCTCCAGCCGGACGCCGGTGAGCATGGGGAGGGTGTCGTCCCGGCCGGCGGCGACGGCGACCTGGCCGACCGCCTCGGCGAAGACGTCGCTGTCGACGACGCCGGCCGACGACGGCATGGCCGGCAGGGACGGGTAGTCCTCGACCGGCAGCGTCGGCAGGCTGAAGCGCGCGTTCCCGCAGGAGATCGACAGGCGCGGGCCCTCGGCGGTGAGGTCGACCGGGTGCGGTGGCAGTGCGCGGGTGATCTCGGCGAGCAGCCGGCCGGGCACGAGCACCCGGCCGCTCTCGGAGGCCTGCACGTCCACCTCGGCGCGGGCGGAGACCTCGTAGTCGAAGCCGGACACCGACAACTGGCTGCCGTCGACCTCGAGCATGATCCCGGCCAGCACCGGCACCGACGGCCGTGGCGGCAGGCTGCGCGCCGTCCACGCGACGGCATCGGCGAGCACCTCACGTGCCACCCGGAACTTCATGACCTGATCCACCCCAGCTGTCGTCGGTGTCCTCGTGGTGCGGTGCTCATCGTGCCCTCTGGGAGGGACATGGAGGTAACCGCTGTCCTCGGTCAGGTCACTGGCAGCGGAGCTTCCCCACCCAGAGTGTGGTTCGAGAAATCCTCGATCTATCTCCCTCATCTTCGTCATCACCGGTGTGGATCCTGGGGATCGACGCCGTCCGTGCAGCTCAGCGCCCGAGTCGACATGTTGGCCGACTGTGGGCGGTGAGGCGGACTCCCGTGTCGACACGTGGACATCTCGACGTCCACCCACACCGGCCGCCGTCTCTCCACGTCCTGTCCCCTGGTTCCCCCAGCGTCCGTCCCCAGTCCGTACCCAGGTCCGGGTGCCCGGCGCCGCGGCGACCGGCGTCCGACGGCCCCGATCGGGTGGACCCGCAGGTCAGGACGTCAACGGGCGGCATCCCCAGGGGTGGATGGAGCGGTGGGCATCTCTGGCACGTCGTGACCGGGGGTGAGCGGGCGAGGAGAGATCTCCCCAACCTGTGCACATCGCTGGGGACAACTCGTCGACGTGTCGACCCGCGTCACCGGTGCGAGTGACCTGCACAGCACGCCTGACGCGGGGACGACGACGGTCCGCCCACCCACAGGACTGTGGACACGCAGCGGCCCTCTGGGGACACCGAGGTGGACGACCGAGGCATCTGTCCACCGGACGCACCGTGCCCGGCTGTGGTGCCACGCCACCTGCGCCGAGCGGCCAGGGTCCGACCCGGTGCGAGCGGGCAGCAGCGCGGGTCGGCCAGGGGACGACACGTGACCGCGGTGTCGTCCGGGGGACGACGGTGTCATCAGCGCGGGGCGACGCGCAGCGGGCGATGTCGTCCCCTACGACCGGGCGCGGCTCTTGATCCGGGCCGTCAGCTCGGTGACCTGCGTGTACGTCGCCCGCCGCTCGCTCATCAGGTTGGTGATCTTCTTGACGGCGTGCATGACCGTGGTGTGGTCCTTGCCGCCGAAGGAGGCCCCGATCCGCGGCAGGGACAGCTCGGTGAGCTCCCGGCACAGGTACATGGCGATCTGGCGGGCGTTGACGAGCGTGCGGCTGCGGTTGGAGCCCTGCAGCTCCTCCATCGTCACGGAGAAGTACTCGGCGGTGGCGGCCATGATGATCGCCGCGGTGATCTGCGGGCCCTGCTCGTCGCTGATCAGGTCCTTGAGCACCAGCTCGGCCAGCGGCAGGTCGACCTGCTGCTTGTTCAGCGACGCGAACGCGGTGACCCGGATGAGCGCGCCCTCGAGCTCGCGGATGTTGGTCTGCACCTTGCTGGCGATGAACTCCAGCACCGGGTCGGGCACCTGCAACCGCTCGCCGTAGGCCTTCTTGCGCAGGATCGCGATGCGGGTCTCCAGGTCCGGCGCCTGGACGTCGGTGATCAGCCCCCACTCGAACCGCGTGCGCAACCGGTCCTCGAGCGTCGTCAGCTTCTTCGGCGCCCGGTCGGACGTGATGACGATCTGCTTGCTGGCGTTGTGCAGCGTGTTGAAGGTGTGGAAGAACTCCTCCTGCGTCCGCTCGGCGCGCTCCAGGAACTGGATGTCGTCGATGAGCAGGAAGTCGATGTCCCGGTAGCGGCGGCGGAAGTCCTCCGCCCGCCCGGAGTGCACCAGGTTGATGAACTCGTTGGTGAACTCCTCGGTGCTCACGTAGCGCACCCGGACGTTGGGGAACATCCGCGCCGCGTAGTGGCCGATGGCGTGCAGCAGGTGCGTCTTGCCCAGCCCCGAGTCGCCGTAGATGAACAGCGGGTTGTAGGCGCGGGCCGGCGCCTCGGCGACCGCGACGGCCGCCGCGTGGGCGAACCGGTTGCTGTTGCCGATGACGAAACTGTCGAAGACGTACTTGGGGTTCAGCCCCGGGTCCTGCGCGCCGGCCGGGGCCCGGCGGTCACCGAACAGCGGGACGGCGTCCCCTCCGCCGCGGGACCCGCCGCGCCGGCTCCGGGACGGCGGCGCGGGCGGCTCGGGGACGCCGCCGTCGTCGTCGCCGGTGTCGAGGTCGAAGGGCAGCACGGCCACGCCGTCCTCGTCGAGGTCGGTGCCGCCCCAGTCGCGCTCGGCGGCGCGGGTGCCGCGGCCGGTCGGACGCCGGGCCGGCGGGCTCCAGTCGGTGGGGGCCCACTCCTCCGGCTCCCGCTCGGGCGGCCTGGGGGCGGCGCTCCTGCCGTCGTCCTCCCAGGCGGGCCGGACGTCGGCACGCACGCCGAACGCGCTGCGCCCGTCGTCGGCGCGGTCGCGGGTCTCCCGGTCCTCCTCGGCCCGCTGCGCCTCGACCACCGACCACGGACGGCGGGTCGGCACCTCGGGCGCGGGTGCGGCCGGCGGCTCGACCGGGCTGTCCTCCACCTGGACGGCGACGCGGATGTCGCGGCCGAGGTGCTCCGACAGCGCCTCGGCCAGCACCCGGCGCATCCGGGACTCCAGCACGGTCTGGGTGAACTCGTTGGGCGCCGACAGCACCGCGGTGTCCTCGAAGACGCCCACCGGGCGGGTGAGGTTCAGCATCGCGTTCTGCTGCGGGGACAGGCTCGTCGCCAGCCGCTCGCGGATCTGGTCCCAGACCGTCGCCAGGTCCACCGTGGCATCGGCCATGGCCCTCGTCCTCCCAGGTTCCCGTGTGTCGTCGGCCCCGCGGCGGCCGCCCGTCGCCGGGTCCGTCGTCCCCCGGTCGGTCCCCCACTGTGGACATCCGGACACACGGAGTCCACACCGGTGTCCACAGGCTGTGCACGATCGGCGACACATGCGCACCGGCTCCCGCGTGTTCCGCCGGGCTGGGGGTGTCGCCGCTGGTCAGAGGGGAGTCGTCGCGGTTGTCCGGAGTGCGTGGTGGTCGGTCGACACCAGCGGGGCAGCCCCTGTGCCGGACGTCGGTGTCCGGTGTGGAGCGACGGCGACGCTAACAGCCTCGTCCACAGCCCGGCAACGAGGTCGGGGACAGCTCTCGGCGCGCCGCGGGGCGTGTCGCGGACCGTCCGTGGCGCGGCACCACGCGTCGTCCCTCCCGATGGGAGACCCTGGGGAGTCGGTGTCCGGCCGGGCCGCCGGTCTCCGCGCTCCCTCGGCTATGCTGGTGGGAGATCCGTGGACGGGGAACCGGCTCCCGCCGTGTGCCCGTCCCTGTCGCGCGCCCGCCTCCCGGTGGACGTGCCCCGTCGATGTCGTGTAGTGGGAGTACCTCGTGAGCAAGCGCACGTTCCAGCCGAACAACCGCCGCCGGTCCAAGACCCACGGCTTCCGGCTGCGGATGCGCACCCGCGCGGGCCGGGCGATCATCGCCGGCCGTCGGCGCAAGGGTCGCGAGAAGCTCTCCGCCTGAGGTGCTGCCCGCGCAGGCACGCCTGCGCCGGCGTCCGGAGTTCACCGCGGTCGTCCGGTCCGGCAGGCGTGCCGGACGGCCGACCATGGTGCTCCACTACCTCCCCGAACGGCCCGTGACCCCGACTCCCGGCGGCGCCGGGACGGTCGGCGGTCCACGGGCCGGCTTCGTGGTGGGCAAGGCCGTGGGCAACTCCGTCGTCCGTCACCGGGTGACCCGGCGGCTGCGGGCGGTGGTGCACGACCAGCTCGACCGCCTGCCCCCCACCGCAGACCTGGTGGTCCGCGCGCGGCCAGAGGCGGCCACCGCCAGCTCGGCGGACCTGCGCCGCGACCTGACCGCCGGGCTCGACCGCGTCCTCCGGGTCCGCACCCCGTGACCGCCGACCCGCCGGCCGCCCGCGACGGACGACGTCCGGTCGCCCGGGCGCTGCTGGCCGTCGTCGGCTTCTACCAGCGGGCGATCAGCCCGGCGTTCCCCCCGCGGTGCCGCTTCCAGCCCACCTGCAGCGCCTACGCCGCCGAGGCGATCGCCGTCCACGGCGCCGGCCGCGGGAGCTGGCTGGCCCTGCGACGGCTGCTCAAGTGCGCCCCCTGGCACCCTGGTGGCCTCGACCTGGTGCCGCCGGCCCGCTCGACCGCGCCCGCACCCGACCGACCCGTCCCGTCGGCACCCCGCCGGGCCCCGCAGGAGGAGTCCCCCGTTGCTTGACTGGCTGTACACCGCCATCTCGTGGGTCCTGGCCCGGTGGCACTCGCTGTGGAGCCTCGTCTTCGACGACCCCGAGGCAGGGACGGGCCTGTCGGGCCTGGCCTGGGCGCTGTCGATCGTCTTCCTCGTGGTCACCGTCCGGGTGATCCTCTTCCCGCTGTTCGTCAAGCAGGTGAAGTCGCAGCGGGCGATGCAGGAGCTCCAGCCGGAGATCACGCGGTTGCGCAAGCAGTACGGCAGCGACCGGCAGGGCTTCGCGGTGGCGATGCAGAAGCTGCAGAAGGAGCGGAACGTCAGCCCGCTGGCCGGCTGCCTGCCGATCCTGCCGCAGATCCCGATCTTCCTGTCGCTGTTCCACGTGCTGCGGCGGCTCGCCCCCGACGCGCAGGGCCTCTACAGCTGGGACGCCCAGCTCACCGACGAGGCCGCCCGAGCGCCGTTCTTCGGGGCGCCGATCTCCTCTTCGTTCTTCATGAGCGGGGCCAAGGAGGAGGCGATCCTCGGGATCACCGGCGGCTACGGCCAGATCCGGGTCGTCGCGTTCCTGCTCATCCTGATCATGAGCTTCACGACGTTCTTCACGCAGAAGCAGATCATGCGCCGCTCCGGGCCGGTCGAGGGCCAGGCCGCGATGGTGCAGAAGATGCTGCTCTACGTCATGCCGATCGGCCTGTTCGTCTCCGGCTTCCTCTTCCCGATCGGGGTCCTCCTCTACTGGTTCACCAACAACCTGTGGACGCTGGGCCAGCAGTACTTCATCCTGCGCAAGATGCCGCCGCCCGGCTCCGACGCCGCCAAGGCCAAGGCCGCCGCGGAGAAGCCCGCCGTCGACCCCAAGGCGCTGGCCCCCCGGCCCGGCGCCAAGCCGGTCCGTCCCAAGAGCGGCCGCACCGCCGCCCCGGCCTCGACGGTCGACACGGCCAACCCGACCGGCGACACCACGGCCGGCGACACCACGGCGCACGACACCACGGCCGACGACGCCCCCACCACGACGGGAGCCACCGCCGCGAGCTCCGGCGGCTCGTCGGCCGCCGCCCGCTCCTCGGGGGGCCGCCCACGCACCGGCGGTGCGCGCGGCAGCCAGGGACCGGCCAACCGCGGCAAGCGCAAGCGCCGCTGAGCCGGCGCGTGCGGCGCCCCTGCGGGCGCCCGCGCCGGTGAACGACCACCGGGGCCGACCCCGGACGCCCGCACGACTGGAGGACACGCCATGAGCGCCCCACAGCACCCCACCGAGCCGGCCGCCCCCACCAGCGAGGCCACCTCCGGCGCGGTCCTGAGCCCGCCCGCCGACGCCGCCGTCCCGGCGCAGCCGGACCTGCCCGACCCGGACGAGGACGGCGCCGACGCCGCCATCGAGCCGGCGGACCCGGTCGGGGACGACGGGGGCACCGACGACCTGCTGGTCCGCGAGGGCGACGTCGCCGGCGACTACCTCGAGCGGCTGCTCGACATCCTCGACGTGGACGGCGACATCGACCTCGACGTCGAGGGCGACCGGGCCTCGGTGGCGATCGTCGGCGGCGACCTCAAGGACCTCGTCGGTCCCGACGGCGCCGTCCTGGAGGCGCTGCAGGAGCTCACCCGGCTCGCCGTGGCCCAGTCCACCGGCGTCCGCAGCCGCCTCATGCTCGACATCAGCGGGTTCCGCGCCCGGCGCCGGGCCGACCTCACCTCGCTGGCGGCCGAGACCGCGCGCCGCGTCGCGAGCAGCGGGCAGCCGGAGCGGCTGTCGGCGATGAACCCGTTCGAGCGCAAGGTCGTGCACGACGTCATCGCCGGGGTCGCCGGCGTGCACAGCGAGTCGGAGGGTGAGGAGCCCAACCGTCGCGTCGTGGTGCTGCCGGATCGGTGACCGAGCCCGCCTCGTCCGACACGGGCGCCCCAGCCGTCCCACCGGCCCCGGAGGTCGCCCGCTCGGTGTTCGGTCCGGCGCTGGCCGACGCCGAGCGCTACGTCGCCCGGTTGGCCACCGACGGCGTCACCCGCGGGCTGATCGGCCCGCGGGAGGTGCCCCGGCTGTGGGAGCGGCACGTCCTCAACAGCGCCGCGGTCGCCGACGCCGTCCCGGCCGACGCCCGGGTGGTCGACGTCGGCAGCGGTGCCGGTCTGCCCGGGATCCCCCTGGCGCTGGCCCGGCCGGACCTGCGGCTGACCCTCCTCGAGCCGATGGCCCGCCGGGTGGAGTTCCTCGAGGAGGTCGTCGCCGACCTGGGCGCCCCGTGGCGCGTCGTGCGCGGCCGGGCGGAGGAGCGCTCGGTGCGCGCCGCGGTCGGGTCGGTGGACGTCGTCACGGCGCGGGCCGTGGCGGCCCTCCCCCGGCTCGTGGCGTGGTGCCGCGGGCTGCTGCGCCCGGGCGCCCAGCTGGTCGCCCTCGTCGGGTCCCGCGCGCTGGAGGAGCTGCCGTCGCTGCTACCCGAACTGGAGGCGGCCGGGATGCGGGAGATCCACGCACGGGCTGTCGGTGCGGGGCTAGGGGAGGCTGCCACTACCGTGGTGGTGATGACGCGAGGGACGCGGTGACGCGCGTTCCACGTGGAACCCCGTACGACTTCCCGCGTCTGTTCCACGTGAAACGGACCGGCAGGAAGGACCTCAGATGACCGACCCGGGCCAGCGGCTGCGGAGCAGTCTCACGGCCGAGCAGTCGGCCTCCGCCGTCGAGTTCGACAGCCCCATCGCGATGGAGGCGCTGCGGGCGACCCAGGTCCTGCACGCGGCCGACCAGGAGCCGTTCCCCGCGCCGGGTCGCATCCGGGTCATCACCATCGCCAACCAGAAGGGCGGCGTCGGCAAGACCACCTCGTCGGTGAACCTCGGGGTCGCCCTGGCGCTGTACGGCCTGCGGACGCTGGTCATCGACCTCGACCCGCAGGGCAACACCAGCACGGCCCTCGGTGTGGACCACAGCGTGGGGACGCCGTCGGTCTACGACGCCCTGGTCGGCGACAGCTCGCTCGCCGAGGTGGTGCACCCGACGACGGCCACGCCGCTGCTCTCCTGCGTGCCGGCGACCATCGACCTGGCCGGTGCCGAGATCGAGCTGGTCTCCGTCGTCGCCCGCGAGTACCGGCTGCGCCGGGCGATCGAGACCTACCTGCAGGAGCTCCCGCCGGAGCAGCGCCCGCACTACGTGCTCATCGACTGCCCGCCGTCCCTGGGGCTGCTCACGCTGAACGCGCTCGTGGCCGGCGACGAGGTGCTGATCCCCATCCAGTGCGAGTACTACGCGCTCGAGGGCCTGGGGCAGCTGCTCAACAACATCGACCTGGTCCGCCGGCACCTCAACCCGGGGATCGCCGTCCGGACCATCCTGCTCACGATGTACGACGGGCGGACGAAGCTCGCCGACCAGGTCGCCGAGGAGGTGCGCAACCACTTCGGCAGCCTGGTGCTGGACACCGTCATCCCGCGGAACGTGCGAGTCTCGGAAGCTCCGGGCTACGGCCAGTCGGTGGTCACCTACGACCCCGGGTCCCGCGGCTCGACCAGCTACGTCGAGGCCGCGCGCGAGCTCGCCCGCCGCGGCGTCTCCCTGTCGCCGCTGCCCTCGCGCCCGACCCCTGGCACACCCGTCGCCGCGCCCGTGGGCACGGCGTTCCCCGACACCGACGCGGCGACCGTCCCCGTCCCCCCGTCTCCTGAGGAGCGAGCATGAGCAAGCGTGGCGGTCTGGGCCGTGGGCTGGCGGCCCTGATCCCCACCAGTGCCCCGGAGGACGAGCAGAGCCCGCTGCCCGTCGCGGACGACGGTCCTGGTCAGGCCGCTGACCCCGAGGCCGCACCGGCCCCGCCGCCCGCTCCCCCGGTCCACCTGCTCCCCCCGGCGGCCCAGGCCGCGGCCACGGTCGCCGCGCAGGCCGCGTCGTCGGCAGGAGTGGCCGCGGTCGGCGTGCCCGGCGCGCAGCTGCGCGAGGTCGCCGTGGTCGACGTCGTCCCCAACCCCAAGCAGCCCCGTCAGGTCTTCGACGACGAGGCGCTGGAGGAGCTCACGTACTCCGTCCGCGAGTTCGGCCTGCTGCAGCCGATCGTCGTGCGCGAGCGCCCCGAAGGCGGCTACGAGCTCATCATGGGCGAGCGCCGGCTGCGTGCCGCCCGCGCTGCCGACCTGAAGTTCGTGCCGGCGATCATCCGGGACACCACGGACGACGCGCTGCTGCGCGACGCCCTGCTGGAGAACATCCACCGGGTCCAGCTCAACCCGCTGGAGGAGGCCGCGGCCTACCAGCAGCTGCTCGAGGAGTTCGGCGCCACCCACGAGGAGCTCGCCAGCCGGATCGGCCGCAGCCGCTCCCAGGTCACCAACACCATCCGGCTGCTGAAGCTGCCGGTGAAGGTGCAGACCCGCGTCGCTGCCGGGGTCATCTCCGCCGGCCACGCCCGGGCGCTGCTCGGGCTGCCCGACGCTGCGAAGCAGGAGGCGCTGGCCGCGCGCATCGTCGCCGAGGGGATGTCGGTGCGGGCCACGGAGGAGGCGGTCGCGCTGGCGGTTGCCGAGGAGCCCACGGCCAAGCGGCGGCCGCGGAAGTTCAACGCGCCGGGCGTGGAGGACCTCGCGGGCCGGCTCTCGGACGCCTTCGAGACCAAGGTGAAGATCCAGATCGGCCGGGCCAAGGGCCGCATCGTCGTCGAGTTCGGTTCCGTCGACGACCTGCAGCGCATCATCGGCCAGATGGCCCCGGACGTCGCCGGACGCCGTCCCGAGGAGTGATCACGGACAGAGGCCCGGTTCCGTCACGGACGGAACCGGGCCTCTGTGGTGAGCGACTGGTGTGGCCCTCCTGCAGGGTCCCGCCGCGAGCCTGCGAGTGGCGGGACCCTGCAGGAGGGTCCTTTCTCAGCGGGTGGTGGCGGCCCGCCGGGTCAGCAGCCGGGCGAGGACGTCGCCGAGCGAGGAGCCGGCCGCCTCGACCGCCATCGGGAACATCGAGGTCTCGGTCAGCCCCGGCGAGACGTTCACCTCGAGGAAGTGCACCTCGCCGTCCGGCGTGACGATCGCGTCGGTGCGGGAGAGGTCGGCCAGGCCGAGCACCTCGTGCACCCGGACCGCGAGCTCCGCCGCCCGGGCCGCCACCTCGGCCGACACCCGCGCCGGCGCGTGGTACTCGGTGAGGCCGGGCGTGTAGCGCGCGGTGTAGTCGAAGACCCCCGACTCGGGGGCGATCTCCACCGCCGGGAGCGCCTGCGGACCGTCGCCGAGGTCGACCACCGACAGCGCCACCTCCACCCCGTCGACGTAGCGCTCCACCATCACGGTGTCGCCGTACGCGAAGCAGCTGACCATGGCGGCGGGCAGGTCCTCGACCCGGCTGACCTTCTGCACGCCCAGCGCGGAGCCGCCCGAGGCGGGCTTGACCATGAGCGGCAGGCCGAGGCGGGCGACGATGAGGTCCAGCACCGCACCGGCGCCCAGCTCCCGGAAGGTGCTGTGCGGCAGGGCCACCCAGTCCGGGGTGGTCACCCCGGCGGAGCGGACGACGGACTTCGCGGCCGGCTTGTCCCAGGCCAGCCGGCAGGCGGCGGCGGGCGAGCCGACGTAGGGGACGCCGGCGAGGTCCAGCACCGCCCGCAGCGCGCCGTCCTCACCGGTGGCGCCGTGCAGCGCGATGAAGACGGCGTCCGCGGGCGCCGCGGCCAGGCCCGGGAGCAGCTCGGCGTCGGCGTCGCGCAGCTCGGCCTCCACGCCGGCGCGGGCGAGCTCCTCGGCCACCTGGGTGCCGGAGGAGAGGCTGACCTCCCGCTCGACGTTCAGCCCGCCGGCGAGGACGACGGCGCGCAGCGGGTGCGCCGCGACCTCCTGCCCGGCGGTCGGTGCGGACGCGGGGTCGGTCACGGGTGGTCCTCGTATCGGTCGCTGTTGGCCGGGCCGACGAACGGATCGACGCTGTGCGGCCCCGGGACGGCCCGGAAGGTGCCGGTGTCCACGCCGTCGAAGGTGGAGTGCAGGTCCAGCTCGGCCTCGACGACGCGGGCCAGCCGGCGGACCCCCTCGCGGATCTGGTCCGGCTCGGGGTAGCAGTAGGACAGCCGCATGAACTCGCGTCCCGACCCGTCGGCGTAGAAGCCGATGCCGGGCACGTAGGCCACGTGCGCGTTGACCGCGCGGGGTTGCATGAGCTTGGCGTCCAGGCCGTGCGGCAGCTTCAGCCACACGTAGAAGCCGCCGTCGGGCCGGGTCCAGGTGGTACCCGGCGGCATCAGCGCGTCGAGCGACTCGAGCGTGGCGTCGCGCCGCTCCCGGTACAGCTCGACGAAGTGCTTGATCTGCTCGCGCCACGGCTGGGTGTCCAGGTAGCGGGCGACGGCGTACTGGGTCAGCGAGGGCGGGCAGAGCACCTGCGCCTCGGTGGCCAGCACCAGCTTCTCCCGGACGGCGAGCGGGGCGAGCACCCAGCCAACCCGCAGGCCCGGGGAGAACGTCTTCGAGAACGAGCCGAGGTAGATGACCCGGCGGTCGTCCCGGGCCCGCAGCGCGCGCATCGGCTCGCGGTCGAAGCCGAGCAGGCCGTAGGGGTTGTCCTCGATCACCAGCAGGTCGTAGCGCTCGGCGATCTCCATGACCGCCTGCCGCCGCGGCTCGGACAGCGTGACGCCGGCCGGGTTGTGGTAGTTCGGCACGGTGTAGAGGAACTTCACCCGGTCGCCGGCCGCGCGGCACTCGAGCAGCGCCTGTTCCAGCGCCTCGGGGACCAGCCCGTCGTCGTCCATCGGGACGTGCCGGACGCGCGCCTCGGCCGCCTGGAAGACACCGAGCGCGCCGACGTAGGACGGGCCCTCGGCGAGGACGACGTCGCCGGGGTCGCAGAAGACGCGGGTCACCAGGTCCAGCCCCTGCTGGGAGCCCACGGTGACGACGACCTCGCTGGGCGAGGCGTCGGTGATGCCCTCGAGGGCCATGACGTCGCAGATCCGCTCGCGCAGCCGCGGGTCACCCTGACCGGAGCCGTACTGCAGCGTCTGCGCGCCCATCCCGGACACCAGCTCGCCGATCATCGAGCCGACCGCGTCCAGCGGCAGCGCGGTGACCGCGGGCATGCCACCGGCCAGCGAGACGACCTCGGGGCGGCTCACCACGGAGAAGAGGGCCCGGATCTCCGAGGTCTTCATCCCGTGCGTGCGTGCTGCGTACCGGTCTGCCAGCGGGTCCAGCCGCGGGTGGCGCGGAGCGGGGTGGTGCACACCGGGGCCCGGGGGCGTTCCGGGCTGGAGATCGGCCACATCCCGAGTGTAGGGACCGGAGCGGGCGGACCTGCCGGGGACACGGGTCGGGACGGACCCAACCGTCACGGTGACATCGTCGGCCTACCGGCCGACACCGCGACCAGGTGCCTCCCCTGTGGCGTCGAGCCCCGTCCGGCCCACTCCTCGCGCCGCCGCGCGGGGCGGCGCGCTCTGCTAGCGCTTCGCGGGCAGGATGAAGGTCCCGGTGGGCGGGTCGGCCTCGGCCGGCAGGAACAACCGCTGGACGGCGGCCAGGACGGCGCTGGCGACGGTGCTGCGCAGCCGGGCGTCGAGCAGCAGCAGCCGGTCGACCGGGTGGGACAGGTAGCCGACGTCGAGTCGGACGGCGGGCATGCGGCTCATCCGCAGCAGGTCCCAGGTCTTGGGGTGCGAGCCGAGGTCGAGCAGGCCGGTGCGGACGACGACCTCGCGGCGCACGAGGTTGGCGAACTGCTCGCCCACGGTCGAGGAGGCTCCCGAGCCGGTGCCGTAGTAGTAGCTGGACACCCCGCGGGCGTGCTCCGAGCTGTGCGCGTCGGTGTGCAGCGAGAGGAACAGGTCGGCGTGGGCGTCGTTGGCGAACGCCGTCCGCTCGGCCGGGGACGGGTCCTGGTCGCGGCCGCGGGTCAGGTAGACGGTGGCACCGGCGGCGGCGAGCCGGCCCTCGATGCGCGAGGCCAGGTCGAGCACCAGGTCGGCCTCGGTGGTCTCGCCGGCGGTGAAGCCGGTGTCGGTGCCGCCGTGGCCGGGGTCGACGACGATCCGCCGTCCGATGAGGTGCGGGCCGCTCTCCACGAAGCTGGCGCTCTGCCGCAGCAGCTGGGGGCGCCCGCCGGTGACCTTGCGGCCGAGCTGGCGCAGTGCCCGCAGGGTGGCCGGCCCGCAGGTGCCGTCGGAGGTCAGGCCGTAGTCGCGCTGGAAGGCCCGCAGCCCCCTCTCGGTCTCCGGGCCGAAGACGCCGTCCACCGGGCCGGCGTCGTAGCCGAGCTCGTGCAGCCGGTCCTGCAGGTTGGTGACGTCGTCCCCGCGCATGGGGCGGACCGGGTCGTGGTGCAGCAGCCGGTCGCCGAGGGACCAGCGCGCCTCGGACAGGGCACGGTAGGTCTCCTCGCCGACGCGGCCGTCGACGGAGAGCCCGCGCACCTGCTGGAAGTGGCGGACGGCGAGCTCGGTGGCCGCGTCGTAGACCGCCTGGTCCAGCGACGCCTCCTCCGCGGCTCCTCCCGCCGGCAGCAGGGTGAGGGCACGCAGGGCGGCGTGCACGTCGGCCACGGCGGGGCCACGGTCCCCCGGCCCCAGGGGCTGCATGCTGCTGTCGGATGCCATCGTGGGTCGATTGTGGTCCCCGGGCGCCCGAGCGGCCCGATGGGGCCCCCGCACGCGCGAGGGCCTCCTCCGCCGACCGGCGGAGGAGGCCCTCGAGACCTGCTGGAACGGCCACCCTCCAGGGGCCCGCGCCGAGCCTGCGGGAGAAAGGACCTCGTCCTCCTCCCCCCTCGCACGCTCGGGGCGAGCCTCGGGACGAGGCCTACAGGTAGTCGGCGAGGTCCGAGAGGATCGCGCCCTTCGGCTTGGCGCCGATGATGCTCTTCACCGGCTTGCCGCCCTGGAACACCGTCATGGTCGGGATCGACATGACCTGGTAGTCGCGGGCGATCTGCGGGTTCTCGTCGATGTTGAGCTTGGCGATCGTCAGCTTGTCGCCGTGCTCGGCGGCGATCTCCTCGAGGACGGGGGCGACCATCTTGCACGGCCCGCACCACTCGGCCCAGAAGTCGACGAGGACGGGCTTGTCGCTGCCCAGCACGTCGTCGGCGAAGGTCGCGTCGGTGACCGTCACGGTGTTGCCTGCCATGGTCTCTCCCTTGGTTCGACTGGCTCGAGTGCCGCCGGTGTCAACCGGCGAGCGGGTGGATGTATGCCCGGGTCAGGCGGACCGCCTGCAGGGTCCCGCCGCGAGCGTGGCGGGTTCCGGAGCGGCCGGCCTCCGGGGGCCCGCCGGCCCCACCCCGGGCCCGCCGCGAGCTCACGAGTGGTGGGGAGGACGGGGTCCTCCTCCGAGGTGTGGGGAGGGGTGGTCCGCTGTCAGCGCTCGCCGAAGGCGACGGCCAGCCAGCGCTCGGCGTCGATCGCCGCGGCGGCGCCGGTGCCGGCCGAGGTGATGGCCTGGCGGTAGATGTGGTCGACGACGTCACCGCAGGCGAAGACGCCCTCGATGTTGGTCCGCGTGGTGGGGTGCTCGACCTGCACGTAGCCCTCGTCGTCGAGCTTGAGCTGCCCGACGAACAGCTCGCTGCGCGGATCGTGCCCGATCGCCACGAAGACACCCGAGACCGGCAGCTCCTCGGTGGCGCCGGTGCTGACGTCGGTCAGCTTGACGCCGGAGACGGTCTGGTCACCGAGCACGTCGATGACCTGCTTGTTCAGCGCCCAGCGGATCTTCTCGTTGTCCTGCGCGCGCTGCTGCATGATCTTCGAGGCGCGCAGCTCGTCCCGCCGGTGGACGACGGTCACCGTCTTGGCGAAGCGGGTGAGGAAGGTGGCCTCCTCCATCGCCGAGTCGCCGCCACCGACCACGACGATGTCCTGGTCGCGGAAGAAGAAGCCGTCGCAGGTGGCACAGGCCGAGACGCCGCGGCCGAGCAGCCGCTGCTCGTTGTCCAGGCCGAGGTACCGGTACTTCGAGCCGGTGGCCACGATGACCGCGTGCGCGCGGTGCACCTCGTCGCCGACCTTGACGATCTTCGGCTCGGCGGTGAGGTCGACCTCGGTGACGTCGCGGGCGACCAGCTCGGCACCGAACCGCTCGGCCTGGGTGCGCATGTCGTCCATGAGCTGCGGGCCCTGGACGCCCTCGGCGAAGCCGGGGAAGTTCTCCACCTCGGTGGTGGTCATCAGCGCGCCGCCGAACTGCGAGCCCTCGAACACCAGCGGGTGCAGGTTCGCGCGGGCGGCGTAGATGGCGGCGGTGTACCCGGCCGGGCCCGACCCGATGATGATCAGGTCGCGGACGCCGTCGTGCTCGGCGGGCGGGATCGCGGGGTCCACGTGCTCTGCGGTCACCGCGGGGCCGGGGGTCGGGTGGTCTGTCGTCACGGGCGGCACAACGAGGATCGTAGGTGCCGCATTCCCGGTCAGGGCCCCCTCGGGAGGGTGTCGGCCGGGCGGTTCACCCGGCCGGCGTGAGGGTGACCTCGGCGACCTCGGCGGAGAAACCGCCGTCCGACGGCGCCAGTCCGGTCAGCCACAGCAGCACGTACCGGGTGGTCGCCGGCTCGTCGAAGGACAGGTCGGCCGAGTCGCCGAGCTCGCCGCTCGCGACCACCCGGTAGGAGTCGAGGTCGCCGTCGCGCTGGTCGCCGACCCGGACCTCCGCGGTGGCGCCGGCGGTGCCGGTGACGCCGAGGCCGGTCAGGGTCTGCTCGGAGCCGAGGTCGTAGAGGACGCCGATGCCGTCCTTGAGGTTGCCGAACGCCGCGGACCCCCGGTAGGTCACCGTCGACCAGGCGGTGGACGGGTCGCCGTCGAACGACAGCGGCACCTCGTCGGGGTTGTCCGGGTCCCCGTCGCCGAACGGGTCGTACACGCGGGCGTCGGTGATGGTGGCCGCGGGGCCGTCCCCGGGGTCGGCCGTCTCCTGCGCGGGCGGCGCGCTGGACGGCGGTGCGCTGGGGACGGGCGCCTGGTCACCGGTGAGGTCGTCGGGCGAGATCACGTTGCCGAGCCAGACCGCCAGCGCGATGACCACGGCCAGCGCCGCCACCGGCAGCCCGACGACGAGCAGGCGGCGCCGGCGCGCGTCCCCGCCCCCGTCGTCCCGCGGGCGCGCTCCGTCGTCGTCGTCCGACAGCGGCAGCAGGTCGTCCTCGTCGTCCTCGTCCCGGCGGCCGGGGACGGGCGGCAGGCCGCGGGCGTCCAACGGCGGGTACGCGCCGCCGGAGGCGTCGCGGGTCGGCACGGGGTCGACGGCCACGTCCCCGGCCGCACGTTCCTCCTCGCGGCGCTCCCGCAGCCGGCGCAGCCACCCGCTGTCCGACTCGTCCGGGGCGCGCTGCGGCTCGGCGGTGTGCCCGGTGCGGGGGCGCTCGGCCAGCAGGGCGGCCATGGCCGCGACGCTGGACAGGCCCGCGCCGGGCTCGGTGGAGCGGGCGCGGCGCACCAGGGCGGCGAGGTCCGGGGGCATCCCCGCCGTCCGCCCGGCCGCTGCGGTGCCCGGCCGTCGACCGGTGAGGCAGTACTCGAGCAGCTCCCCGAGGGCGGCGACGTCCCCCTGGACGGTGCCGCTGGCGGCCGGCACCGAGCGCAGCCCGACCAGGCCGTTGGGCCGCAGGACGACGGTCTCCGGGGTCAGCCCGCCGACGGCCAGCCCCACCCGGTGCGCCGCGGCGACGCCCTCGGCGAGCCGGCGCAGCACGGTGCGGGCCTCCCGCTCGGGCATCGGGCCCTCGGCCAGGCGCTCGGCGAGGGTGCGACCCTCGATCCACTCGTTGACGACGTAGGCCGCGCCCCCGGGCGCCGCGCCGTCCCCGCTGCCCTCGGCGGCGTCGTAGACCATGGCCAGCGCGGGCGTGGCCAGCCCGCCGGCGGTGAGCGCGCGGGTGATCCACTCGCGGGCGGCCGGCCCGCCGGGGGTGTGCACCCGGATGGCGACGTCGCGGTTGAGGATCCGGTCCTTGGCCCGCCAGCAGTGGATGACGCCGGTGGCGGTGGTCTCGGTGGGGCCGACCTCGTCGAGCGGGCGGTAGCGGTCGGGGAGGCCGGTGATCGTGGACGTCATCGGTGCGCCCGGCCCCCTGTCCCCTCCGTGCCGGCGGCTGGGTTGCCCCGGCGGCGGCGTCACGCCGCTCACCTGCGCCCCAGCTTGGCCCGGACGGCCGCCAGGGGCTCCTGGACCTCGGGGACGCGGGCGAGCACGAGCCCTCCGAGGGTCGCGACGCCGATGACCACGGTACCCAGCAGCACGGTGCCGAGCGACCCTGCCACCGACGGGCCCAGGGCACCGTCGGCCAGGGACACCGCCAGCCAGCCCAGCAGGCCGGCGACGACCGCGACCGCGGCGGTGCGCAGCACCGGGCCCAGCGTGGCGCGGGTCTCCAGCGTCCCGAGCCGCCGGCGCAGGACCGCGTGCCCGATCACCCAGCCGGCCACGTACGTGAGACTGGTGACCAGCATCAGCCCGGCCACCACCCGACCCGGGGGGACGACGACCGGCACGAGCAGCAGCAGCGGCACCCGGACGGCGACCATCCCCACCTGGATCAGCGTGGGGGTGCGCGAGTCCTTCATGGCGTAGAAGACCCGCAGCTGCAGCAGGGTGACCGCCATGGGCAGCAGCCCGAACGCGCCCACGGCGAGCGCGACGCCGATGGCGCGGGCCTCGTCGGCGCCGGTGTTGCCGCGGGCGAAGACGACGACGGCCAGCGCCGGGCCGAGCACGGTCAGCGCGGCGCTGACCGGCAGCAGGCCGAGGGCCGACAGCCGGGTGCCGAGGGAGAGGTCGCGCACCACACCGGGGACGTCGGTGCGCGCGGCGGCCCGGCTCAAACGCGGCACCAGCGCGGTCAGCAACGCGACACCGATGATCCCGTAGGGCATCTGGAACAGCAGGCTGGCGTTGGCGAACCCGATCGAGCCGAGCCCGCCGGCGCGCCCGGCGGCGTTGGCGATCCGGGTGGCCACGACGACGCCGATCTGGCTGACCGCCACGTAGCCGATCACCCAGAGGCCGAGCCTGGCCGCCTCGCCCAGGCCGGTGTCGCGGAGCCCCCAGCGGGGACGCAGCGGGACGCCGGCCCGGCGCAGCAGCGGCAGCAGCACCAGCGCCTGGACGGCGATGCCCAGCGTGGTGCCGGCGCCCAGGAGCCACACCTGGCCGTCGGTGATGGTCACCGGGGTGAGCTGACCGGGGCCGGTGGCGGCGAGGAAGAGCAGGCCGGTGGCGATGACGACGACGTTGTTGAGCACCGGCGCCCAGGCCGGCGGGCCGAACACCCCGCGCGAGTTGAGGATCGCCTGCGCCAGGGCGCCGAGGCCGTAGAAGACGATCTCGACGAGCAGGATGCGGGCCAGCCAGGTCGCCAGCCGGTACTGGTCGGGGTCCTCGTCCAGGCCGTACAGCGCGGTCAGCAGGGGTGCGGCCAGGATCGCCAGGCCGGTGACCACGACCAGCCCCACGGTGGCGACCGTGGCCAGCCGCTGGGCGTAGGCCGCGCCGCCGTCGTCGTCGCGCTCCTGGGCGCGCACGAGCAGCGGGACGACGACCGAGGTCAGCACCCCGCCCAGCAGCAGCTCGTAGACGATGTTCGGCAGCGTGTTCGAGGTGTTGTAGGCGTCGCCGACCAGCCCGACGCCCAGCGCCGCGGTGAGCACCATCGTGCGCAGCAGCCCGGTGATGCGGGAGACCAGCGTGGCCACCGCCATGGTCCCGGCGGCGCGCAGGATGCCCCGGCTGGCGCCGGGCCGGCCCTCGCGGGCCTCGACCTCCTCGTCGGTCTCGTCCACCCGGCGCGGCACCGCGGGCAGCACCGGGATCAGCTGGGTGTCGTCGGGCCCGGGCACCCACCGCGAGGCACGCCGCGGAGGCGGCACCGGCGGCAGGTCGCGGACGCGGGGCGCCGGCGGCGGGACCGGCGGCAGCGGCCGTCCGCCGAGCGGGGCCTGGGGGTACGGCGGCGGGGGCAGCGGCCGGGCCGGCGGTGTCCCCGGACCGCGGACCGGCGGCGGCTCCCGACGGGCGCGTTCGGCGGGCGGCGGCTCGCGCCGGGTGCCGTCCTCCGGCGCCGGGGGGCGCTCGGGTGCGGGCCGGCGCGGCGCCGCGGGGGGCGGCGGCACGGGGGGCAGCGGCCGGCGCTGCTGCTCGCCCACCCGTCGCTCGCTCACGAGTCCGCCCCGCTGGCGCTCGGCGGCCGCGTCCGCGGGGCTGCTGTGCTCGTCGTGTGAGCTCGCCCGCCCGCTCACACCGGGCTCCGCGTGGGCGGCAGGGGGACGGCCGCGCCCTCGGGCGCCGGGCCGCCGGGCAGGTCGCCGTCCTCGTCGCCGGGGGTGCCGCGGCGACGGCGCAGCAGGTAGCGCACGAGCCGGCGCAGGAAGAGCAGCCCGAGCAGCGCCGCCGCGCCGATGGTGACGACGACCGAGATCGACCCGTACGCGGTGCTCTGCACCTGCAGCCGCACCGGGTCGCCCAGCGGTGCGCCGTCCGGGGTGGTGAGCGTGGCCGTGACGCCGAAGCGACCGGACTGGCGCACCTGGGTCGGCACCTGCAACGTCGTCCGCTGCTCGGGGCCGAGGACCTGGTCGCCGAGGTCGCCGACCGAGAGCGCGTTGCCGCGGGTCTGCACCCGCAGCTGGACGCGCAGGGCGAAGGGCAGGTCGTTGCTCACGGTGAGCACCAGCGGGGCGTCGCTGGAGGCGAGGCTGTAGGTGCCGGCGGCCGGGGAGAGCAGGGTGACCCGCTCGGTCAGCCGGTCCACCGTCGTCCGCAGGTCCGAGGCGGCCGCGGTGAAGCCGGCGGGGTCGTCCCGCCACGCGGCCGAGGTGGTGCGGGCGGTCGCCGCGTCCCAGCGCGCCAGCGCCGCGTCCGGGTCGCCGGCGACGGCGCTGGCCAGCTGGTCGCGGATCGAGACCGCGGCGGCGACGTCGGTCAGCCCCGCGGCCTCGAGTCCGCCCACGTCCGCGGGGGTCACCAGCTCGCCGGTGTCGGTGCTGGGACCGTCGCCGAGCTCGGCCACGGTGGCCGGCCGCAGCCACGGGAACTGCGCGGAGGCGGCCATCACGGCGCTCACGCCGGCGGGGTCGGCGTCGACCTCCCGCGGTGGGGCCACCAGCACGCTCTGCTGCGCGGTCGCGCCGCCGGGCTGCAGGCCGAGCAGCGCGAGCTCGGCGATCGAGCGCTGCTCGGCGGCCCGGCTGCCCCCGGGGGCCCGCGCCGCGCCACCGGCGAGGTCGCCGAGCGCGGGGTCGGCGACCAGGGCCGGGACCTCGCCGTCCTCGGTGGGCACCGTCGTCCGGGCCGCGGCGGGGCCCTCGAGGCCGAGCGCGGCCGCGCCGTCGGTGAGCCCGCCGGGAGCGAGCACGACCTCCTGGATGCCGCCGTCCCGCAGCGCGCCGAGCGTCTCGGGGCGCAGCGCGCCGCCCACCGCCCAGGCCAGGTCGGTGCGCGCCTCGACGCCCAGGACCTCGCGCAGGATGTCCGCGCCGGCGGTGCCGTCGGCCTCGACGTCGGCCGGTGCGCCGGTCGGTGGTGCGGCGGGGGCGTCGGGGGCGTCCTGCGCCGTCCCCTCGGTGCTGCCCGGCAGGCTGCGCCTCACCACCGGGGCCAGGCCCGCGCCGGTCAGGGAGTCGGCGTCGACGTCGCCGTAGGGCAGTGCGACCACCGGGTGGTCGGCGGCGACGGCGCGCAACCGTTGCAGCCAGGCGGCGGCCTCGTCGCTGCCCGACCCGGCGTCCTCGTCCCCGGCGACGGCGTAGGGGCCGTCGGCCATGACCTGCAGTTCCTCGACCAGCGCCGGGTCGACGGCCAGGGTCACCTGGACCACCGGCGCCGGCTCCCCACCCTCGGGCGGGACGGCCTCGGGCAGCCGCTCCACCGTGGCCAGCGCGCGGTCCAGCCGGCCACCGGCCGCGACCTCGGCGGTCAGCCCGTCGTCGAGGAACGCGCCGGAGGCGTCGCGGTGGGTGCGCTCGACCAGCGGCCACAGCCAGGCGACGCTGGTCGGCGTCGCCGGCAGCGCCGACGGCTGCACCAGGTACGTGGTCAGCTCGCCGACCCGGCGACGCTCCCCGTCGGCACCGACGCCGTTGAGGTTGAGCAGCACCGGGTAGACGCCGTCGCGGTCGATGGCCAGCGCGTCGGTGGTCGTGGTGAGGGTGAAGGTGACCGAGTCCCCCGGGCGCAGCTCGCCGGCGACGTCCTGGAACGGCGTGGCGACGGCGGCCGTCAGGTCGGGGTCGCCGTCGACGGCGTGCAGCTCGGCGCGGGAGTCCAGCAGCTCACCGCGCTGCAGCCGCACGTCGAGGTCGGTGAGCGTCTCGCTGCCGGTGTTGGTCAGCTCGCCCTCGACGGTGACCGTCGCGCCCGGCAGCACCGTGCGGGGGTCCAGGCGGGTGAGCCGGACGGTGACCGGGCGGTCGTCGGCGGGCGCCTCGGTCGCGGCGGGGTCCCCGGGAGCGGCGGCCGCGACCGGGGTGAGCGCGACGAGCGGGGCGCCGAGCACCCCGGCGAGCGCGACGGCGACCGTCGTCCCCCGAACCGTGCGGCGGTGACCCCGTGCGGCGGACCGGCCGGCGACCGACCGCCGCCTCACGACAGCTCCTCGCCGGCGCTCGTCGCCACGGGGCCGCCTGCTGTGTCTGCCGGTGAGCTCGCCAGCTCGCTCACGCGCTGTCGGCGAGGAGGGCGGGCGCCCGCTCCACCAGGGCCCGCTCGTCGGCGTAGGCGAGCCGAGCGCCGAGCTCGTCGAGGGGCACCCAGGCGACCTCGGTCACCTCGATGTCGGCGTCGGACAGGGCTCCCCCGATGGCGCGCAGCAGGAAGTGGTGCACGGTCTTGTGCACCCGGCGACCGTCGGCGACGAACCAGAAGTCGATGATGCCGAGTGGGGCGACGACCTCGCCGATGATCCCGGTCTCCTCGGCGACCTCCCGGACGGCGGTGTCCTCCGGGGTCTCGCCCTCCTCGATGTGGCCCTTGGGCAGCGACCAGAGCAGCCGGCCGCGGCGGTCGGTGCGGCCGATGAGGGCGGCGCGCGGCCCCGTGATGGGGTCGTCAGCCACCACCAGGCCCCCGGCGGAGGTCTCGTCGACCCGCCGCAACCGGCGGCCCGGGCGCCCTCGCCCGCCCGTCCCAGCCATGCCAGGAGGGTAGCGCGCGTCCGGCGACAGCTCCGGGACCATCGCAGCGAGGAACGGACCGGAGCGTGGAGCCGGACCAGAGTCCATTCGGCGCGGCACTACCCTGGACCGTCGTGTCCGGTGAGCCCCCCCGTCCGACGACAGCCCCGGGAGCATCGCAGCGAGCGCCAGCGAGCGAGGAGCGGACCGGGGCGCGGAGTCGGACCAGTGTGAACAGTCCGACGACGGCAGCTGCCGTGCCCGTGCCACCCGCCGTCCAGGAGGCCGTGCGCGAGCTCGTCGACCTCTCCCCCGTCCTGACCAGGCTGGGGCAGCGCTTCACCGACGCCGGTTTCGAGGTGCACCTCGTCGGCGGGTCGGTGCGCGACGCGCTGATCGCCGCGGGGTCCGGGAGGCCGCGCGTGCCCGGGGACCTCGACGTCACCACCGACGCGCGGCCCGAGCAGGTGCTGCGGCTGCTCCGCGGGTTCGCCAGTTCCACGTGGAACACCGGCATCACCTTCGGCACGGTGGGTGCCGAGGTGGACGGCGTCCGGCTGGAGATCACCACCTTCCGCGCCGACCGCTACGACCGGGAGTCGCGCAACCCCGAGGTGGCGTGGGGCGACTCGCTCGTCGACGACCTGGCCCGCCGCGACTTCACCGTCAACGCGATGGCCGTCTCGCTGGGTCCCGACCGCACCGTCACCGACCCCTATGGCGGGCTCGGCGACCTGCTGGCCAAGCGGCTGCGGACCCCCGGCGCCGCCGCCGACTCCTTCGCCGACGACCCGCTGCGGATGCTGCGCGCGGTCCGGTTCGTCGCCCAGCTGGGCCTGACGCCGGTCGACGAGGTGGTCGAGGCGATGACGGCGATGTCCGACGAGCTGGCGCGGATCACCCCCGAGCGGGTCCAGGTGGAGCTGTCGAAGACGCTGCTGCAGGACGCGCCGCGGGCGGCGCTGGAGTTGTTCGTCGCCACCGGGCTGGCCGACGTCGTCCTGCCCGAGCTCTCGGCGCTGCGCATGGAGATCGACGAGCACCACCAGCACAAGGACGTCTACACGCACTCGCTGACGGTGCTGGACCAGGCGATCGCGCTGGAGAAGGCGGATCCGCAGGCCGGGTCGCCGGACCTGGTGCTGCGGCTGGCGGCGCTGCTGCACGACATCGGCAAGCCGGCCACCCGCCGGCACGAGCCGCGCGGGCGGGTCTCCTTCCACCACCACGAGGTCGTCGGCGCGAAGCTGGTCCGCAGACGGCTGCAGGCGCTGCGCTACTCGAAGGAGGTCGTGGAGGCGGTCGCCCGGCTGACCTTCCTGCACCTGCGCTTCCACGGCTACGGCCGCGGCGAGTGGACCGACTCCGCCGTCCGCCGGTACGTCACCGACGCCGGAGACCTGCTGCCCCGGCTGCACAAGCTGGTGCGCTCGGACTGCACGACCCGCAACAAGCGGCGGGCCGCGGCGCTGTCGGCGACGTACGACTCGCTGGAGCGGCGGATCGCCGAGCTCTCGGCGGCCGAGGACCTCGCGCGGGTGCGCCCGGACCTCGACGGCAACGCGATCATGGCGATCCTCGGCATCCCGCCCGGCCGCGAGGTCGGCGAGGCCTGGAAGTACCTCAAGGACCTGCGGCTCGAGCGCGGCCCGCTGGACCCCGACGAGGCCGAGGCCGAGCTGCGCGCCTGGTGGGCCGCCCGCAACGGCTGATCCGCTGCAGCCGGAGCCCCCGGCTGCCGACAGGAGGATCGTGCACGAACAGGGACCCGGCGCCCCGGACCCGGGCCTGCCCACCTCCGCGACCGGCCGCACGCCGCAGTGGGTGGTGGACGAGGCGCTCGGCCTGCCGGTCGCGGCCGTCCCGTGGCGCGCTCCCGAGCCGCCCCGACGCCGACGCCGGCGCCTGCGGAGCCTCCTCGCCGTCCCGCTGGTGGTCGGCGGCGCCCTCGGGGCCGCGGTCCTCGCCGGCACCGTGCCGTGGCCCTGGGAGTCCCCGGCCGCGAGGGCGCCGTCCGACGCGGGGCCGGACCGCAGCGTCCCGACGACCGCGGCGGCACCGGCGGACCGCCCCACCCCGGGTACCGGCGCCCGACCGGACCCGTGGGGGCAGGCCCCGCCGGCGCCCGCGGCGGGTGGGCCCCACGCGTTCGCGCTCACCCAGGCCGACGGCACCACGCCGGTGGCCTACGACCCTTGCCGGGTCGTCCACTACGCCATCCGGCCCGACGGCTCCCCCGAGGGTGGCGCGGAGCTGGTCCACGCGGCGGTCGCCCGGGTCAGCCAGGTGACCGGGCTGGTCTTCGTGTACGACGGCCCGAGCGACGAGGCGCCGACCCCCGAGCGGGCGGCGTTCCAGCCCGACCGCTACGGCGACCGCTGGGCGCCGGTCCTCGTCGCCTGGCAGACCGAGGGGGAGAACCCCGCGCTGGCCGGCGACACCGTCGGCGAGGCCGGCAGCCTGGCCGTGTCGCTCGGGGACGGCCCGCGGGTCTACGTCACCGGCACCGTCTCCCTCGACGCCGGCCAGTTCCCCGAGATCACGGCCGACAGCCCCGCGACCGCGTCGGGGGTCGTGCTGCACGAGCTGGCCCACCTGGTCGGCCTGGGCCACGTGGACGACGACTCGCAGCTGCTCCACCCCGAGACCGTGCGCGGCGTCACAGACTACGCCACCGGGGACCTCACGGGCCTGTCCCGCCTCGGCCGGGGGCCCTGCGTCCCGGAGCTCTGACGACCCCGGCCGGTCAGCGCGCCAGCGGGGAGCGGGCGGCGTACAGGGCGGTGAGCACGTAGGCCGCGCCGACGGCGACCACGGCGGGCGGGGAGACGCCGTCCGCCGGCAGCAGGTACGCCGCCACGAGCAGGGCGAGGACGTAGCTGACGTTGACGAGCATGTCGTAGACCGAGAACACCCGGCCGCGCACGTCGTCGTCCACCGCCCGCTGCAGGGTGGCGTCCACGCAGATCTTGACGCCCTGCCCGAGGAAGCCGAGCACCGCGCCGGCCAGCACCACGGTGACCGGCAGAAAGGGCAGGCCCAGCGCCGTCAGCAGGACGCCGCCGAGCGCCAGCAGCAGGGTCACCCACCGCGCCGTCCCGAGACGGCGCACCGCCCCGGGCGTCGCCAGGGCCGCCAGCAGCGTGCCGACCGCGCCCGCGGCGACCGCCGCCCCGACGCCGACCAGCCCCGCGCCGGCCGGTGCGGCGGCGCGGGAGAACAGCAGCGTCGCGAGGGTCAGCACCCCGAAGCACAGCCGGTGCACGGTGATGACGGCCAGCGCGGTCCCCGCCGGGGGGCGGGCCCGCACGTGCCGCACGCCGGCCACGAGGCCGGCGACCACCTGGCGGGCGGACGACGTCGTCGTGCGCCCGTCCGGTCCGAGCGCCCCCGGCGGGAAGCCCGCGGCAAGCGCCGCGGCGAGCAGGTAGGGGCCGGCCGCGCCGAGGGTCAGCAGGGCGTACCCGGCGTCCCCCGCGATGCCGGCGGCCTGCTGCACCGCGACCGCGGCCGCTCCACCCACCACCGTGGCCACCGCGCCGGACGTCGTCGACAGCGCGTTGGCCGGCACCAGGTCGGGGGTGGTGTGCGGGAGCGCCGCCGACAGCGCCGACAGCACGAAGCGGGCGACCGAGAACAGCACCAGCCCGGCGACCAGGAGCGGCAGGCCGCCCGACCCGCCGGCCACGAGCAGCGCCAGGACGCCGACCAGCCCGGTCCGCAGCAGGTCGGCGTGCACCAGCACCTGCCGGCGGCGCCACCGGTCCAGCCAGACGCCGGCGAAGGGGCCCACCAGCGAGTACGGGACCAGCAGGACGGCGAACCCGGCGGCGACCGCCACCGCGTCGGCGGCCCGCTGCGGGTTGAACAGCACCGTCCCGGCGAGGGCGGCCTGCAGCACGCCGTCCCCGAACTGGGCCGAGAGCCGGGTGGCCAGCAGCCGGCGGAAGTCGCGGCCGGCCAGCAGCGAGCGCACGGTCGTCCCCGCGTACCGCACCCGGTCACCCTACGGTGGCCACCCCTCCCCGCAGGGTGGACGACGGGCCGCAGCGGCACCCGTTGCGGGCGCGACCACTCCCGCCGCACCGCCCGGAGGTGGGGCACACTGGGAGCGATGACTCCCCCGTCCTCGCCCGATCCCGAGTCGGGGCCGCCGGCCCGGCCCGCGACGGGCCGACGCCGTCCGGACGCGGTCCCCGCGCTCTCGACGGGCACCCTGGACGACGTCCGACCCGGATCGCTGCTGGTGGCGATGCCGAGCCTGACCGACCCCACCTTCGCGGGCACGGTCGTCTTCGTGCTCGACCACAACGACAGTGGCACGCTCGGCGTGGTGCTGGGCCGGCCGAGCCAGGTGGAGATCCGCGACGTGCTGCCCGGCTGGTGCGAGCTCGCCGTCGACCCCGGCGTGTTCCACGTGGGCGGCCCCTGCGAGACCGACACCGCGCTGTGCCTGGCGGTCTGCCGCACCCCCGGTGAGGACTGCGGCCTGCGGCAGGTCGCCGACGACGTCCACCTGGTCGACCTGGACGCCGACCCCGACGAGCTGGTCGGCCGGGTGCGGGGCCTGAGGGTGTTCGCCGGCTACGCGGGCTGGTCACCGGGCCAGCTGGCCGTGGAGGTCGCCGAGGGCGCCTGGGCCTGCGTGCCGGGCCGCCCGGACGACGTGCTGAGCGAGCTGGCCGGCCCGGAGCTGTGGCGCCGGGTGATGGGACGCCAGACCGGGCGCCTGGCGGTGCTGTCGACGGCGCCGGCCGACCCGACCGTGAACTGATCCGCGCGTCACCGGGTGCGCGGACGCCCGGTATCTGATAGGAACGTCGTCGGAGGGGGCGGTCTGGGGAAGAGGCCGCCCCCTCCCCCATGTCCGGGCCCGGTGAGGTGCTGGAACGGCCACCCCTCAGGGACCCGCGCCGAGCGTGCGGGGCGTGCGGGGAAGGGTGGTCCTCCTACAGCCCGACGGTCGCCGCCACCTCGGGGTGCGCCGCGCCGTCCACGGACTCCCCCTCGGCCGGCAGCGTGATCTCCCGCGGGCCGTGGTCCGACAGCGTCACGGTCACCTCGAACTCCTGGCCCGGCAGCGGGGTGCGGTACTGCACCAGCAGGTCGGTGGAGCGGTCGACCGCGACCGACCAGCCGGCGTCCGAGGCGTAGAGCTGGGTCAGCTCGCCGTCGATCGAGCGGTCGCCCTCCCAGGTGTAGCCCGCGCCGCGGAAGTCGCCGGCGTCGTCCGGCTCCTCGGCGGAGAGGTTGAGCACCACCTGGGTGAGCACGTCGACCAGCGGCGCCTGCTCCCCCAGGGTCACGGGACGGCGCACGTAGGAGGCCTCCGGCAGCCCCTCCGCGACCAGCGCGGCGGCCAGGCCGGGCACCTCGCCGAACCACAGCTCCTCGTCGGTGAAGAAGAGCGTGCGGGTGTCGTCGGCGCGGCCGTCGCCGTACGACGTGACCGCCCGCGCGCGCCCGGCACCGTCGGCGAGGTCCACCTCCCCGGTGAGGGTGAGCACGGTGTCCTCGCCGTAGGGGGCGGTGACCACGAAGTCCGCGCCACCGTGGTCGTGGTTCGCGGCCAGCAGCCCGGCGAGGACGCCGGCCTCCTCCTCGGTGACCGGCGAGCCCTCCGCCCGCTCGTCCGCGCCGGCGCAGCCGGCCAGCAGCGCCACCGTCAGCCCCAGCGCCGGGAGCAGCGGACGGCGGTGCGGGGGCATGCGGTCAGCGTAGGCATCCGGGCAGGTCACCGACGTCGTCCCACGCGCAGGAGGACCCCTCTGCCCCCCGCCACTCGCAGGCTCGTGGCGGGACCCTGCAGAGGGGCCGGCTGGCCCCCCTGCAGGGCGGCCGTCACCGCTCCACGTCACCCCGGATGAACGCCTCGACGGCGTCGCGGGCCTCGCTGTCGCTGTACTGCACCGGCGGGCTCTTCATGAAGTAGGACGACGCGGAGAGGATCGGGCCGCCGATCCCGCGGTCCTTGGCGATCTTCGCGGCGCGGACGGCGTCGATGATGATCCCGGCCGAGTTCGGGGAGTCCCAGACCTCGAGCTTGTACTCCAGGTTCAGCGGGACGTCGCCGAACGCGCGGCCCTCGAGGCGCACGTAGGCCCACTTGCGGTCCGACAGCCACGGCACGTGGTCCGACGGGCCGATGTGCACGTTGTCGGTGCCCATGTCCCGGTCGACCTGGCTGGTGACGGCCTGGGTCTTCGAGATCTTCTTGGACTCCAGGCGCTCGCGCTCGAGCATGTTCTTGAAGTCCATGTTGCCGCCGACGTTGAGCTGCATGGTGCGGTCGAGCTGCACGCCGCGGTCCTCGAAGAGCTTGGCCAGCACGCGGTGGGTGATGGTGGCGCCCACCTGCGACTTGATGTCGTCGCCGATGATCGGCACCCCGGCAGCGGTGAACCTGTCGGCCCACTCCTGGGTGCCGGCGATGAAGACCGGCAGCGCGTTGACGAAGGCCACGCCGGCGTCCAGGGCGCACTGCGCGTAGAACTCGGCGGCCTCCTGCGACCCGACGGGCAGGTAGCAGACCAGCACGTCGGCGCCGGACCGGCGCAGCGCCGCGACGACGTCCACCGGCTCCTCGTCGGACTCCTCGATCGTCGCCCGGTAGTACTTGCCGAGGCCGTCGAGGGTGGTGCCGCGCTGCACGGTCACGCCCAGCGGCGGGACGTCGCAGATCGTGATGGTGTTGTTCTCGCTGGCGACGATGGCCTCGGAGAGGTCACGGCCGACCTTCTTGGCGTCGACGTCGAACGCCGCGACGAACTCCACGTCGCCGACGTGGTACTCGCCGAAGCGGACGTGCATCAGGCCCGGCACCGACGTCGTCTCGTCGGCGTCGCGGTAGTAGTGGACACCCTGCACGAGCGAGGCGGCGCAGTTGCCGACGCCGACGATGGCGACCTTGACGGATCCCATGGGTTCTCCTTCTTCTTCGCAGACCGGGTGCGGTCGGTGGACACGGACCGCGGACGGTCCTGCTGGGGGGCGGCGGGCGCGGGGCTCTCCCGCCGGGTCTGTCGGGGACGGACCGCTCAGGGCTGCGGCGGCGTCTCGTCCGGAGGTGCCGGGGGGTCCCCGGGGGCGGCGCCGTCGGCTCGACGCCGCTGGCTCTCGTCCAGCTCGCGGTCGATGAGCTCGGCCAGCCAGCGGACCTCGCGGTCGACCGAGTCCAGACCGTGGCGCTGCAGCTCGAGGGTGTAGCGGTCCAGCCGCTCGCGGGTCCGGCTCAGCGAGGCCCGCAGGCCCTCGCGCTGCCGCTCGACGGTGCGGCGGCGGCCCTCGAGGATCCGCAGCCGCACGTCGGCGGCGGTGTGCCGGAAGAACGCCAGGCGGACGCCGAAGAGCCCGCCGTCGTCGTACGCCTCCGGGCCGGCCTGGCTCACCAGCTCGTGGAAGCGCTCCTTGCCCTCGGCGGTGATCGTGTAGACCACCTTGCCCCGCCGGCCGGTCAGCGGTGGCGCGTCCGCCGGCAGGAGGGCGCGCGGGTCCGGCTCGTCGGTGGTGACATAGCCGGCCGCGTGCAGCCGCTTGAGCGCGGGGTACAGCGACCCGTAGGAGATGCTGCGCAGACCGCCGAGGACCTGGGCGAGCTGTTTGCGCAGCTCGTAGCCGTGCATCGGCGACTGGTGGAGCAGGCCGAGGATGGCGAACTCGAGCACGTCGCCTCCTCGCCGTCATGCGGATCGATGTATCGGGACGATACATCGACGGACACGTCACGGGACCGGTCGGGAGCACCGGAACGGCCTCTGCACGCGGCCGGGGGCCTGCCGGTGTCCCCGCCGGTGCGTACATTGACGCCGTGCCCGGACGTCGATCCGTCGTGGACTACGCGCTGCAGCGGCGAGCCGTCCTCGCCGACGTGTACGCCGGCCGCACGGGGCTGTTCGAGGTCTGCGACGCCAGTCCGTACCTCACCCGGGCGGCGAAGTACCACGGCGAGGCGACCGACGTCGTGTGCCCGGTGTGCCGCAAGGTGGAGCTCACGCTGGTGAGCTACGTCTACGGCGAGCACCTCGGCCCCACGGCCGGCCAGGCGAAGACGCAGGCCGAGCTCGCCCGGATGGACGCGGCGCAGGAGGAGTTCTCCGTCTACGCGGTCCAGGTGTGCCGCGGCTGCGGGTGGAACCACCTGGACTGCTCGTACGTCCTCGGGGCCGAGCCGGACCCGGGTCGCCAGCCGCGGCGCACGCGTCGGCGGGCGGCCACCGAGTAGTAGTACGCGTCACACGGGGAACACGGGGTGCCCCACGTGGTCGTTGATACACCAGGGCGTCGCTGCGCCGCGGGTCGTCCTCGCTCGCAGTACTGAAGCCGCCACCCTGGGTGCTGGACGCGTCATGTCTGTGCGCCCACCGAGACCCGAACCAGAGAGGGGCCCCTGCGTGCCTCCCCACGACGAGACCTCACCGGTCGGGCCGCGCAGCGGCTCGGTCCGCCGTCCGCCGTCCGGCCGCACCGCCGGTGGCGGCGGTGGAGGCGGGCGTCCGCCCGCAGGCCGCGGTGGCCGCCCACCGGCCGGCCGCGGGGGCCGGACGACGGCCACACGCGGCGGAGCCGCGTCCGGGACGTCGCGCACCGGCGCGGCCGCCACGGGCACCCGCCCGGCGGGCAAGGCCGTCCGCACCACGAAGCAGCGCCGCCGTCGCCGGCTGAAGGCCCTCGGCGCCGCCCTCGCCGGCATGCTCGTGCTGCTCGGCGTCTTCGTGGGCGTCGTCTACGCGACCACCGAGGTGCCCGACCCGAGCTCGGTGCAGAACGCGCAGACGACGGTCGTGTACTACGCCGACGGCACCACCGAGATGGCCCGTCTCGGCGTGGACGGGGGCAACCGCACCAACGTCGACCTGACCGAGGTCTCGGAGCCGGCGCGCGAGGCGATCCTCGCTGCCGAGAACCGCAGCTTCTACTCCGACCCGGGGATCTCCTTCACCGGCATCGTGCGCGCCGCGTGGAACAACCTCACCGGCGGCTCGACGCAGGGTGGGTCGACCATCACCCAGCAGTACGTGAAGAACGCCTTCCTGACCTCGGAGCAGACGTTCAGCCGCAAGTTCCAGGAGCTCTTCCTCGCCGTCAAGCTCGACAACGAGTACGCGAAGGACGACATCCTCGAGAACTACCTCAACACCATCTACTTCGGCCGCGGTGCCTACGGCATCGAGTCCGCTGCCAACACCTACTTCGGTGTGCCGGCCAGCCAGCTGACCGCCCAGCAGGGCGCGGTGCTCGCCGTCCTGGTCCGCAGCCCCTCCACCTACGACCCCGAGTCCAACCCCGAGGGCTCGATGGACCGCTGGGGCCTGGTGCTCGACGCGATGGTCGACGAGGGCTGGCTGACCGAGCAGGAGCGGCAGGCCTCGGTCTTCCCGCCGGTGCTGCCGCGGACCGGCTCCAACCTGGGCATCCCCGACGGGCCGGAGGGCCTGGTCGTCCAGCGCGCCATCGCCGAGCTGGAGGCCAAGGGCTACGACGAGCAGCAGATCCGGGCCGGCGGCCTGCGGATCACCACCACGGTCGACAAGCGCTACCAGGACGCCGCCATCTCCGCCGTCGACGACGTGATGGACGGCCAGCCGGACAACCTCCGCGAGGCGCTGGTGTCCATCGACCCGAACACCGGCGCGGTGCGCGCGTACTACGGCGGTCCGATCGGCGCCGGTGACGGCGCGGTGGACTACGCGCAGGCGCTGCGCCAGCCCGGCTCGTCGGTCAAGCCCTACGTGCTGGCCACCGCGCTCGAGGACGGCATCAGCGTCAACGCCCGGCGCGACGGCTCCTCGCCGCAGGAGTTCCCGGACCGCCCGGGCCTGCCGGTCCGCAACTCCGGCGGCGCCTCGTGCGGCTCCTGCACGCTCATGGAGGCGCTGACCCGCTCGCTGAACACCACCTACTACGGGCTGGCCTACGAGGTCGGCGCGGAGCGGGTGCGGCAGAACATCCTCGAGGCCACCGGCCTGCCGGAGGCCTGGCCGGACGAGCCGGCCTACGGGGTGCTCGCCGGCAGCAACACGCTGGCCGACCCACAGACCGGCGGGACCGGCGCCTCGATCGGCATCGGCCAGTACGAGATGCGCCCGATCGACCAGGCGCACGGCTTCGCCACCCTGGCCACCGGCGTCGAGCACGAGCCGTACTTCGTCGCCCGGGTGACCGACAGCGAGGGCGCGGTCCTGCTCGACTACAACGGCGACGCCGGCGACCAGGTCTTCGAGGCGGACGTCGTCAACGACGTCACCTACGCGATGACCGACGTCGCCGCCTACTCGCGGCGCTCGCTCGACGGTGGCCGCGAGGTGGCCAGCAAGACCGGTACGCAGGGCCAGGGCGAGGACAACTCCGACGCCTGGATGGTGGGCTTCACGCCGTCGGTCTCCACCGCGGTGTGGATGGGCAACGACTCGCCCGCCCAGCCGATCGAGGACGTCAACGGCCGGATCATCTACGGCTCGGGCCTGCCGGGCGCCATCTGGCAGGAGTTCATGGACAACGTGCTGGACGGGACGCCGGAGGAGGACCTGCCCGACCGCGCGCTGATCCGCGGCGACACCGGCAACGGCGTGCCCGCGCCGCAGACGGAGACGCGGACGCAGGCGCCGACCCAGGTCACCGCCGCGCCGACGCAGCGGGCGGAGCCGACCCAGACGCCGACCGCGACCCCCACGCCGTCGACCCCGGTCACGCCGACGACGCCGTCGACCCCGACGACCACCCCCACGACCCAGCCGTCCCCGCAGTCGACGGGCGGGTTCACCCCACCGTTCGTCCCGGGCAACACCCCCGTCCAGCCCCCGAACGGCACCGGCACCGCCAACGGCAGCAACGGTCAGCAGAACGGGTGACCCCCGGCGGGCAGACTGGCCCGCATGAGCACGATCCCCACGGGCCCGTCCGCACCAGCGGACGGGCCCGCGGCGTCCCCGGCCCCGGACGGCCGCCCCGACCGCGTCGTCCCCAGCTGGACCGACCCGGTCGTGGCGCAGGCCAGCGAGGCGGTGGGCGGACCCTGGGGCCGGCACGCGGTCGTCGGGCGGGCGCCGTTCTGGACCCCGCTGCGGGTCTGCCTGCTGTTCGCCTCGACCGTGCTGGCGTTCGCCTGGCTCAAGCAGGCGCCCTGCGCCGACGGCGACTGGACCGGATCGCTGCAGTACACCCACCTCTGCTACTCCGACCCCGTCCCGCTGTTCGGTCTCTACCGGCAGGGCGAGGGGGCGCTGCCCTACCTCGACGCGCGGGTGGAGTACCCGGTGCTCACCGGCGCGGTCATGGCGCTCGCCGCGCTGCTCTCGGGCTGGTACGACCGGCTGGCCGCCACGGTCGGCGTCCTCCCGGCGGTCCCGCCGGTGGAGAGCTACACCGTCGTCACGGCGCTGCTGATGTCGCTGTGCGCGCTGGTGGTGGTGCGTGCCGTCCTGCCGCTGACCGGCCGGCGGCCGTGGGACACCGCGATGGTGGCGCTGTCACCGGTGCTGCTGGTCTACGCCTTCAACAACTGGGACCTGCTGGCCGTCGCCCTCGCCACCCTCGGGATGTGGGCGTGGGCCCGGCAGCGGCCGGTGCTCGCCGGAGCGCTGCTCGGGCTCGGCGTGGCCGCCAAGCTCTACCCCGTCCTCGTGCTGGGTGCGCTGTTCCTGCTGTGCCTGCGGGCCGGGCTGCTGCGGGTCTGGCTGCGGACGGCGCTCGCGGCGGCGGGCGCGTGGCTCGCCGTCAACCTGCCGGTGGCCCTGGCGGCGCCGGAGAACTGGAGCTGGTTCTTCGCCTTCAGCCGGCAGCGCCCGGCCAACCCCGAGTCGATCTGGAACGTCCTGCTCACGGCCACCGACAACCGGGTGCTCGACGGGCCGCTCGCCGAGGGCCAGACGCCCTCGGTGCTCAACGCGGTCGTGGCCGTGCTGCTGCTCGCGCTCGCCGCCTGGGTCGCCTGGCTGGTGCTCACCGCCCCGGTGCGGCCGCGGGTGGCGCAGGTGGCCTTCCTGCTGGTGGCCGGCTTCCTGCTGCTCAACAAGGTCTACAGCCCGCAGTACGCGCTGTGGCTGCTGCCCCTGGCGGTCCTGGCGCGGCCGCGGTGGCGCTCGCTGCTGGTCTGGCAGGTCAGCGAGGTCCTGGTGTGGGTCCTGACGATGCTCTACTACCTCGGCACCGACAACCGCGGCGTCGAGGTGGAGTGGTTCTTCACCGCCGTCCTGGTCCGCGACGCCGTCCTGGTCGCGCTCATGGTGCTCGTCGCCCGCGAGGTGCGGCGGCCGGACGACGACGTCGTCCGCACCAGCTGGCCCGGCGTCGACGACCCGGCCGGAGGCCCGCTCGACGGCGCCGATGACGCGGTGACCCTGCGATCCTCCGGATCGCACCGCAGCCAGGTGCCGTCCCCGACGTGAGCTGGGCCGCTGCCCGTGTCCCGGCCGGCGCCGCTCGTCGCCAGCTCCCCGTGCTCCACGTGGAACGACGGGTGCGTCAGGCCAGGGCACCCCGCAGCAGGGTGATCTCCGCGGCGTGGGAGGCCGCGTCGCCCGGGGTCTCCAGCACGACCGGGCAGTCCGCCGCCCGGGCCACCTCCACCAGCAGCTCGGTCGGGATCTCGCCCTCGGTCAGCGGGGCGTGCCGGTCGCGGCTGGAGCCCTGCGGGTCGCGGCTGTTGTTCAGGTGCACCAGGTCGACGCGGCCGGTGATCGCCCGGACGTCGTCCACCGCGGTCGCCAGGTCCCAGCCGGCGGCCCACGCGTGGCAGGTGTCGAGCACGAAACCGGCCCCGAACTCGCCGACGGCGTCCCACAACCGGGCGAGGGCGTCGAGGTCGCGGGCCATGGCGTTGCCGCCGCCGGCGGTGTTCTCGACGAGCAGCGGGAGGGGGAAGCCGCCCTCCTCGGCCTGCCGGGAGAAGGTCTTGCGCCAGTTGTCGACACCGGCGGCCGGGTCGTCGGTCCCCAGCACGTGACCGCCGTGCACGACCATGCCGCGGGCGCCGATGGCCGCGGCGACCTGGGCGTGCTGGGCGAGCGTCTTGCGGCTGGGGATGCGGATGCGGTTGTTCGTCGACGCCACGTTGAGGACGTAGGGCGCGTGCACGACGAGGAACAGGTCCTCGGCGCGGTCACCCGAGAGGGCGGACTGCTGGTCGGCGGACAGCCGCGGCGCCTTCCACCCCTGCGGGTCACCCAGGAAGACCTGCACGCCGTCGGCGTCCATCTCCGCGGCCCGGGCCAGCGGGCCGCCGTGGTCCATCCCGCCGTCCTGGGTCAGACCTGGGCCGACGTGTACGCCGATCGGGTGAGCTGCCACCCGGCCGACCCTAGAAGGACCCCCGGCCCCCCGCCGCTCGCGGGCTCGCGGCGGGACCCCGCAGGAGGCCGACGGGCGCCGTCCTCGTGGACGGCGGCTGGCGGGCGGCTCGCCGCTGGTAGCATCGGCGGAGCGCGTTCCACCGGTGGTCGTCACCGGGCGGGGCGCGCGACGCGTGTACGACCCTCCTGCTGCAGACCGACTGCAGCCGCCCAGACCAGAGGAGGTGGGGTTCTCCGTGCGTCACTACGAACTGATGGTCATCCTCGACCCCGACCTGGAGGAGCGCACGATCGCTCCCTCCCTCGAGCGGTTCCTCACCGTCGTCACCAACGCCGGTGGCACCGTGAAGACCGAGATCTGGGGCCGCCGCCGGCTGGCCTACGAGATCAAGAAGCAGGTCGAGGGCATCTACGCCGTCGTCGACATCCAGGCCACGCCCGCCGCGGTGGCCGAGCTCGACCGGCAGCTGAACCTCAACGAGTCGGTCCTGCGCACGAAGCTGATGCGGCCCGAGGTCCACTGAGCATGGCCGGCGAGACCGTCATCACCGTCATCGGCAACCTGACGTCGGACCCGGAGCTGCGCTTCACGCCCTCCGGCGCCGCGGTCGCCAACTTCACCGTGGCCTCCACGCCGCGGACCTTCGACCGTCAGTCGCAGGAGTGGAAGGACGGCGAGGCGCTCTTCCTGCGCTGCAACGTCTGGCGGCAGGCGGCGGAGAACGTCGCCGAGTCGCTGACCCGCGGGTCGCGGGTGATCGTCTCCGGCCGGCTCAAGCAGCGGTCGTTCGAGACCAAGGAAGGCGAGAAGCGCACCGTCGTCGAGCTCGAGGTCGACGAGATCGGCCCCTCGCTCCGCTACGCCACCGCGAAGGTCACCAAGGCCTCACGCGGTGAGGGCGGCGGCGGCTTCGGCGGCGGTGGCGGTGGCGGCTTCGGTGGCGGCGGCGGGTCCAGCGACCCGTGGTCGACCCCGGCCCCGCCGTCCGACGAGCCGCCCTTCTGAAAGAGGACCCTCCTGCCCCCCACTGCTCGCAGGCTCGCAGCGGGACCCTGCAGGAGGGCCGACACCTCCCTGAACCTCTCGTATCTGGAGAACCCCGGTGGCCAAGCCCCCCGTCCGCAAGCCCAAGAAGAAGGTCTGCCAGTTCTGCAAGGACAAGGCGACCTACATCGACTACAAGGACACGACCCTGCTGCGGAAGTTCATCTCCGACCGCGGCAAGATCCGTGCCCGCCGCGTGAGCGGCAACTGCAGCCAGCACCAGCGGGACGTCGCCACGGCCGTCAAGAACAGCCGTGAGATGGCCCTGCTGCCCTACACCTCCACGGCGCGCTGACCATGAGCACCCAGAAGCTGATCCTGACGCAGGAGGTCACCGGTCTCGGGTCCTCCGGTGACACCGTGGAGGTCAAGGGCGGCTACGCCCGCAACTACCTCCTGCCCCGCGGCCTGGCCATCGTCGCCACCCGGGGTGCCGAGAAGCAGGTCGAGTCGTTGCGCCGGGCGCGTGCCGCCCGCGAGGTGCGCTCGCTCGAGGAGGCGCAGGCCGTGGCCGGGCGCCTGTCGGGCATGACCGTCCGGGTGCCGGCCCGCGCCGGTGAGGGTGGCCGCCTGTTCGGCCGCATCACCACTGCCGACGTCGTCAACGCCGTGACCGCCGCCGGCGGCCCCGAGCTCGACCGGCGCCGGGTCGAGCTGCCCAGCAGCATCAAGACCACCGGCCAGCACACCGTGACCGTGCGGGTGCACCCCGAGGTCACCTCGCAGCTGACCATCGAGGTCGTCCCCGGCTGAAGCAGCCGCGGCACCGCTGCAGCGCTCGCGAGGGGCGTCGGACTCCGGTCCGGCGCCCCTCGCGGCGTCTCGGGTCCCCGGCCGTCCCCGCCGCGCCGGCGCGGACCGCCGGTGACCTCGGCCGCGTGCGGGTGTGTCGACCTGTGGACGTGTGACCGCTGGGACGGCTGCGGCCAGGCACTCGACACGCCGGACGACGACACCCGGATTTCTCCAGATTTCTCCCGTCCACACCCGGTGGGTGGTCTCCGCGCAGGTCAGAGGCGGGATACAGGGGACGGCGTCGCGCCGTCCCCCGCTGTCTCCACATGTCGACACGGCTGTGTCCACCGACTTGTCCACAAGTTGTGCAGAAGCGCGCCCACACCGGTGTTGGACTGGTCCGTCCGCACTTCCTAACGTCCTCCTCGGCCCCGTGACCGCCCGAACTGTCGGTGCCCCGGGGTAGGAACGACCCGAACACACGTTCGAGTCAGGCGTGCAGCGTTCTGGTGCTTCCCCCACCAGGCCCCGGCTTCGTGCCGGGGCCTGTGCGCGGGTGCGCCGTGAGTGGATGGAGGACCCCGTGGCGGTGGCCGACGACTTCGAGCGCCCGTCCCCGACGGCGCCGGCGTACGACCGGCAGCCGCCGCAGGACGTCGCGGCGGAGCAGTCGGTGCTCGGCGGCATGCTGCTGAGCAAGGACGCGATCGCCGACGTCGTCGAGGTGCTGCACGGCAACGACTTCTACCGGCCGGCGCACCAGGTGATCTACGACTGCATCCTCGACCTGTACGGGCGGGGTGAGCCGGCCGACGCGATCACCGTCGCCGCCGAGCTGAACCGCACCGACCAGCTGTCGAAGATGGGTGGCGCGGTCTACCTGCACACGCTGATCCAGTCGACGCCGACGGCGGCCAACGCCGGCTACTACGCCGCGATCGTCGCCGAGCAGGCGGTGCTGCGGCGGCTGGTCGAGGCCGGTACCCGCGTCGTCCAGCTGGGTTACGGCGCGGCCGGCGGCAAGGGCGACGTCGACGACATCGTCGACCGCGCCCAGCAGGAGATCTACGACGTCACCGAGAAGCGCATGAGCGAGGACTACTCGCGCCTCGAGGACGTCCTGCAGCCGACGATGGACGAGCTGGACGCCATCGCCTCCCGCGGCGGCACCGCCCGCGGCGTGCCCACCGGCATCCGCGACCTCGACGAGCTCACCAACGGCCTGCAGGCCGGCCAGATGGTCGTCATCGCGGCCCGTCCCGGTGTCGGCAAGGCCCTGGCGCTCGACACCCCGATCGCCACGCCGACCGGCTGGACGACGATGGGCGAGGTCGCCGTCGGGGACCAGGTCATGGGTTCCGACGGCCGCCCGACGACGGTCGTGGCCGCCACCGAGGTGATGTCCGGCCGCCCCTGCTACGAGGTGCACTTCTCCGACGGCTCGGTGATCGTGGCCGACGCCCAGCACCAGTGGCTGACCGAGACCCGCGCCAGCCGGAAGTCGGCCCAGGCGGCGGCGACCGGCTACAACCGCTGCCGCAGCCAGCGCACCTTCGCCGAGGTCCGGACGACGGAGGCGATCGCCCGCACCGTCCGCTGCGCCACCGAGGACGCCCGGCTCAACCACTCGGTGACCAACGCGGCGCCGCTGGAGCTGCCGGAGGCCGACCTCCCCCTGCCGCCGTACGCACTCGGCGTGTGGCTGGGCGACGGCACCTCCCGTGCCGCGCACTTCACCAGCAACGACCCCGAGATCGCCGTGTACATCGAGGCCGACGGGCTCGTCGTCGAGCCGACGGGCGTCGCTCGGCGTTACTCGCTGCGGCTCCCGGCGCGGCCGGCCGTCGCCGCCCGCCCGTGCCCCATGTGCGGCGTGCTCTTCCTGCCGAAGACGTCGCAGGTACAGACCTGTGGCAAGACGTGCGGCGGCCGGCTGCGGGCCAGCGGGGGTGTCGGTCGCCAGGCGACCTGCCCGGACTGCGGTGGTCCCTCCGCGGGCCTGGCGCAGTGCCCGTCCTGCCGGGACCACCACGGCACCGTGCCGGGCCTCCTGCGCACGCTCGGGGTGTTCGGCGACAAGCACATCCCGACCGCGTACCTGCGGGCTTCGGTGGCCCAGCGACGCGCCTTGCTGGCCGGCCTCCTGGACACCGACGGGACGGTGGCGCCGAGCGGCGTCGTCCAGTTCGCGGTGACCAGCCAACGGCTGGCCGAGGACGCACGCGAGCTCATCGCCAGCCTCGGGTACCGGGTCCGGATGACCCGTAAGCCGGTCAAGGGCCGCAGCGAGGCGTCGTCCACCTGCTACACGCTGACCTTCAGCACCGACGACGAGGTCTTCCGCCTCGAGCGGAAGAAGCTCGCGCACAAGGAGCGTGGTGCACGCAGTTTCACCGCCCGCGGCGTCCGCTTCATCACTGACGTGCGTCCGGTCGAGAGCGTTCCGGTGCGCTGCATCCAGGTCGACGCCGAGGACCACCTCTTCCTCGCCGGGCGGAACTTCATCCCGACCCACAACTCGACCCTGGGACTCGACATCGCGCGGTCGGCGACGGTCAAGCACCACCTGGCGACGGTCATATTCTCGCTCGAGATGAGCAAGCACGAGATCACCATGCGTCTGCTGTCGGCCGAGGCGAAGGTGCCGCTGCACCACATGCGCGCCGGCACGCTGTCCGACGAGGACTGGTCGAAGCTGGCCCGCCGGATGGGCGAGATCGCCGACGCGCCGCTCTACATCGACGACTCCCCGAACATGACGATGATGGAGATCCGGGCGAAGGCGCGGCGGCTCAAGCAGCGCAACGACCTCAAGCTCGTGGTCATCGACTACCTCCAGCTGATGACCTCCGGTAAGCGCGTCGAGAGCCGTCAACAGGAGGTCTCGGAGTTCTCCCGTGCGCTCAAGCTGCTCGCCAAGGAACTCGAGGTCCCGGTCATCGCGATGTCACAGCTGAACCGTGGGTCCGAACAGCGCCAGGACAAGAAGCCGATGCTCTCCGACCTCCGCGAATCGGGCTCGATCGAACAAGATGCCGATATGGTCATGATGATCCACCGAGAAGACATGTATGAAAAGGAATCACCGCGCGCAGGTGAGGCCGACATCATGCTGGTGAAGCACCGTAACGGCCCCACGGCGAACGTCACGGTCGCCTTCCAGGGCCACTACAGCCGCTTCGTGGACATGGCGAACTGACCGATCACCCGCACGCAGAGAGGCCCGGAGCGCAGCAGTGCTCCGGGCCTCCCTGCGTCCCGGACGGGACACCTGGTCGCGCACCGGCCTGTACCGCAGCGACCGCGGACCCCAGGCGGCGATGAACCCGGACGGGTTCCTGCTCGACCCGCGGTCCACGCCGGCGACGATGCAGGGCCAGGCGCAGGTCGCCGCGGTTCTCGGGGACGGAGCGCTCGTGGAGCCGCACCGCCCCGGGGTGACCTGGGAGGTGCCGATCAGCGCCCCCCGAGCTCCTCCTGCCGCTGGCCCACGCCTCGGCGGCCACGCGACCCCGAGGCGCCGCTGATCGCCGCCGACCACCACACGGAGGCCCGGGACGACGTCCGTCCCGGGCCTCCGCGCGTCAGGCGTCGCGGTGTTCCACGTGGAGCACCGGCTCAGCCGACCGGCACCTGCGCCAGGCTCTTCGCACGCGCGCGCAGCTCACCCCGGGCCACGTTGACCGTGCCGGTGAAACCGAACACCGTCGCGTTGAGCGCCTGCAGCTCGGGTGCCGCGGTGCGCAGGTCGACCGCGCCGTGCATCGGCAGCTCCACGTCGGGCCAGGCGAAGGACGGGTCCGCGACCTCCTCCAGCGGCGGCATCGGCACCGGCGACGTCAGGTAGCCGTGGACTCGCGCGGTGACCGTCCGGCCGCCCTCGCCCGAGAACACCTGCCGGACGTCGACGATCCCGACGCCGTCCCGCCGCAGCAGGAAGTAGTCGACGCCCTCGACGGCGTCCCCGCTCAGCGGTCCCTCGGTGATCGTGCCCTGGTAGTGCGCGTCCAGCCGCAGCCCCTCGGGCACCAGCCCGATCGGGACCACCCGCGTCATCGTGGCCTCGAAGGCGTAACCGTCCACGGCGCTCCTCCCCTTCGCTCGACAGGCAGCCATGTCAGCGGCCGGGTGCGGTGCACCGACAGGGTCGTGGGTCCCGGGGTGCGGGGCTGCGTCACCGGGTGGTGGCGCACGACGACGGAGGGCGGGGTGGGGGGGGGGGGGGGGGGGGGGGCCCGCGCCCCCCCCCCCCCCCCCCCCCCCCCCCCCCCTCGCCGTGGCCTGCCGGTCGGACACGGGTGGCGCGGCACGACGAGTGGCCGGGTGCGCTCGACGCATGGGGGGACGGCCGGCGGCCGCGGTGCGGTCC
>NZ_JBJGZQ010000032.1:0-56973 GCF_054050595.1 Geodermatophilus sp. SYSU D00779
TAGTACGGGCCTTTATAGAGAGCCCGCGGCCCCCCCCCGGCGGGGGGGGCGCCCCGGCGGGGGGGCCGGCCCCGCCGGGGGTGCCGGGCCGGGTGCGGACGGTGGACGACCGCGGGCGGACGTCGTCCGGCCCCCGAGGAGCTCACCGCTCCGGACGGGACCACGCCCCTCCGGGAGCCCGGCGCTCCCCGCACAGCGACCGGCGCAGCCGCGCGATGTCCTGGACCAGTCGGGTCATCTGCTCGGTCGGGGGCACGCCGAGCTCGTCCTCCACCATCGCCCGGAAGAACTCGTAGGCCCGCAGCGCCTCGGCCAGGTTCCCCTGGGCCAGGTGCACGCGGACGACCGTGCGGTGGGCGCTCTCCCGCAGCGGATCGGCGCGGACCGCGGCATAGGCGGCCTCCAGCGCCTCGCAGTGGCGGCCCCGGAAGGCGAGCCCGGCTGCCACCGCCTCCAGCGCCTGCATGCGGAGCTGCCGCAGCCTCTCCCGCTCGAGGAGGACCCAGTCGTCGTACCACCCGGGCAGGAGGTCGCCGAGGAGCGCGGTGTCCGGCACCGCGACGTCGTCGGCACCTCCGGTCGGGCTGATCGCCCGCTGCGCCCAGTCGTCGAGCTCCCAGACGTCGACCCGGACACCCCCCGCCAGTCGCAGCGCGCTCCCCGACACCTCGATCAGTCCGGGTGCCGCCTTGTTGAGCCGCCACAACGCCGAGCGCAGGCTCCCGTGCGCGTGGTCCTCGGGCACGTCGGGCCACAGCTGGCCGGCCGTCGCCGTCCGGGTCGGCCGGTGGGACAGGCACAGGTGTGCCACCAACCGCTGCACTCCACGTGGCAGCTCGTCCGCGGCCGACCGCCGGTGGCGGCCGGGGACGTCGAGGCGGAAGCCGTCGAGCAGGGTGATCCGGGCAGCCGGTGGACGGTCCACGGGACTGGTCCTTCCTGTCGGGTCGAGCGACCGATCGCCGGACAGCGCTGCCAGATACGGCCGTCCGGCTCCGGATCCGGCCGGCGCGGACGACCGACCCTCCTGGGCTCGGTGGACGACCGGTCGGTTCCGGGCGGGCTCGTCGGTGCGGGGTCGAGCGGCGAGGTGGGCGTCGTCCGGTCCGCCTCCGGGCCGTTCCGCGCGGAGGCGACCACCCGACGCGGCTGCGCGTCTGCGGGCCCGCCCGGGCGGCCCCGACCGCCGACGGGGCCTCGACCGTGCTGGCCTGGCGGACGGCACGGGTCACGTCGTCCGCAGCGGGCTCCGGGACGGGAGCGGCCGGCCGCTCACCGGGATGGGCGCGTACGCCCCAGCGCCTCCGGGACCGACCAGCCGTCAGGTCGTGCGGCTCGGTGGTGCCTGGCGGGCTCGACCGCCCTCGTTCGCGGTGGTGGTCCTCAGATGCAGGTGTACGACGCTGCCCGACATGACTCCCCCTGGACGCATGCGCTCGAGATGCGGATGGGCCACGGTAGTCAGGTCCGGTCGCCGGGACCGTACGCACTTGTGCGTAGTCGGCCGGCCACACCGACTCCCCGGGGCCCGACCGCCGTACCCGGACCACCTCCGCGATCCGGCGCCGACGGATTACCCTCAGCTCTGTGTCGCGCACCACGAGGCGTCATGCAGCGTGGCTGGAGCTCGTCGGCGACATCCTGCAGGGGCAGCCCGGGGCGCGGGAGTTCCCGCACGCGCAGGTGGCGGCCCTGCTCCTCGAGTCCTTCGACGCGGCCTGCTGCTCGCTGAACGTCGTCGACCGCGCGTGGGTGGACCACGTCGTCGGGGGCTGGCCGGTCGGCTACCTGCCGACGACGCCGCCGTCCGGGATCCTCCCCGACGCGACCACCCAGCCGCTGATCCGCTGGTACGCCGTCACGGGGTGCTCGGCACCCCAGATCCTGGGCCGGGTGCCGCGCGCCGTGGCGGGTCCGAGGATGTGCGCGCAGTGGTCGGCGTTCGCCCGTCCCTTCGGGATCACCCACCAGCTCGCGCTGCCCCTCCGGGTGGGGAGGGGGATCGAGGCCTACGTGGTCAGCCGTCCCGACGACGACTACGACGACGCCGATGCCGACCTGGCCACCCTGGTCGTCCCGGCACTGGCCGCGCTGGTCCGCCAGCACCGGGTGCTCCACGACGTGCCGGAGGAGCGACTCGACCGCGTCGCGGACCGCCGCCTGACCGAGCGCGAGTTCGCCGTGCTCACGCTCCTCGGGTCGGGTCTCACCGCCCAGGCGATCGCCCGCCGCCTGGACACCTCGCCCCGGACGGTGCACAAGCACCTCGAGCACCTGTACCGCAAGCTCGGCGTGCGCGACCGGCTGATGGCGGTCCAGCGAGCCCGGGACGCCGGCCTCCTGGCCGCGCCTGCCGGGGGCGGGGGACGACGCGGGGCCACGGACCCCACCGCGCTGGTCCCCTCCCCCCGCAGCGGGGAGCACCTCGCCGCCGTCGAGCACGCCGGGCGAGGCGTCGGCGGGTCCTGACGCCCCGCCGGTGCGGCGGCCGGCGGTCAGGTCGCTCGACGGCCCGCGCGCCAGACCTGCACGACGTGCCGGGTCCTGGTGATGTCGAGCTCGGGGTCGCCGTCGACGAGCAGGAGGTCGGCGCGCAGCGCTGGGGTGAGCGTTCCCCGGTCGGGGAGGCCGAGTGCGGCGGCCGGGGCACTGGTCGCCGCGGCCAGGGCCGCGGCCGTCGGGAGGCCGGCCTCCACCAGCAGCACGAGCTCGTCGTGCAGGCTGACGCCGTGGGCGGTGCCCGGGCTGGACGCGTCGGTCCCGGCCAGGATCCGCCGGCCCGCCCGGTGCAGCCGGTCGACGGTCGACAGCGCGTGGCCCAGGTCGGCCCGTGCGCCCGGCACGGCCGGGAAGTCCATCTCCAGGGTGGCGCGCTGGCGCGGGTCCAGGGAGGGACCGAGGTGGGGATCGGCGGCCAGGGCCCGGCCCCGGTGGTGTCCGGCGCGGGCAGCGAGCGAGGTGAGCGTGGGGACGACGAAGACGTCGCCCTGCGCGACGGCGTCGAGGAACTGCGGTGCGGGCGGCTCGTCCCCGAACAGGTGGGCCAGCCCGTCGACGCCCGCGCCGATGGCGACGAGCGCGTGCGCCTGGGTGAGGACGTGGGCCACCACGAGGAGGCCGCGGGCGTGCGCCGCGGAGGCCAGCGCCCGCACCGTGTCCGCCGTCAGGGTGGGGCACGGGTGTCCGGTGGTGGTGCCGTCCTCGAGGACCACCTTGAGCAGGTGCGAGCCCTCCGCGACCCGCGCCGCCACGAAGTCCTCGGCCTCCTCCGGTCCCGCCACCGTGGGGAAGGGCGGCAGCAGCCCCCGCTCGACCAGCCGGGTCGGGTGGCCGCCCGGAGCGGTGGCGCCGATGCCGGCCGAGCGCAGATCGGCTGCGCCGGGATCGGCCGCCGCCTGCTGCCGGAGGGACCCGACGAGGTGGGGGTCGGCGAACAGGTCCACCTCCGTGGTGACCCCTGCCCGCAGCGCCGCCTGCAGGGCACCGGGGAGGACGTGCACGTGCGCGTCGATCAGGCCGGGCAGGACGGTGCTCCCGCGGGCGTCGAGGACCGGCACGCCCGCCGGTGGGGTCAGCCGCTCGGCGAGCGCGGCGACGCGCCCCTGCCGCACCAGCAGGCAGCCGGGCGGCAGGAAGCGGTGCCCGTCGAAGAGCTTGGCTCCCCGGATCAGCAGGTCGTCCGGCGCCACCGTGACCTCCACCCTCCCGCCGAGTGCGGACGCACCGACCGCGTCCCGGCATCCCGGAGGGCCAGCATCCCGGATGGCGACCTCGAGGGCCGACCGTGGACACCGCCGGAGCCTCGCCGAGGACCCGCACGGCCGGAGACGGCACCAGGCCGGAGGCGGCACCAGGCCGGAGGCGGCACCCGGCCGGCGCACGGCCGCGGCGCCCGGACGGCAGCCGCCGTGGCGGAGCTCCACTGCCCGGGAGAGGCCGCTCTGTGCGCATCCCCCGTCCGTCCTAACCTCGGAGCAGTGAGCGTGGAGCAGGCCGCAGCGTCGTCGGGTGTCGGATTCCGGTCGGAGCGCGGCCCGGTCCTCATCGGGATCATGCTGTCCACGGCCCTGGTGGCCATCGACGCGACGGTGATCGCCACCGCCGTCCCGTCGATCGTGGCGAGCCTCGGCGGCTTCGCCGAGTTCCCCTGGCTGTTCTCCGTCTACCTGCTCGCGCAGGCGGTGACCGTCCCGGTCTACGGCAAGCTGGCCGACGTCTTCGGGCGCAAGCCGGTGATGCTCGTCGGCATCGGCCTGTTCCTCCTCGGGTCGGTCCTCTGCGGCGTCGCGGGGAGCATGGGGGCACTCATCGCGTTCCGCGCCGTCCAGGGGCTGGGCGCCGGCGCGGTCCAGCCGATGTCGATGACGATCGTCGGTGACCTGTACTCGCTCCGGGAACGCGCGAAGGTGCAGGGCTACATCGCCAGCGTCTGGGCCGTGTCGTCGGTCGTGGGCCCGACCCTCGGGGGCGTCTTCTCCCAGTACCTCAGCTGGCGGTGGATCTTCTTCGTCAACATCCCGCTCTGCCTGGTCGCCGCGGCGGCCATCGCCCTGCGGTTCCACGAGCAGGTCGACCGGCGCCGTCCGCGGATCGACTCCGCCGGGGCGGCCACGCTCACCGTCGCCCTCACGCTGCTGGTCCTCGGTCTGCTCGAGGGCGGCCAGGCCTGGGCGTGGGGGTCCCCGCAGGGCATCGCCGTCCTCGTGGCCGGCGCCGTCCTGCTCGGGCTGTTCGTCGGGATCGAGCGCCGGGCGGCCGACCCCGTCGTCCCGCTCCGGCTGCTGCGCAACCGGCTGCTCGTCGCGACGAACCTCGCATCCGCCTGCGTCGGCGCCGTCCTGCTCGGACTGACCTCCTACGTGCCGACGTTCGCCCAGGACGTCCTGGGCACCGGCCCGCTGGTCGCCGGGTTCGCGCTGGCCGCCCTCACGCTCGGCTGGCCGATCTCGGCGTCGCTGTCCGGCCGGGTCTACCTCCGGGTCGGCATCCGGTCCACGGCGCTCGTCGGCGCCGCCGTCGTGGTCCTCGGCTCGGCGCTGCTGCTCCTGCTCGACGGGTCCTCGAGCGTGGTCCAGGTCGGCGCGACGGCGTTCGTGATCGGCCTCGGCATGGGCTTCACCGCGGCGCCGACGCTCATCGCCGCCCAGTCGGCGGTGCGGTGGCACGAGCGCGGCGTGGTCACCGGCCTCAACATGTTCTTCCGCTCCGCGGGCAGCGCCGTCGGGGTCGCCGTCTTCGGCGCGGTCGTCAACGCGACCCTCGGTGGGTCGGGGGTGGAGAGCGACCGGGTGGCGCCGGAGGCGCTCACCACCGCGGTGCACTCCGTCTTCCTGGGGACGACGGTGCTGGCCGTGGCGATGCTGGCCGCGGTGCTGCTCATGCCCCGCGACCGGAGCCGGGCGCAGGAGGCCACCGAGGTCGCCGCCGGCTGACCGGGGTCCTCACCGCCGGGCCTCGGACGGGGAGCGGCCGTAGCGGCGGCGGTAGGCGGCGGCGAAGCGGCTCGCGCTGGAGAACCCCCACGCGGCGGCGACGTCGCTGACGGTGCGGGACGGATCGGCCACCAGCTCGGCGTGCGCGCGCTGGAGCCGGACGCCGGCCAGGTACTCGGTCGGCGTGCACCCGACCCACTCGCGGAAGCCCTCCTGCAGCCGCCGCACGCTGGTGCCGGCCAGCGCGGCCATCTCCCCGGCGGTCCACGGCCGGGCCGGGTCGTCGTGCAGCTGGTCCACCACCCGCTTGACCGTGCGGGGCCGGGCTCCCACGGCGCGCCCGCCGTCCGGGCAGCTGCTGAGCAGGAACCCGGCGGCGACGGCGCCGGCGAGCTGGTCGCGGACCAGCGTGCTGCCCCCGAACAGGTCGGGCGCGCGCAGGTGGGCGGAGAGGCCGGCGACGAGCTGGCGCCAGGCCAGCCCCTGACCCGAGCCGAGGTCCACCTGGTCCGGCAGCGAGCCGCGGGTGCCCGCGCGGTCGCCGCCCAGCACCCGCTCGGCCTCGCGCTCGAGCCACGCGCCGTCGAACTTGACCCCGAGGACCGTGCAGGTCGCGTCCCAGTGGCTGATGAGCGACGGGGTGTCGGCCCGGAACACCGTCCCCTGCCCGGGGAGCGAGGTCACCCGGCCGTGGCGACCCCGGCTCTCCAGGTGCCCGGTCAGCGGCATGTTGACCTCGTAGGCGCCGGGGTAGTCGCACTCGATCGCCACGTCGGCCCCTCAGCCCACGTGCCCCACCAGGACGTGGCCGAGGTCCAGCGTGCGCAGCGTCAGCCGCGGTGCCGCCGCGCCGCCCAGCCGGCGCAGCTCGTGCGGGAAGTACGCCTCGGCGACGACGCGGGAGGCCTGCCCCCAGTCGGAGGGCCCGCCACGACGCCGGCCGGACACGCGTTCGAGGCTACCCGAGCGGCCGGGCCCCCTGAGACGACGATCACAACACCGCCGCGCGATCGGTGCCGGGGCCGCGCGATGGGTGTCGTGGCCCACCGGCGCCCGGCCTAGCTTTCCGACCGACCACGGGCCGCCCGTGAGGAGAGACCGAGTCCGGAGGGGACCTGATGACGATCACCGAACAGCCCGCTGCCGCGACGGAGCAGCGCGACCTGTCCTGGCTCGACGCCGTCACCATGACCGAGCTCGAGCGCAACCCGTACCCCGTCTACGAGCGGCTCCGCCGGGAGGCCCCGCTGGCCTTCGTGCCGGTGCTCGGCTCCTACGTCGCCTCCACCGCCGAGGTGTGCCGCGAGGTGGCGACCAGCCCGGACTTCGAGGCCGTCATCACCCCGGCCGGCGGCCGGACGTTCGGCCACCCCGCGATCATCGGGGTCAACGGCGACATCCACGCCGACCTCCGCTCGATGGTCGAGCCGGCGCTGCAGCCGGTCGAGGTCGACCGGTGGATCGACGACCTGGTGCGACCGATCGCCCGCGGCTTCCTCGAGCAGTTCGAGGACGACGGGCACGCCGAGCTGGTCGCGCAGTACTGCGAGCCGGTCAGCGTGCGCGCCCTCGGCGACCTGCTCGGCCTGAGGGACGTCTCCTCCGACCAGCTCCGCGACTGGTTCCACAAGCTGAACCGGTCGTTCACCAACGCCGCGATGGACGACAACGGGGAGTTCGCCAACCCGGAGGGCTTCGCCGAGGGCGACGCCGCCAAGGCGGAGATCCGCTCGATCGTCGACCCGCTGATCGACCGGTGGATCGTCGAGCCCGACGACAGCGCCATCTCGCACTGGCTGCACGACGGCATGCCGCCCGGACAGACCCGCGACCGCGAGTACATCTACCCGACGATCTACGTCTACCTGCTCGGCGCGATGCAGGAGCCGGGCCACGGCATGGCCTCCACCCTGGTCGGGCTGTTCAGCCGGCCCGAGCAGATGGAGGAGGTCGTCGACGACCCCACCCTGATCCCGCGGGCGATCTCCGAGGGCATGCGGTGGACCTCGCCGATCTGGTCGGCCACCGCGCGCATCTCCACCACGCCGGTCACCGTCGCGGGCGTCGACCTCCCGGCCGGCACCCCGGTTGTCCTGTCCTACGGGTCGGCCAACCACGACACGGGCCTGCACGAGGCGCCGACCGAGTACGACCTGCACCGCCCGCCGCTGCCGCACCTGGCCTTCGGCGCCGGCAACCACGCCTGCGCGGGGATCTACTTCGCCAACCACGTCATGCGCATCGGGCTGGAGGAGCTCTTCGAGTCCATCCCGAACCTGGAGCGCGACACCCGCGAGGGCGTGGAGTTCTGGGGCTGGGGCTTCCGCGGCCCGACGACCCTGCACGTCACCTGGGAGGTCTGAGATGGCCCACACCGTCACCGTCGGCGACCGCCGGGTCGAGTGCGCGCCCGACCAGTCCCTGCTCGACGCCTTCCTGCGGGCCGGGGTGTGGATGCCCAACTCCTGCAACCAGGGGACCTGCGGCACCTGCAAGCTGCGCGTCCTCGACGGGGAGGTCGACCACCGCGGCTCGCCGGCCGACACCCTCCCCGACGAGGAGCGGCAGGCCGGCATGGCGCTGGCCTGCCAGGCCAGCCCCCGGTGCGACACCGTCGTCAGCTCACCGACGGCCTCGGGTGCCGTCCGCGGCACCCACGCCCTGCGCGACCTGGTGGCCACCGTCCTCGACGTGGAGGACGTCGCCCGCGACACCCGGCGGCTGCTGCTGGGCCTCGACGAGCCGCTGGCGTTCTCCGCCGGCCAGTACGTCGAGCTGGTCGTCCCGGGCAGCGGCCTGCGCCGCCAGTACTCGCTGGCCAACACGCCCGAGGAGGACAAGGTCCTCGAGCTGCACGTCCGTCGGGTGCCGGGTGGCGTCGCCAGCGACGCCTGGCTCCACGGGTCCGTGGCCGTCGGGGACCGGGTCGAGCTGACCGGGCCGCTGGGGGACTTCCACCTGTCCGAGGAGGCCGACGACGAGGGCGAGCCCATGGCCTGCATCGCCGGCGGCACGGGGCTGGCGCCGTTCGTGGGCATCGTGCGGACGGCGCTGCAGCGGCGGCCCGACCGCGAGATCGTGCTCTACCACGGCGTCCGCGGGGCCGAGGACCTCTACGACGTCGACCGGTTGACCGAGCTCGCGGCCACCTCCCCGGGCTTCCGGTTCGTGCCGGTGCTGTCGGACCAGCCGGCCCCCTCCTGCCGCGCCGGGTTCCCGACCGACGCCTTCCTCGAGGACGTGCCGAGCGCGCGGGGCTGGTCCGGGTGGCTGTGCGGCCCACCGGCGATGGTCGAGGCCGGCGTCAAGGCGTTCAAGCGCCGCCGCATGGCACCCCGGCAGGTCCACCGCGAGAAGTTCACCCCGGCGGACGCGCTCGACACCGGAACCGCAGGAGCCTGATCCCCCCGCCCCCGACGGACCGCGTCCCGGTCCGCCGGGGGCGGCGGTCGTCGTCAGGGGACGGCGGGGGAGGCGTCGCTGATGACCTCCTGGTTGACCGCCCGGACCTGGTCGAGGTCCATCTTCTCCACCTGCCGGTCGTAGGTGAGGAAGCCGTTGACCTCGTGCTCGACGTCGGTGATCTGCGTGTAGACCGCGCCGCTGATGGCGTTCTGCTGCGCGATCGGGATGAGCGCTCGCTGGTTCTCCGCGTACAGCCGCGTGAGCTCCGCCGCGTCCTGCGCCATCTGGTACCCGTGGCCGTCCTCGTACCACATGTGGCCGGGCACCTCGAGCCCGAAGCCACCGTGCTCACCGTCGATCGCCACGCGGTGGTCGTCGGGCGTGGGCTGCGCCGGACCGGTGTAGGCGTGCCAGGCGATGACGTCGCCGCGGCCGCTGTCACCGAGGGAGGCGCAGCAGTTCACCCCGCTGTTCGCGTTCACGAGCCGGGTGGGGTCCTGGGCCGCGACCGAGTCGGCGATCCGCCCGGTGGCCTCCCTGCTCCACTCCCCCCAGCCCTCGTTGAACGGGACCCACCCGATCACCGACGTCCAGCCGTCCTGCTGGTCGACGATCTCGTGCAGCTGGCGCTCGAACTCGGCCCGGGCGTCCGGCGGTGGGATCCCGCCGGTCCGCATGGACGGCATGTCCTGCCAGACCAGCAGGCCGAGGGTGTCCGCGGCGTGGTACCAGCGGTCCGGCTCGACCTTGAGGTGCTTGCGGATGGTGTTGAACCCGAGGCGCTTGGTCAGGGCCACGTCGGACCGCAGCGCCTCGTCGGTCGGTGCGGTGTAGATGCCGTCCGGCCAGAAGCCCTGGTCCAGGGTCGACATCAGGAAGAGGATCTCGTGGTTGAGGGTGATGCGGAGGCGGCCGTCCGCGCCCCGGGCCGTCCCGATCTCCCGCATGCCGACGTAGGACCCGACCCGGTCGACCTCCTGCTGGCCGTCCAGCACGGTCACGTCCAGGTCGTAGAGGAACGGGTCGTCGGGTGACCACAGCCGGGCGTCCGGGACCTGCACCCGCAGCGGCTGACCGGGCGCTCCCTCCGCGGTCGCGACCGTCCGGGAGCCGTCCCCGACCACGGCCCGGACGGTGAGGCCGGAGGCGTCGCCGCCGGTGTCCACGGTCAGCGCGAGGGTGTCCGTGTCGACGTCCGTGGCCGTGTCGAGGCCCGCCACGTACCCGCGCGCGGGGACGGGTTCCATCCACACCGTCTGCCAGATGCCGGAGGAGCCGGTGTAGAAGATCCCGCGGTCGGGGACGTTGCGCTGCTTGCCGACCGGCTGCCACGTCGCGTCCGTGCGGTCCTCGACACCGACGACGACCTCCTGCGGGCCGGAGGGCACCAGGGCATCGGTGACGTCGGCGGAGAACCGGGTGTAGCCGCCGGCGTGCTGGGCGACCCTGGTGCCGTTCACCCACACGGTGGCCGTGTGGTCCACGGCGCCGAAGTTGAGGCGCAGCCGCTGACCCTGCCCGATCTGCCAGGACTCCGGGACCGTGAACGTCCGCCGGTACCACATGTGGTCCTCGTGCCGCTGGATGCCGGACAGCGCCGACTCGGTCGGGTACGGCACGAGGATCCTCTCGGCGAGGTCCTCGCCGACCGGTGGCGACTCCCCCGGCGCGGCGCCGGCGAACTGCCACACCCCGTTGAGGTTCTGCCAGTGGGCCCGCGTCAGCTGCGGCCGCGGGTACTCCGGCAGCGCGTTGTCCGGCGAGACCTGGTCGGTCCACGGCGTCGTCAGCCGCAGCTGGCCCACCTGCCAGCCGTCGTCCGGCGGCTCCACCGCCGCGGTGAGCAGCGAGGTCACCCCCGCCATGGCCGCCGAGGCGAGCAGTCCGGTGGCACGCCGCCGGGATCGCGACAGGATCGTCATGGCTCCCCCGTCCTCCGCGCGCTGACGTGGTCGACGCCCGAGGGGCCCGGCTGCTCAGGGCCGGCGCGCAGACCTCAGAGTCTGGCCCCGTCCGGGGCGCTGCGACGCCGTCCGGCGCCTCGGATCCGTCAGGGATCGCCGGGAGCGGCGGCCACCTCCACGATGCAGCCGCCCGGACCACCGGAGGCAGCGGTCCGGGAGCTGGCACCATCACGTCATGAGCCACGGTCACGCCGTCCAGGAGGAGCTCCGCGAACCGGCGCGCGCGCTGCGCCGCGCCATCCCCGAGGTCTACGACGGCTACCGCCGGATGCACACCGCCGCGTACGCCGCGGGTGCCCTGGACCAGAAGACCAAGGAGTTGATCGCGCTCGCCATCGCGGTGAGCAAGGAGTGCGACGGCTGCATCGCGTCGCACGCGCGTGGCGCCGTCCGCACCGGCGCGACCGAGTCGGAGGTCGCCGAGGCGCTCGGCGTCGCCATCGCGATGAACGGCGGACCGGGCACCGTGTACGGCCCGCGCGCGTTCGCGGCCTTCCGCGAGTTCGCGGAGGAGGCCGATCCCGAGCAGGGGTGACCCGCGGGCGGCCGCCGCGGTCGGAGACCGACGGTCGGGCCGCCGTTCTGCTCGATCAGCCGGTCGGTCTCGCGGACGCCGTCCTCCGGGATGCCGGCCACGGCGACGGCGGCGCCCTCGGCGGCGGAGGCCAGGGCGGTGGCCCGGCCGATGCCGCTGCCGGCGCCGGTGACGACGGCGACCTGCCCGGCGAAGCGGGCGCTCCGCGGGGCCGTCACCGCAGGGTCGCCGTGTCGATGACGAACCGGTAGCGCACGTCGGAGGCCAGGACCCGCTCGTAGGCCTCGTTGACCTGGTCGGCGGCGATGACCTCGACCTCGGCGCCGATGCCGTGCTCGGCGCAGAAGTCGAGCATCTCCTGGGTCTCGGCGATGCCGCCGATCATCGAGCCGGCGTAGGTGCGCCGGCCTCCGATCAGCGACATGACGTTCAGGCTCAGCGGCTCGGCGGGGGCACCGACGTTGACCAGCGCGCCGTCCACGGCCAGCAGGGACAGGTACGCGTCCACGTCGATCGGCGCGCTGACGGTGTTGACGATGAGGTCGAACCGGCCGGCCAGCTGGGCGAAGGTGTCCGGGTCGCTGGTGGCGTGGTAGGAGTCGGCGCCGAGCCGCAGCCCGTCCTCCTGCTTCTTCAGCGACTGCGACAGCACGGTCACCTCGGCGCCCATCGCGTGCGCGAGCTTGACGGCCATGTGCCCCAGCCCGCCGAGGCCGACGACCGCGACCTGCGTGCCGGGGCCGGCGCCCCAGCGGCGCAGCGGTGAGTACGTGGTGATGCCGGCGCACAGCAGCGGCGCGGCGGCCGCCGGGTCGATGCCGTCGGGCACCCGGAGCACGAAGTCGGCGTCGACCACCACGTGGGTGGAGTAGCCGCCGTGGGTGGTGCTGCCGTCGCGGTCGGTGCCGGCGTAGGTGGGCACCATGCCGTTCAGGCAGTACTGCTCGTCGCCGCTGCGGCAGTTGGCGCACTCCCGGCAGGAGTTCACCATGCAGCCGACGCCGACGCGGTCGCCGACCCGGTGGCGGGTGACGTCGGAGCCGACCTCGGCGACGACGCCGACGATCTCGTGGCCCGGGACGACGGGGAAGGGCTGGGGGCCCCAGTCGCCGTTGACGGTGTGGATGTCGGAGTGGCAGATGCCGGCGTACTCGATCTCGATGAGGACGTCGTCCGGGCCGACGTCCCGGCGCTCGACGGTGGTGGGGGCCAGGGGCCGGCCCGCGGCGGGGGCGGCGTAGGCGTGGACGCGCATGGGTGCTCCTCGTTCTGGGTGGGAGTCGGGACGGGCGTCAGTCGACGGCCGGGGCGGCGGCGTACTCCTCGTCGGTGACGGGGGTCAGCCAGTGCAGGACGCGGTCGTCGGGCCGGATGGCCTCGACCGGGTCAGGGGCGCAGCAGCGCCTTGATGGCCCGGCGCTCGTCCATCGCCCGGTAGCCCTCGGCCGCCTGCTCGAGCGGGAGCTCGAGGTCGAAGACCCTCCCGGGGTCGATGGCCCGGGTGCAGACCAGGTCGATCAGCTCGGGCAGGAACCGGCGCACCGGGGCGGGGCCGCCGTGCAGGTGCACGCCGGAGAAGAACAGCTCCTCGCCGGGCAGCGAGACGTCGTGGGAGACGCCGACATAGCCGACGTGCCCGCCGGGGCGGGTGGCGCGGATGGCCTGCACCATCGACTCCTGGGTGCCGACGGCCTCGATCACCGAGTGCGCGCCGAGCCCGTCCGTCAGCTCCCTGATCCGCGCCACACCCTCGTCGCCGCGCTCGACCACGACGTCGGTGGCGCCGAACTCCCGTGCCAGCCGCTGGCGGGGCTCGTGCCGGCTCATCGCGATGACCCGCTCCGCGCCGAGCTGCCGGGCGGCCAGGACGCCGAGCAGGCCGACCGCGCCGTCGCCGACGACCGCGACGGTCCTGCCCGGGCCGGCCTGGGCGGCGACGGCGGCGAACCAGCCGGTGCCCAGCACGTCCGAGGCGGCCAGCAGGCCGGGCACCAGGTCGTCGGACGGCAGGTCGGGGGTGGCGACGAGGGTGCCGTCGGCCAGCGGGATGCGTGCGTACTGGGCCTGCGCGCCGGTGGGGGCGCCGGGCTGCCGGTTGACGCAGTGGGTCTGGTAGCCGGCCCGGCAGATCTCGCAGGTGTTGTCGGAGGCGAAGAACGAGCCGACGACGAACTGGCCGGGCTCGATCGTGGTGACCTCGCTGCCGACCTCCTCGACGACGCCGACGTACTCGTGGCCCATCGGTGCCGGCCCGTCCACCGCCTCGATGCCGCGGTAGGGCCACAGGTCCGACCCGCACACGCAGGTGGCGGCCAACCGGATGACCGCGTCGGTGGGCTGCTCGATCCTCGGGTCCGGGCGCTCCTCGACGCGGACGTCGCCGGGGGCGTGGAGAACGGCTCCTCGCAAGACGGTGCTCCTTCGCAGGACGAGTGGGGGTGCGGACTCCACGGAACCCCGTCGGGCGCACGCGCGGGGGGTCGGGTTTGTGGGGGGTAGAAGCACGACCTCCCTCGCCCGGCGGGTCGCCGTACCGTCGAGCAGGTGGACAACCGCGCCGACATCCGCGACTTCCTGGTCAGCCGGCGCGCCCGGATCAGCCCGGAGCGGGCCGGGCTGCTGCCCGGCGGCGGGCGCCGGCGGGTGCCCGGGCTGCGCCGCGAGGAGGTCGCCGTCCTCGCCGGGGTGAGCACCGACTGGTACACGCGGCTGGAGAAGGGCCACATCGCCGGGGTGTCGGAGGACGTGCTGGAGGCCGTCGCCCGCGCGCTGCAGCTGACCGAGGCCGAGCGGACCCACCTGTTCAACCTGGCCCGCGCCGCCGCCCGTCCGGCCCGCGCGCCGCAGCGCCGCACCCGGGCGGCCATCCCGCCGCGGGTGCAGTGGATGCTGGACTCGATGACGGGCTCGGCCGCCCTCGTCGCCAACGGCCGACTGGACGTCCTGGCGACCAACGCCCTGGGGTGGGCGCTGCACTCACCGCTGTTCGACGGCCCGCGGCGACCCGCGAACTTCGCCCGGTTCCAGTTCCTCGACCCGGCGGCGCACGACTACTACGCCGACTGGGAGCTCGCCGCCAACACCACCGTCGCGCTGCTGCGCGGGGAGGCCGGCCGCCGCCCGCACGACGCGCAGCTGCGCGAGCTGGTCGGGGAGCTGTCCACGGTGAGCGAGGAGTTCCGGGTGCGCTGGGCGGCGCACGACGTCCGCATCCACCACAACGGCGCCAAGCAGTTCCGCCACCCCGTCGTCGGCACGCTCGATCTGGGCTACCACACGTTCGACCTGCCGGCCGAGGACGCCGCGGACCTGCGCATGACCATCTACACCGCCGAACCCGGGTCGCCGTCCGAGGACGCCCTCAAGCTCCTCGCCAGCTGGGCCGCCACCAGCACCGCCGTCCAGACCGCCGGCGAGCCCACGGGCTGAGGGCCCGTGCTCACCGGGCGGTCAGCGGGAGCTGCAGGACGATCTCGCCGTCGTCGAGCTCCCCGGTGGGCTGGAAGCCGAACCCCTGGTAGAAGGGCCACGGTCCGTCCTTGCCGGGCTCGATGCTGGTCAGCAGCTCGGTGCCGCCGTCGGCCCGCACCAGGTCGACGAGCTGGGTCAGCACCGCCCGGCCGATGCCGCGCCCCTGGTACCGCTTGTCGACGAGCAGCCGCCAGAGGAAGTGGCGCCCGCGGTACGGGCCCTTCCGCGGCTTCCAGGAGAGCATGACGAAGCCGACCGGCTCCTCGCCGCAGTACACCGCGCGGTACCACGGGTTGGCCTTCGGCGACTCGGCGGCGTCCTGCAGCGAGGAGGACACCGAGGCGACGAACCGCTCCTGACGACCTCGGACGCGCAACGCGCGGACCGCGTCCCGGTTCTCGTCGGTGATCTCCCGCAGGTGCACGCCCGGGGACGTCGTGCCGCTCCCCTCGCGCCCGGCGGTCGCCTCCTGCTCCGCGGGTCCGCCACCCCGGTCGGTCGCGGACGTGTCCGGCGCGCCCGGCAGGCGGACCACGTCGGCGAGGACGCCGTCGTCGGTCAGCCGGGCCGGGGACGGGCTGTCGTAGACGACCACCAGGCGCCCGCTGTCGGGCGGGCCGAGGAGGCCGATCCCCTCGGCGTGGTCACAGCCGTCCCCGGAGGGCAGGTCGAGCTCCCGCGTGAGCAGGTCGCCGCGGACCACCTGCGGCGTGTCCGCCCGCAGGGCCCCGTGCCAGCGGACGACGCGCACCGGTCCGTCGAGGTCCATCGTCGGCCCGGCGAGCACGAGCAGGTCGTCGCCGTGCGGGCAGAGGTCCCGCACGCCCAGGCCGCCCAGGCGCAGGACGTGCTTGCGGTACGGGCGGCCGTCGTCGAACGGGGTCAGGCGCAGCCGCTCCGGCGCGTCGGGGTCGGCCTCGGGGCGGAGCTCCAGCACCACGGCCCAGCCGCGCAGCACCGGCCCGCGCAGGCCCAGGTACACCCGCGGTCCGGCCACGGCGATGCCCTCGACGTCCAGCCCGTTGTCCTTGCCCGGCAGCAGCAGGAACGGGCCCAGGTGCTCGTCGTCGGCCAGGACCTGGCGCAGGTCGGGACCGTGCACGCCGAAGGACGCGGCCCGGTGCCGCACGCCGTCCTCCTCCAGCTCGGGCACGACCGTCGGCAGGCCGTCCACGACGCCGACGGGGAGCCGGACGAGGATCTGGCGGTTGGGCTGACCGGTGACCTCGGCCAGCCGGCGCAGGGCCTTCCGGTCACCGTGCCGGTCCTCGACCTGCTTGCGGCGCAGGCTGTGCGACCCGACGGCCCACAGGGAGCAGCCGTGCCGGGCCAGGCCCTCGATGTCGGCCTCGTCGTCCCCGGTGCCCGGCAGCTCCACGAGGTCGGCGAGCCGGACGCGGGCCCGCTGTGCGTACCGGCGCGGTTCCCCGGGGTCGTCGGCGACCAGCCGCTCGATCGTCGCGGTCTCGTCACCGGCCACCCAGAGGACGGCGCCGTCGCTGCGGACGGCCGAGAGGTTCCTGTGGGTGCCGGCCGTCCGCGCCGGGTCCCCGAACCGGAGCGGGACCGTCCGTTCCACGGTCATGGCGTCAGCCTGGCACGGGGCCGGCCGCGCGTGAGCCCCTGCTCGTCGCCGGCCGCCCGCGGAGTCCCCGCCGCAGTCGGCCGGACCGCTCGCCCCGCGGCCGGCTGCGCGCCCGGCCGTGCGCCGCGTGGGTCAGCCTGCCTGGCGCAGGCCGATCAGGTTGCCGTCGCCGTCCCGCGCCACGGCGACGAGGAGGCCGCCGCCGACGTCGGTGGGGTCCTGCACCGTCTCGGCGCCGGCCCGCACGAGGGCGGCGAGGCTCGTCGCGACGTCCTCCACGTGCCAGTAGGCGACCGGGCCGGACTGCCCGTGCCGGTGGCCGTGCGGGTCGAGGCCGATCGCCTGGCCGTCGGCGTCGAACTGGGCGTAGTACGGCGCGTCCACCACCGGGTCGGCCCCGAGCAGCGCGCGGAACAGCGCCTTCGCACGGGCCAGGTCGGCCACGGGGTAGATGACGGTGCGGATCCCGGTCGTCATGATGTGCTCCTCGGATGGTCGGGCTCGGGTCCCCCACCTCTCAGACACCCGCCGACCGGGGGATGTGACCGTCATGACCGGGGACGACCTCCTCGCCGCGCGGTTCGAGGAGCACCGCGACCGGCTGACCGCCGTGGCCGCCCGCCTGCTGGGCTCGCGCGCGGAGGCCGAGGACGCCGTCCAGGAGGCCTGGCTGCGGGTCAGCCGAGCGGGCACCGACGGGGTGGACGACCTCCGCGCCTGGCTGACGACCGTCGTGGCCCGGGTGGCGCTCAACCAGCTGCGCGCCCGGACCCATCGGCGTGAGGACCCCATCGACGACGCGCCGCCGGCCCGCCTGCACGCCGTCGCCGACCCCGCCGAGGAGGCGGTGCTCGCCGACTCCGTCGGGCTGGCGCTGCTCGTCGTCCTCGACCGGCTCACGCCCGACGAGCGGCTGGCCTTCGTGCTGCACGACCTGTTCGACGTGCCCTTCGACGAGATCGCGCCGATCGTCGACCGCTCCCCCGCCGCCGCCCGGCAGCTGGCCAGCCGGGCCCGGCGGCGCGTGCGCGGGGCCGAGCTGCCCGACGCCGCCGAGCGGCGCCGGGAGGTGGTCGCGGCCTTCCTCGACGCGTCCCGCAACGGCGAGTTCTCCGCGCTGCTCGAGCTCCTGCACCCCGAGGCGGTGCTGCGGTCCGACGCCGTGGCCACCCGGATGGGCAGCGCGGCCGAGGTGCGCGGGGCGACGGCGGTGGCCCGGTTCCTCTCCGGCCGGGCGCGGGCCGCGCGGCTGGTGCTCGTCGACGGCGTCCCGGGTGCGGTGTGGTCGCACAGGGGGACGCCGCAGGTGGTCCTCGCCTTCACCGTCGAGGACGGCGTGGTGACCGCGATCGACCTGCTCGCCGCCCCGGAGACCCTGGAGGGGCTGGACCTGCAGCCCCTCGGGCAGCGGCAGCCCTGACCTGTCCCTCCCCCGCCACCCACCGGTCCGGAGCGCCACGGGCCACCGGACCGACCAGGGCCTTCCACGGGTGCGACGGATCGCCGGGCAGCGGGACCTCCGACGCACGCGAGCGACCCGTCAGGAAGGACGACGACCATGACCGCGACGATCGAGCCACCCGTCGACACTCCGCCGGACGCCCGGACCGCCGCCGTCCGCCCCTTCCGGGTGGACGTGCCGCAGGCGGACCTGGACGACCTCCGCCGGCGCCTCGCGGCGACGCGATGGCCCGACCAGGAGACCGTGCCCGACCGGTCCCAGGGGGCGAAGCTGGCCGACCTGCAGGGGCTCGTCGAGTACTGGCGCACGGAGTACGACTGGCGCAGAGGTGAGGCGCAGCTGAACGCCCGGCCGCAGTTCACGACGACCGTCGACGGGGTCGACGTGCACTTCTTCCACGTCCGCTCCCCCCACGAGGACGCGCTCCCGCTGGTCATCTCCCACGGGTGGCCGGGCTCGGTCTTCGAGCAGATCAAGGTCATCGGTCCGCTCACCGACCCCACGGCGTACGGCGGTCGGGCGGAGGACGCCTTCGACGTCGTCATCCCCTCCCTGCCGGGCTACGGCTTCTCGTCGCGACCGACCGAGACCGGGTGGGACGTGGAACGCATCGGGCGCGCGTGGGACGTGCTGGTGAAGCGGCTGGGCTACGACCGCTACGTCTCGCAGGGCGGCGACTGGGGGGCGGGGGTGGTCGAGGCGATGGGACGCCAGGCACCCGAGGGACTCCTCGCCATCCACACGAACCTGCCGGCGGTGTTCCCACCCGACGCGGCGGCGGCGATCGCCAGCGGCGCGCCCGCCCCCGCCGGACTCTCCGAGGAGGAGCAGGCGGCCTTCGACGACGTGCGGAGGTTCCTCGCGACCGGGGGCTGGGGCTACTACCAGATGACGACCGCCCGACCGCAGGCGGTCGGCTACGGCCTGACGGACTCCCCCGCCGGGCTCGCCGGCTGGATGCTGGTGCACGGCGGGTTCGGGAAGTGGGAGTACGGCAGGGACCCCCGGCAGACCCCGACCGTGGACGAGGTGCTGGACAACTTCTCGCTGCACTGGCTGACCAACACCGTGGCCTCCGGGGCGAGGCTGTACTGGGAGAACCGTGCGCAGAGCCTGATCAGCGCGGCCGGGCAGCGGACCGACACGATCACGATCCCGGTGGCCATCACGGTGTGCCCGGACGACGACCCCTTCCGCGCCCCCGAGACGTGGGCCCGGCGCGCCTTCCCCACGCTGGTCTACTTCCACGAGGCCGAGCGCGGCGGCCACTTCCCGGCCTGGGAGGAGCCGCAGGTCTTCGCCGAGGAGATGCGCGCCGCGTTCCGGTCCCTGCGCTGATCCGGACGGGGGACGGTGGCACGCCCGTCCACCGTCCCCGGGTCCGCGTGGGGAGGACCGCAGCACCGCCCGGCCACCCGGCGCGGATGCACCCCGCCGATCACGGATGGGACGACCAGGCAGGCAGCCAGGCCGGACCAGGGACTTCCACGGGCGCGAGGCGGCGACGAGGTCGTCACGCTTGGCGGCCTCGTCGACACAGGAGGTGCACGTGGCCACCACAACCGGGAGGTCTGCAGCCGCCGCAGCGGTCCGCCCGTTCCGGATCGAGATACCCGAGAGCGCGCTGGTCGAGCTGCGCCGCCGCATCGCCGCGACGCGCTGGCCCAGCCGAGAGCTGGTCGATGACCGGTCGCAGGGCGTGCAGCTGGCGACGATGCAGGAGCTCTGCCGCTACTGGGCGAACGACTACGACATGCGCCGGATCGAGGCGCGGTTGAACGCGCTGCCGCAGTTCACGACGGAGATCGACGGGGTGGACATCCACGTCGTCCACGTCCGGTCGCCGCACCCGGACGCACTCCCGTTGGTCATGACGCACGGCTGGCCCGGCTCGGTCATCGAGCTGCTCGACTCCGTCGGCCCGCTCACCGACCCGACCGCGTACGGCGGCCGCGCCGAGGACGCCTTCGACCTGGTCCTGCCGTCCCTGCCCGGCTACGGCTTCTCCGGCGAGCCGCGGGAGATCGGGTGGGACGTCGCCCACGTCGGGCGCGCCTGGGCCGAGCTGATGCGCCGCCTCGGCCATCCCCGCTACGTCGCCCAGGGCGGTGACGTGGGCGCCGGCGTCACCGACGCGATGGGCCGCCAGGCACCCGAGGGCCTGCTCGGCATCCACCTCAACCTGCTCGTGACGGCGCTGGCCGGTCCCCAGCCGACGGACACCGAGCAGGAACGGGCGGCGGCCGACGCGGTCGGGACGTTCCGGACCAGCGGCTTCGCCTACTTCCTCGAGCAGGCCACCCGGCCGCAGACGATCGGCTACGCCCTGCTCGACTCACCCGCCGCCCTGGCCGCCTGGATGCTCGACCACGACACCGACGCCTACTACAAGATCTCCAGCGCCTTCGTCGACGGGCAGCCCACCGGCAACCTCACCCGCGACCACGTCCTGGACAACATCACGCTGTACTGGCTGACCGGCACCGGCGCCTCGGCGGCCCGGTCGTACTGGGACAGCTACGGACCCGACGCTCCCGCGGCCGCCGCCGCGGCCAGCCAGGCTCCTCCGGAGGTGTCGGTCCCGACCGGCTTCACCACGTTCCCCGGCGAGATCTGGCGGGCCCCGCGCAGCTGGGTCGAGAAGGCGTATCCCAACCTCACCTACTTCAACGAGGTCGACCGGGGCGGCCACTTCGCCGCCTGGGAGGAGCCCGAGCTGTTCGCGACCGAGGTCCAGGCCGCGTTCCGCCCCCTGCGCGGACCCCAGGTCCCTGGACCCCGCCGCTGATCACGGGCCCGGCGGCTCCTGGGACACCGGCGCCGTCCCCGGAGCCGCTCGAGCAGCCGTTCCGTCGCCTCCGGGGCGCGTCCGGGTGCACGCCGGCCGGTGGCTGCCCGCCTCCGCCCGGTACCCGGGCGATCCCCCGCCGCCGCGTGCCGATCGGGCCGGACGCGGACCCGGACGGCCGCTGCTCCGCGGAGCTGTCCGCGGCGCGGCCGACCACCGCGGCCGTCGAAGTCAAATGACGCATGTGTGTCCGGATCGCCTCCCCTAGCGTGGTGGCGCCGGGGAGGTCCCGCCCGGCTCCTCAACCGGCCGGTCATCTCCCCCCTGGCTCCCGATGAGGAGGCGTGATGGCTGTCCGATCGTGCGGGGTCCGACGGGGGACCGCCCCTCCGTCACCCCCTGCTGAGCTCCACGGGTCACCGGCCGGCGCGCACCGGTCCACGGATCGTCACCTCTGGCACCCCTCCCCTGTCTGGTGACCGACGTCCGGCATCGGACCGAGAAGGCCGTGCCGTGGGCGGCCCTGCAGGTGGTGGAGCAGGGACCGTCGTGCGCGCCCTCCGACGACCTCTGGCGGTGTGACCCATGTCCGGTACCAGATCGTGGCCAGGCCTGCTCGGGCGTCGGGTGGAGTGCGAGACGTTGAGCACCCTGGTGGCGGCGGCGAAGGCGGGCCGCAGCCAGGTCCTGGTGCTGCGAGGCGAGGCGGGGATCGGGAAGACCGCGTTGCTCGACGTCGTCCTCGAACGCGCAGCGGGGTGCCGGGTGGCCCGAGCGGCCGGGGTCGAGTCGGAGATGGAACTCGCGTTCGCCGGCCTGCACCAGTTGTGCAGCCCCCATCTGGACCGGCTGGCGAAGCTGCCCGACCCGCAGCAGGAATCGCTCGGCACGGCCTTCGGACTGCGGCCGGGCAGCACGCCCGACCGCTTCCTCGTGGGCCTGGCGGTGCTCGCCCTCCTGTCCGAGGTGGCCGAGGAGCGACCGCTGGTCTGCGTCGTGGACGACGCCCAGTGGCTGGACCAGGCGTCCGCGCAGGCACTGGAGTTCGTCGCGCGTCGGCTCGTGCACGAACGCGTGGCGATGGTGTTCGCGGTGCGCACGTCCGACCAGGAGCCCCGGCTCAGCGGGCTCCCCGAGCTCGCGGTGCGGGGCCTGGGCGCCGGAGACGCGGCAGCGCTCCTGGAGTCCTCGGTGACCGGCGCGCTCGATCCCCGGGTACGTGACCGCATCCTGGCCGAGAGCCACGGCAACCCGCTCGCCCTCCTCGAGCTACCGCGCGGGCTCTCCGCGGCCGATCTCTCCTTCGGGGGCGAGACCGGCCGCAGCGCGACACCCCTCGTCCAGCGGCTGGAGCAGGGGTTCCTCCGGCAGGCGGCGCCTCTCCCGCCCCAGTCCCTCCGGCTGCTGCTCACCGCGGCCGCCGAACCGGTCGGTGACGTCCGGCTGCTGTGGCGCGCCGCCGAGCGACTCGGCATCGGGTCCGCCGCAATGGCTGCGGCCGAGGCCGCGGGCCTGATCGAGCTGCGCGAGCAGGTCCGGTTCCGGCACCCGCTGGTGCGCTCGGCGGTCTACCGCTCGGCCACACCGGCGCAGCGGCGGGAGGTCCACCGAGCGCTCGCGGACGTCACCGACCCGGAGGTGGACCCCGACCGTCGGGCATGGCACCGCTCCCGGGCCGCGGTGGGCCCGGACGAGGACATCGCCGCAGAACTCGAGCGTTCCGCCGGACGCGCCTTCGCGCACGGCGGACTGGCGGCGGCGGCCGCGTTCCTCGAACGGGCCGCGACGCTGACGCCCGACCCGGCTCGGCGGGCAGGGCGCTCCCTCGACGCCGCTGCGGCCAAGGTGCACGCCGGGGAACTCGACGACGCCTCGGCCCTCCTGGCAACGGCGGACGGAGGACCCCTCGGGGATGCCGGGCGGGCACGGATCGACCTGCTCCGGGCGGAGATCTCCTTCGCCGCGAACCGCGGCAACGAGTCGTTGCCGCTGCTGCTGCCCGCAGCCCGCCGGCTGGAACCGCTCGACGCGCGGCTCTCCCGGGACACCTACCTGGACGCCCTCTCCGCTGCGGTGTTCGCCGGACGGCTGGCCACGGGGCCGGGCGCGCGACAGGTCGCCGAGGCCGTGCGGGAGTCCCCGACGCCGGACCCTCCGCGCAAGGGGGACGCGCTCCTCGCCGGGCTCGCGGTGCTGTTCACCGACGGTTACGCGTCCGCGGCGCCGCTCCTGCACCAGGCGGTGCGGGCGTTCGTCACGGAGGAGTTGACGCTGGACGAGGCGCTGCGCTCCGCCTGGCTCGCGGCGGCCACGGCTGCGTCCCTGTGGGACGACGGCAGCTGGGACGTCCTCACCCGTCGGCACCTGGACGTCGCCCGTGAGTCGGGCGCCCTCAGCGCGCTCCCCCTGGCCCTCCACACCCGTGCCGTCGTGCACCTCTTCACCGGCGACCTGGCCACCGCGTCGTCCCTGGTGGAGGAGGCCCGGTCCGTCACCGAGGTGACGAGCAGCAGTCTCGTGCCCTACGGGGAGGTCGGCCTGCGGGCCGTACGAGGGGACGCCGACCTGGCCGAGCCGCTGATCCAGCGCTGCCTGGAGGACGTCACCGCCCGTGGCGAGGGGGCCGGCGCCACCTTGGTGCAGTGGGCCCGGGCCGTGCTGTGCAACGGCCTCGGCCGCTACGGGGACGCCCTGCGTGCGGCTCGGGAGGCGGCCGCGTGCCCACTCGAACTCGGGCCACCCAGGTGGGCGCTCGCCGAACTCGTCGAGGCGGCCGTGCGCACCGGGGACACCGGGGCGGCGGCGGCTGCCCTGGAGGAGCTGTCGACGATGACACGGGCCAGCGGCACGGAGTGGGCCCTCGGGATCGAGGCGTGCCGGCGCGCCCTGCTGAGCGAGGGGCACACCGCCGAGGGGCTCCACCTGGAGGCCGTCGACCGACTCGGCCGCACCACCGTCCGCACCGAGCTCGCTCGAGCTCATCTGCTCTACGGCGAGTGGCTGCGGCGGGAGGGGCGCCGCGTCGACGCCCGCGCCCAGTTGCGGACCGCCCACGAGGCGTTCGCCGCGATGGGCGTCGACGCCTTCGCCGAGCGCGCGCGCCACGAGCTGCTCGCCACCGGCGAGACGGTGCGCAGGCGCACGGCGGAGGTGACCGGAGAGCTCACCGCCCAGGAGGCCCACATCGCCGAGCTGGCCACCCGGGGGCTCACCAACCGCGAGATCGGCGCCGAGTTGTACCTGAGCCCCCGGACGGTCGAGTGGCACCTCCGCAAGGTCTTCTCCAAGCTGGGGGTCGGCACGCGCCGCGAGCTGCGGCGGTCCCTGCCGGACCGCGCCGCCACCGCGATCTAGCCACGACACCCAGCCGGCTGTGCGGTGCGTGTCCCGGCGAGACGCCGCACCGCAGCCACCACCGCGGGGGGACGTCGGCTCACGCGCCGACCGACGACTCCGGTTCGCGAGGATCGAACCGCTCGACCCACGGGGCGCGCCAGGCCGGCGGCTCCCAGAGGCTACCGAAGTGGATCCGCTCCCGGACGACCTCGCCGTCGCGGAACTCCACGATCCCGACCGCCGTCACCGGCCGGTCGTCGTGGCGGATCGTGCACTCGTCCACCCACAGGTCGTGGCAGCCGGTGGTCCGGTGGAGCTCGAAGCGCTGGCGGTTCGGGTAGGCCCGGCCGCTGTCCGCGTGCCCACCCGGTGGTCCCTCACGTCGTCAGGGGTGTACGGGCGCGTCTGTCCCACCCGTGGCAGGGCGACCAGTCGCCGGCGGCCCAGGCCTCACGGAGCCGCGGCGCACCCAGGTCCCAGTCCGGGCGGATCTCGGCCGTGGCCGCGCGCAGGTCGTGCCAGAGGTCCTGGACCGACGGCCGGCCCCAGAACCAGTAGCCGTTGTAGACCGTGTGGACCACCAGGCCCGGCTTGAGCACGAGCGTGTGCGGGATCATCGGGTCGTTCTCGGGGTCGGTGTACTCCTGGATGTCGAGGTCCCGTTGGACGAGCCGTGCGCAGTCGGAGAGGAACGTCCACCGGGCGCCGACGGACGCGCGGAACCCCCGCAGCGTGGAGTGGTCGTCGGTCGTGATCGTGACGATCTGGGTGTGGGCCACCGCGATCTTCGACTGGAACGCCGCCAGCTCGAGGTGCTGCTGGTGTTCCTCCGGGCAGTGGTGGCCGCGCGCCAGGGTGAGGACCATCGGGTCCCTGCCCTGGAGCTCGCTGAGCGTGCGGACGGTCCCGGTGTGGTCGGGGAGCGCGTAGTCGGGGAAGACGCCGCCGGGGACGATGTCGGATCGCATGGCGTTCCCGCCTCTCATCGGCCGTCGGCAACGGCGACCGCGGACGCCTTCGCCGGCCGACCCTCCGGGCCCACTGTGGCGCACCGAGCCGCCCCTCACCCCAGGGAGATCCCCTGGTCCCTCCCTGGTCGACCGCATGCCCTGCGCCCCGAGCGCCGGGCCGAGGACCAGGCGGCAGACCAGGGGGTCTCCCTGGGGCGACCACGGCGCCGGCCGCGCCAGGCTGGCCGGGCCGGCACCCGCCGGGTGCCGGCTCCCCCGACCGGGAACGCCCCCGCCGCCGACGCGGGAGCCGGCTCCCGTCCCAGCACTGACGCCTCCCCACCCATCACCAGGAGAGGGACGGCTGACGAGGACCACCGATGGACGTCGCGAGGTTGACCGAGCTGCTGCGGGAGGCCGAGGAGCACCACGGCCGGTACGAGCCGACCGCGCCGCCGCACCACTGGTCGGACTGGTACGCCGCCTACGTCATCGCGCGCGAGCAGGGCCGGACCGAGGACCAGGCCGTCGCCGACGCCACCCGGCACACGGAGTCGGCCCTGCGGTGACCACCGACCACGACGTCATCGTCCTCGGCGGCGGCGCGCCCGGGGAGCACTGCGCCGGAGCCCTCGCCGACGGCGGGCTGCGCGTCGCGCTGGTGGAACGCGACCTGGTCGGTGGTGAGTGCTCGTACTGGGCCTGCATCCCGTCCAAGACGCTCCTCCGTCCGGGCGAGGCGGTGCACGGCGCGCGCGAGGCGGCGGCCACCGCACGGGTCGACGTCCAGGCTGCGCTCGCCTGGCGGGACGCCATGGTCTCGGGCTGGTCCGATGCCGGCCAGGAACGCTGGCTGTCCGACAAGGGGATCCGGTTGCTGCGCGGCACGGGCCGGCTCGCCGGGCCGGGGGCGGTCGAGGTCGACGGCGTCCGGCACACGGCCGGGCACGTCGTCGTCGCGACCGGCTCGGACCCCGTCATCCCGGCGATCCCGGGGCTCCGGGAGATCGAGGGCCTCTGGACCAACCGGGAGGCGACCGGCATGGCGACCGTCCCGCGCCGGATGCTCGTCCTCCGTGGCGGCCCGGTGGGCGTGGAGATGGCCCAGGCCGTCCGCCGCCTGGGTGGGGGCGCGGTGGTCGTGGAGATGAGGGACCACCTGCTCCCCGCGAGCCCGCGCCGCTGGGGACCGCACTCGGCGAGGCGCTGCGTCGCGACGGCATCGAGCTGGAGCTCGGCCGCACCACCCGGAGCGTGCGACGCGACGGTGCCGACGTCGTCCTCCACCTGGACGACGGCCGCGAGCTGCGCGGCGACCGCCTGCTCGTCGCGACCGGCCGCAGGCCCCGGGTCGGGGGGCTCGGCCTGGAGACGGTCGGGGTGCAGGCGGATGCCCGTGGCATCTGGGTGGACGGCCACCTGCGCGCCGGCGACGGGCTGTGGGCGATCGGCGACGTCACCGGCACCTGGCCCCTGACCCACGTCGGGAAATACCAGGGCAGGATCGTCGCCGCCAACATCCTGGGCCGACCGCGCGAGGCGCACTACGAGGCCGTCCCCCGGGTCGAGTACACCGATCCGCAGGCTGCCGCCGTCGGCGCCACCGAGGCACCGTTCAGCGCGACGGCCCCGCTGTCGGGCGTCGCCAGGACGGCGACCTACACCCGCGCGTACGCCGAGAGCAACGGTTCCCTGACCCTGCTCAGCGACGGCCGGGGACTGACCGGCGCCTACGCGCTGGGTCCCGAGGCGGGCGAGTGGCTCCAGCAGGCCACGGTGGCGATCCGCGGCAGGGTGCCGCTGGAGGTCCTGGCCGACACCATCCAGCCGTTCCCGACTTCTCCGAGGTCTACCTCTCCGCGCTGCAGTCGCTGCTCGGCGCGGTCGCGGCGGACCGGCCTCTGGAGGTGGCGTCGTCCTGACCGACACGTCCGGGACCGTGCCGGACCCGCCACGCCGTCCGCGGGAACCACGGCCCGCCCGGGCGGTTCCACCCGGAGGACCCGGGTGTCCGGCTGCCCGGGCCGGCCCCGGAGGGTCGGAGCTCCCAGTCGCACGCCGTGTCCAGCCACCCGGACGGCAACGGCTGGGGGCTCCAGCAGACCACGAGCCGGTTGCCGAGACCCTGACGTCCGGGGGCACCGACCGGGTCCGGCCGGGGTCGACGGGGACGTCGACCGGAGGGGGACACGGCAGGGACCAGGGACGGACCCAGGGACTTCGACGGGCGCGTGGCGCCCGGGGCACCACCAGGCTCCCTACCGTTCCCGGACAACGGAGGCCGCACATGTCCGTCACAGCCGAGAAGCCGGCGGGCGCCACGGCGATCCGCCCCTTCCACGTGGACATCCCCGAGGAGGCGCTCACCGACCTGCGACGACGCATCGCCGCGACGCAGTGGCCCGAGCGCGAGACCGTCCCGGACCAGTCGCAGGGCGTGCCGCTCGCCGTGATGCAGGAGCTGGCCCGCCACTGGGCCACCGACTACGACTGGCGCGCCTGCGAGGCGAGGCTCAACGCCCTGCCGCAGTTCACCACCGAGATCGACGGCCTGGAGATCCACTTCATCCACGTCAGGTCCGAGCACGAGGACGCCCTGCCGATCGTCGTCAACCACGGGTGGCCCGGCTCGGTGATCGAGCAGCTCAAGATCATCGATCGGCTCACCGACCCGACCGCGCACGGCGGCAGCGCGGCGGACGCCTTCCACGTGGTGGTCCCGTCGATGCCCGGCTACGGGTTCTCGGGCAAGCCGACGAGCACCGGCTGGGGCCCCGAGCGCATGGCCCGGGCCTGGGCGGAACTCATGCAGCGCCTCGGCTACACCCGCTACGTCGCCCAGGGCGGCGACTGGGGCGCCTTCGTCGTCGACCAGATGGGCCTGCAGGCGCCCGAGGGGCTGCTCGCCGTCCACACCAACATGCCGGCCACCGTGCCCGCCGACGTCAACGCCGCCGCGCTGGCGGGCCAGCCGCCGCCCGCCGGTCTCTCCGCCGAGGAGCAGCGCGCCTACGAGCAGCTGATCCGGACGTTCGGGCAGGTGGAGTACGCCCGGTACATGGCCGCGCGCCCGCAGACCCTGTACGGCATCGCCGACTCCCCCGTCGGCCTCGCCGCCTGGCTGCTCGACCACAACGACGCCGACGGCCAGCCGGCCGCGGCGGTCGTCGCGGCCCTGGACCGGCACGCCGGCACGGCCGGTGAGCTGACGCGGGACGAGGTGCTCGACAACATCACGCTCTACTGGCTGACGAACACCGGGGTCTCCGCGTCCCGCCTCTACTGGGAGTACCGGGGCGGCTTCTTCGACGCCAAGGGCGTCAGGATCCCCGTGGCGGTGACCGTCTTCCCGGGTGAGCAGTACGAGGCTCCGCGCAGCTGGACCGAGCGGGCCTACCCCAACCTGATCCACTACAGCCGGGTCGACCGGGGCGGCCACTTCGCCGCCTGGGAGCAGCCGCAGCTGTTCGCCGAGGAACTGCGCGCCGCGTTCCGGTCCGTCCGCTGAGCGATCGTCCCGGCGGGGTGCACACCTCGCCGGGCCCCGCGACCGAGGAGCTCGACCCCGGGCCACCGGGGCGGCCGGGCGGGCGTCGCGTCGCCCACCGCAGCCCGCGCCCACCGCAGGAGGAACGCCGGCCATGGCATCCCACGACGACCTGATCGACGTCGCCCGACGTCTCCGGCAACGGTTCCGCCACGACGCCGTCCGGGCTGAGGACCGCGGGCCGGCCGGCGGCACGGACGCCCTCTGGCCGGCCGAGGACGAGTTCTCCCTGGCGGGGGCTACGGATTGGCTCAACTCCCCGCCGCTCAGCGGTGCGGACCTGCGCGGTCGGGTGGTGCTGGTCGACTTCCGGACCTACACGTGCATCAACTGGCTGCGGTCGCTGCCCCACGTCCGCGCCTGGGAGGAGGCCTACCGCGACTCCGGGCTGGTCGTGGTGGGCGTGCACTCACCGGAGTTCTCCTTCGAGCACGACGTCGACAACGTCCGCCGCGCCATGCGGGACCGCTCCATCGGCCACCCCGTCGCGATCGACAACCACTTCGCGGTCTGGCGTTCCTTCCACAACCAGTTCTGGCCGGCCCGGTACCTGGTCGACGCCGGCGGACGCCTCCGCCACCACAGCTTCGGCGAGGGCGGCTACGAGCAGGACGAGCGGGTCCTCCGGCAGCTCCTGGGCGAAGCCGGTGCCGGCGACCTCGGGCCGGCGCCGGCGCCGGTCGACGCCCGCGGCATCGAGGTCCCCGCCGACTGGGACACGCTCCGCTCCGCGGAGACCTACCTCGGCTACGACCGCACCTCCGGGTTCGCCTCCTCCCCCGGCGTCGTGCCGGACCGGTCGCACGCCTACACCGCGGCGGAGCGGCTGGGGCTCGGGCACTGGTCCCTCGCGGGCAGCTGGACGGTCGGTGCCGAGTCGTCGTCCTCGCAGGAGCCCGGTGGACGCCTCACGTGCCGCTTCCACGCCCGGGACCTCCACCTGGTCGTGGCGCCGCCGGCCGGGGCGCAGGTGCGCTTCCGCGTCCAGCTCGACGGCCGGGACCCGGGTTCCGACCACGGCACCGACGTCGACGACACCGGTCGCGGCACGGTCACCGAACCGCGCCTGTACCAGCTCCTCCGTCGACGTGGCCCGGTCACGAGCGGGACCTTCGAGGTCGAGTTCCTCGACCCCGGCGTCGCGGTCCACGCCCTCACCTTCGGCTAGGCGGGCCGAGCGGCGGACCGGCACGGCTCACCCGCCGCCGGTGACGAGGCCGGCCATGACCTCCCGCAGTCGCAGCAACGTCTGCCGGGTGGCCGTCACCAGCGACCCCCCGCCCGCTGCCCGCCAGGACCGGAGTGCGACACGGAGCACCAGGATGCCGACACCGGCCTCCAGCAGGGCCGTCGAGTCGGGCGTCGCCAGGCCGCGCGACCTCGCCAGACCCGCCGCCAGCGCACCTTCCATGTCGCGTTGGACCGTCAGCGTCCGCTGCATGAGCCGGGGGTGTCCCAGCACGATCTGGTCCCGCAGCGCGAGGACGTCCTGCTGCGACTCGAGGAAGGCCGCGAACTCGCCGAGGACGACCGGCAGGCGCTCCGCGTCCGCGACCTGCGCGCCGGCATCGAGCGCCCTGCCGAGCGCCGCGGTGAAGTCCGCCTGGTAGGCGAAGACGACCTCCTCCTTGGTCCCGAAGTGCCGGTAGAAGGTCGCGGGAGCCACCCCCGCCTCGGCGCAGACGTCCTCCACCGTGACGTGGTCGAACCCCCTCGCGCGGAAGAGCTCCAGCGCCGTCTGCTCGATCCGGGCACGCCGCTGCTCCCGGGAGCCGGCAGCCGATCTGCTCGGCGGCATGCCGCTCCCTCCTGTCCCGCAGTGGGGCCGATCCGGACGAGCGACGAGTCTGTCACCCCGCCGGACCGAGCCGTCACCGACGTGCGCGTTCTCCCCTGAGCGGTCACCTGACCGATGCGCCACGGCCCGGCCGTCGGACACGGTCCACCGTTGCGGTCGCCTCGGCCGTGCCCACCGGGAGGAGCCCGATGTCCACACCTGCCGACACTCCGAGCGACGGCGCCTTCCCGGAGGGGTTCGACGAGCTGAGACTGTCGCGCGTCTCCGTCGGGGAGGTCTCGCTGCGGGTCCGCGACGGCGGCTCGGGACCTCCGCTGCTCCTCCTCCACGGCTATCCCGAGACGCACCTGGCCTGGGGTCTGGTGGCCGGCGAGCTCGCCCGGACCTCCACGGTCGTCGCGCCCGACCTGCGCGGGTACGGGGACAGCTCCAAGCCGGCCGCGGTGCCCGGTCACGAGAGCTACGGAAAGCGGGCCATGGCGGAGGACTGCATCGCGCTGATGCGTGGACTCGGCTTCGACGCCTTCGGCGTCGTCGGCCACGACCGGGGCGGGCGGGTCGCCTACCGGATGGCCCTGGACCACCCCGAGGTGGTCCGCCGACTCACGGTGCTGGACGTCATCCCGACCGGCGAGGTCTGGGCCCGGGCCGACGCCCGCTTCGCGCTCGGCTACTGGCACTGGGCCTTCCTGGCCCAGCCCTCGCCGATCCCCGAGCGGCTCATCGGACAGGATCCCGACTTCCCCTTTTCGACGCCGAGTTCGGTGGCGCCATCCGCCGGTTCCCCCCGGTGGCGGTGGCCGACTACGCCCGCTGCGCCAGGGACCCGGCGACCGTCGAGGCCATGTGCGAGGACTACCGGGCCGGGGCCACCTGCGACCGCCGGGAGGACGACGAGGACCGCGCCGCGGGGCGACGGATCACCTGCCCCGCGCAGGTGCTCTGGGCGGGCAGGGGTGCGCTCGAGGCCTGGTACGACACCCTCGCGATCTGGCGGGAATGGGCCGACGACGTCACCGGCGGGGCGATCGACTGCGGGCACTTCATGGTCGAGGAGAGTCCGCACGAGACGCTGTCCGCGATCCGGGGGTTCCACGCCGGCCACCGGAGCCCGGCCGGGTCCGCCTGACCCGGTGGCCGCATCGGGTCACCTGACCGATGCGGCCGCCCGGACGCCGGGGCAGCGTCCCTGCCTGCGGCACGCCGTCCCCGACGTCCGGGCACGGCGGGTGCCACCTCAGCCGCCGACCAGTTCCGGAGGGGATCACCATGACCGAGGCCACCACGAACGGCGCACGGCCGACCGTCGCACTCGTCCACGGGGCCTTCGCCGACAGCGCGGGCTGGAACGACGTCGTCGCCCGGCTCCTCGCCGACGGGGTGGGAGTGCGGGCCGTCTCCAACCCGCTGCGCGGCATCGCCCACGACGCCGCCTACGTGGCCAGCGCCCTCTCGCAGATCGACGGACCGGTGCTCGCCGTCGGTCACTCCTACGGCGGTGCGGTCATCACCAACGCCGCGCTGCGGGCGGGCAACGTCGTCGGACTGGTCTACGTCGCCGGCTTCGCCCCCGACGAGGGGGAGACCCTGCAGGACGTCGAGGCCGACTCCAGGGACAGCGTGCTGCTCACGGCCCTGCTCCAGTGGAGCTACCCGACGGCGGACGGCGGGACGGAGACCGAGTTCGCGATCGACCCGGACCGGTTCCACGACGCCTTCGCCGCGGACGTGCCGGAGGAGCAGTCCCGCGTCATGGCGGCCAGCCAGCGACCCGTCTCCACCCTGGCCTTCGGTGAGCCGACCACGGCGCCGGCGTGGAAGGACCTGCCGTCCTGGGCCGTCGTCCCCACCGGCGACAGGGCGGTCGGCAGCGACGTCCTGCGGACCATGGCGGCACGAGCCGGCGCCACGGTGACCGAGGCGGAGGGCTCCCACGTGATCATGGTCTCCCGGCCGGAGGTCGTCACCGAGGTCGTCCGGCAGGCGCTCCGGGCCGTCTCGGCGTAGCGGTCGCCGGCCGCTCGGGCCGTCCGGACCGCGTCCCGGTCCGACGGCCCGACCGCGCCCGGCTCAACCGGACGCGCCCTCCGCGGGGGTCATCCGCAGCAGCCTGACCCCGGTCATCTCCAGTCGCAGGCCCGCCGCGTCGGAGGCGCAGCGGAGCACGACCTGCATGCAGCCCGGGCACCGGACGACCAGCGCCGGCGCGTCGGCGTAGACCAGGTGCTCGCCCAGGGGCGCCGGGCGTCCGCAGTGCGCGCAGGTCGAGACGGCCGTCGTCGGGTCCACCGCGAAGACCTCACGCAGGACACCGCCCGCCGCGTTGCCGTCCAGCCGCCGATCACCCGTCTCCGGGACACCGGTCACGGGACACACCTCCGATCCGCTCCGGCCTGCTCGTCATCGATCCGTCCAGCCGGGGGACCAGTCGTCGTCGGCCTCGGGGACGACGTGCACCGCCCCCTCCTCGGCGGAGGCCGCCCCCGAGTCGATGCCCACGTCGAGGGCGTACAGCTCCGGTTCGACGTCCCCCCAGCGCTCGACGGTCTCCACCAGCCGCCCCGCGCGGCGGCCGCCGACCTCGTCGTCGATGAGCTCCCCGTCGGTGTCGGAGGTGTCGCCCAGTCCGTCCCCCTCGGCCTGCTGCTGCTCCGGGACCTCACGGGCGAGTCGACCCGCCAGGCTCTCGCCGGCCAGCTCCTCGCGCTCGGTGGTCCCCCAGTCCGTGACCGCCCACGGGCGTTCGGCCGGGGACCAGCCGGTGTCGAGCACGTCGGTGACGCCGCCGAGGTCCTCGAGGGTGTCCTGCGGCTCCAGGACGTCGGAGTCCTCCTCGGGATCGGTCCCGTCGGTGCCGAAGACGAACGGGTCCACCGCACACCTCCTCGGGCCGGAGCAGGGACGTCTTCCCGACGAACGCGTCGCCCGGGTCCTCTCGGCGCCCGTGGCCTGCCGGGCGAGGCGACCGTGGCACCACCGACCACACCGGTGCATCGGTCATCCGACTGGAGGTCGCCGCCCCCCGGGCCCGAGGGCCCTGGTGGCCCGCCCAGGAGTGAGAGACGCTCTCACCGACACGCGGACGACCGAACCAGCGACCCCCACGACCGAGGGCTCGCACCCCGGCACCGCCGGGTGCGCGCGGGAGGGGACTCCGTTGCCAGAAGCGCTCGCCTCCGTCCGCACCGCCGACGCGGGCCTGGTCGGCCGGTCGGCCGAGTCGTCGGAGCTCGCCTCCTTCCTCGACCGGGCGCTGAGCACCGGCGCCGTCCTCCTGGTGACCGGCGAACCCGGCGTCGGCAAGACCCTGCTGCTGGAGACCGCCGCGCGGGACGCGGCGGCGTCCGGTGCCACCGTCGTCCACGCTGCCGGCGTCGAGTTCGAGGCCGAGGTGGGCTTCGCGGGCCTCAACCAGCTCCTGCTGCCCCTGCTCGACGACCTGGAGACGCTCCCCGAGCCACACCGGGAGGCACTGGTCGTGGCCCTCGGGCTGGGTGCCGGACCGCCACCCCACCGGCTGCTCGTCTCGGCCGCCGTCCTGGGTCTGCTCACGCGGGCGGCGGAGTCCCGCCCGGTGCTGGTCGTCGTCGACGACGTGCCGTGGGTGGACCGACCGAGCGAGCGGGTCCTCGGCTTCGTCGCCCGCCGGCTGGACCGCAGCCGGATCGGGCTGCTCGCCGCGGCGCGGACCGGGAGCGACTGCGTCCTCCTCCAGGCGGGTCTGCCCCAGCTCGAGGTGCCCCCGCTGGGCGAGGAGGCCGCCACGGAACTGCTGAGGACCCGCTTCCCCGTGCTGGACGCGCAGATCCGCCGGCGCGTCCTCGAGACGTCCCAGGGCAACCCGCTCGCCCTGCTGGAGCTCCCCGCGGTCATGACCGAGGCCCAGCGCACCGGGTCCGACCCCCTCCCGTCGGCGCTACCGCTGAGCAGCCACCTGCAGCGGGTCTTCGCCCAGCAGCTCGCCGCCCTCCCCGAGCGGACCCGGGAACTGCTGCTGCTCGCCGCCCTCGAGGGGACGGGAGACCTCCGGACCCTGCGTGCGGCGGCAGCCACCGACGGGTGGCTCGACGACCTGGCCCCGGCCGAGCGAGCACGGCTGCTGCGCATCGACCTCGCCGCGGGACGCGTGACCCTGCGGCACCCGCTCATCGGGTCGGCGGCGGTCCAGCTGTCGACGAGCGGTGAGCTGCGACGGGCGCACGGCGCCCTGGCCCACGTCCTGGTCGACCGACCGGAGGAGTGCGCCTGGCACCTCGCCGAGGCCGTCGTGGGCGCCGACGCCCGCGCCGCCGACCTCCTCGAGACCGCGGCGCACCGCGCACGGCACAAGGGCGACGCGGTGCACGCGGTCAACGCCCTCCTCCGGGCCGCAGACCTCACCCCGAACGGTCCGGACCGAGCCCGCCGGCTGGCGGCCGCCGCGTACGTGGGCGCCGACACGACAGGGGACCTGCGCAACGTGCCCCAGCTGCTGTCCGCGGCCCGCACGGCCGATCCCCGGACGGCGGGGTCCCTCGAGGTCGCGGTGGCCGCCGCGCACCACCTGCTCAACGGGGAGGGTGACGTCGAGACGGCCCACCGCATGCTCGTGCGGGCCGTCGAGTACGCGCTCGACCACGGATCCGACGCGGCCACGGTCGAGGACGCACTGCACAGCCTCATGCTGGTGTGCCACTTCGGCGGCCGGGACGAGCTCTGGCGCCCCTTCGAGTGGGCGCTCGAGGCCCTGGGACCGGACGTCCCGCCCGTGCTGTCGGTGTCGCGCACGGTGTTCGCCGACCCCGTCCGCGCGGCGCCGGCTGCGCTCGAGCGGCTCGACGAGCTGGTCGTCTCCGCGCACACCGGCGTCGATCCCACCCACGTGGTCCGCGTGGGCATGGCCGCCCTGTACGCAGATCGCCTCTCCGGCTGCCGGCAGGCGCTCCGGAGGGTGGTCAGGGACGGGAGGCAGGGCGGTGCGGCCGCCTCGGCCGTCAACGCCCTGATGCTGCTGTGCCACGACGCCTTCGACGGAGGTCGCTGGCAGGAGGCCGGTCGCACGGCCGAGGAAGGCCGAGCGTGGGGTGGGGAACTGGGCTACCGGCTCATCACCCTGTCCGGCGTCTACTGCTCGGCCCTCCTGGCGGCCGCGCGAGGGGACGACGGGACGGCAGGGGCCCTGGCCGACGAGCTCGTCGCGTGGTCGGCGCCGAGAGCGGTCCGCCTGCTCGAGGACTTCGCCCACCGCGTCCGCGGGCTGGCCGCGCTGGGACGCGGGAACTTCGAGGACGCCTACCGGGAGCTGAGCGCCGTCAGCCAGCCCGGTGGCTTCGCCCCCTACGCCCCGGTCGGCCTCACCGTCGCCATGGACCTGGTGGAGGCGGCGGTGCGCACGGGCCGCCGTCCCGAGGCCGCGGCGCACGTGGCGGCCATGGAGCGGGCTCCGGTCTTCACCGGCCGGCCGAGGCTCGCTCTCGTGAAGGCGGGCTCGGCAGCTCTCGTGGCACCGGGTGAGGAGGCGTCCCGGCGTTTCGAGGAGGCGTTGGCCGTCCCCGGGGCCGAGCAGTACCCCTTCGACCGCGCGCGGGTCCGGCTCGCCTACGGCGAGCACCTGCGCCGCAGCCGCGCGACGAACGCCTCCCGCGTGCAGCTCGCGGCGGCGCTGGAGACGTTCCGGCAGCTCGGGGCGCGACCGTGGGCGACGCGGGCGTCCAACGAGGTCCGGGCGACCGGGCTGACCCACCGCGGCACGGCCGGTGACCGGGGCGCCGGCGCGCTGACCGCCCAGGAGCACCAGATCGCCATGCTGGCCGCCTCGGGTCTGTCCAACAAGCAGATCGGCAGCCGGCTGTACCTCTCGCCCCGGACGGTCGGTGCCCACCTCTACCGGGTCTTCCCGAAGCTGGGCATCACCTCCCGGGCCGCCCTGCGGGACGCCCTGAGCGGCACCGCACGCGAGGCGGCCTCTGAGGCCGCAGCCGTGGTCCTTTGACTGATGCCCCGGTCCGCCGTGGCGGGGAGAGTCGGCAGCGCTGGAGATGACGTCCGGGAGGAGCCGTCGTGTCACTGGTCTCTCGAGGGTTCGGACGCCGGGAGCAGCGCCGGGACGAGCGACTGCCCCCGGGCCAGTACGACGCCGGCGACCTCTTCCCCGTGCTGTCCGCCGGCCCGACGCCGCGGACGCCGCTGAGCGAGTGGGACCTGACGCTGCAGGGCGAGGTGGACGGCCTGCGGCGCTGGACCTGGGACGAGTTCCGGGAACTGCCGCGCGAGGCTGTCTCGGTCGACATCCACTGCGTCACCAAGTGGTCGAAGTTCGACACCCGCTGGGAGGGCGTCGCGGTCGACACGCTGCTGGCCGACGTCCGGACCGAGGCCGCGTACGCCCTCGCCTTCTGCGACGGCGGGTACACCACCAACCACCGACTGGACGACCTGACCGACGGCCGGGCGTGGGTGGTGGACACCTACGACGGGCAGCCGCTCGCACCCGAGCACGGGGGGCCGGTCCGGCTGCTGGTCCCCCACCTCTACTTCTGGAAGAGCGCCAAGTGGCTCCGCGGGTTCGCACTGACCCGGTTCGACGAGCCGGGGTTCTGGGAGACGTTCGGCTACCACGATCGCGGGGACCCATGGCTCGAGCAGCGGTACAGCGGCGACTGACCTGGCTGCGCGCCACGGTCCTCGAGAACCGCCCCGAGACCGCCCGCGTCCACCGGCTCCTCTTCGACGTCCCCGCCTGGCCGGGCCACCTGCCCGGCCAGCACGTCGACCTGCGGCTGACCGCCGAGGACGGCTACACGGCCCAGCGCAGCTACTCGGTGGCCTCCGCGCCCGAGGACCCCCGGCTGCACCTGCTGGTCGAGCGGTTCGAGGGTGGTGAGGTGTCGCCGTACCTCACCGACGAACTGCGCTCCGGTGACGTGCTGGAGCTGCGCGGCCCCATCGGCGGGTACTTCGTCTGGTCCTCCGCCGTGGACCGGGACGGGGGGCAGGCCGAGGGCCGCCGCCCCGTGCAGCTCGTCGCGGGTGGCGCCGGCGTCGCTCCGTTCCTCGCCATGCTGGACCACCACCGGCGCACGGGCGGGTCCACGCCGGTGCGGCTGCTGTACTCGGCACGCACGGCCGACGACGTCCTCGTCCCCGACGTCCTGGGCCCCCGGACGACGATCACGCTGACCCGGGAGGCGCCGTCGGACTGGAGGGGTCTGACCGGCCGGATCGACCGCCGCATGCTCGAGGCGCAGACCTTCGCGCCCACCACCCGGCCGCGGGTCTTCGTGTGCGGCCCCACGTCCTTCGTCGAGAGCACCGCCACGACGCTCGTCGACCTCGGTCACGACCCGTCGTGGATCAGGCTCGAGCGCTTCGGCGGGTCCAGCGATCCGTCGTAGCCGTCGCGTCGACCGCAGTCCCGACCCGGTCCCGCGAGTGACGAGGGACGGCGACGGGTCGCGCGCGGAGTTGGGAACGCCGGCGGCGCGGGTACCCCCGTCCCGTTCCGGCCCGCTGGACCGGAGCAGGGGCCGACGAGCCTCGGCCCCTGACCACGCTCCGATCGGGGAGGGATCCCTGTGACCCAGCAGCTGACCACCGTGACCCTGGACGACGCCCGCCGCATCGTCGCGGCCGGCGAGGCGCGCGCCGCGGAGATCGGGCAGCCGATGAACATCGCCGTCGTCGATGCGGGGGGCGACCTCGTCCTGCACGTCCGGATGGACGGCGCCTGGCGCGGCAGCGTGGACATCGCCATCAACAAGGCCTTCACCGCCCGCGCGTTCGACATCGCCACCGCCGAGCTGGCCGAGCTGGCCAAGCCGGGCGGGCCGTTCTACGGCATCCAGGCGTCCAACAACGGCAAGGTGATGGTCTTCGCCGGCGGCGCCCCGGTGCGCGCCGACGGCGTGATCGTGGGCGCGGTCGGGGTGAGCGGTGGCACCGGTGAGCAGGACACCGCGGTGTGCGAGGCGGCCACCGCCGGCTTCTGACGTCCGGCTCCTACGTCGGCAGCCCGCTGGCCCGGCGCAGCGCGGCCAGCCCGTCGGGCGTCCCGGGCCAGTGCCGGTCGAGCGCGGCCGCCCCGGCGTGGCGGACCACCGAGCGCAGCATGAGGGCGACCACGATCGCGTCGTCCGCGTGGCCGAGCACCGGCACGAAGTCGGGCACCAGGTCGAACGGCAGCGCCAGGTAGCCCAGCAACAGCCACAGCCGTACCCGGACGCCGCGCGGCAGCGCGCCGTCGCCGGCCAGCCGGTGCACGAGCCTGAGCACGTCGGGCAGCAGCCGCAGCAGCTCCCGCAGTCGCAGGTCGTCCGGGCGGGTCGCCCACAGCACGGCCATCAGGACCAGCCAGCACAGCAGCAGGCCACCCAGCACCCCGACCAGCGTCCACGCCCAGTCCGGCATCCCCCCCACCACCCCCTCGTCCCGTCCACCGGCGGGGACGGTGGCTCCTCAAGGGTCCCGCTGGCCCCCGTGCAGGGTCCCGCCGCGAGCTCGCGAGTGGTGGGGGGCAAGGGGGTCCTCCCTCAGTCGAGTTCGACCGGGACCCCACCGAACGCGACGAGGCTGACCACCCAGTACACGGCGTAGAGCGCCAGCAGGGTGCCGCCGTGCCACCGCGTCAGCCGGCCGGTGGAGAGCAGGTACGCAGCCAGGGCGGTGAGGGCGACGAGCGCGGGCAGGTGCCAGGTGAACACGTCCGAGCCGACGACGATGCCGCCGGCCAGGAGGGTGATGCCCAGCTTGCCGGTGACGGAGAAGACGACGCTGCCGATGACGTTGCCGACCCCGATCTCCGGCACGCCCCTGCGGAAGGGCTCCACCGTCAGGAAGACGTCCTCCATGGTGAGCACGGCGGTGACGATCGTGGCGCCGAACACCGTGCCCTCGAGCCCGTAGGTCTCCAGGATCCCCTCGGTGCCGGTGCTCACGGTCGCCGCGCCGACGACGAGGCCGGCGAGCGCGACCACCGCCAGTCCGAGGTGGGTCCAGCCGGAGAGGTCGCGCTCCTCGGTGGGAGGCGCCTCCTCGACGACCTGCTGCGCCCGTTCGGCGCCGGCCCGTGCTGCCGCCCGGACCGGCGGGTCCTCCTGCGCGTCCGACACCGCCCCGCGCCGGGACCCTGGGTCGTCCCCGTCCCCGTCCTCGGCGACGGCGGCCTCGTACACCTCGACGTCGCGGAAGACCGCGACGCTCCTGCGGACCTCCCGGGCGGCGACGTAGACCACGAACAGGACGAACAGCCCGAGGAGCAGCAGCCCGTCGGTCACCGTGAGCGGCCCGGTGAGCGTGAACGCCACCATCACGAGCGGTGCGGCGGCGAACACGACGAGGTAGTCGCGCGGGATGTCGACCCGGCTCGGCCGGAGGACAGCGGCCACCGCGAGGACGACCCCGGTGAACGACAGCGCCGTCCCGAACACGACGCCGAGCGCGACACCGCTGAGGTCCTCGAGGTTCAGCCCGACGCCGAGCGCGATGTCGTCGAACTCCACGCCGGTGAAGACGACGGCGAGCAGGAACAGCGGGACCCGCAGGCCGCTCGCCGCCCCGACGAGGTGGGTGATGAGCTTCTCCGCGCTGACCACCAGCAGCGTCGCGCCGGAGATGAAGACGAACACCGAGGTCATGTCCGGGGGCCCTCCTCGCGACCAGCCGTGGGTGGGGGGTGTCGGCGGGCGGTCACCGGCTGCGACCGGCTGCGGGGTACCGCCGCGGGGTCAGCACCGCCTCACCGGAGCGCGCTCCCCCGTCGGCGGCGGCCACCGCCTCGGCCACGAGCCCGTGGTCGGGCGAGAGGTGGCAGACCGGGTCGGTGCGGGCGGCGTCGCCGGTGAGCTGGAAGGCCTGGCAGCGGCAGCCGCCGAAGTCCACCTCGCGGCGGTCGCAGCTGCGGCAGGGCTCGGGCATCCAGTCGGTCCCGCGGAAGCGCTGGAAGAGCGGGGACCGCTCCCAGATCCACGCCAGGGAGTGCTCCCGGACGCTGGCCCGGGGCAGGGGCAGGGTGTGCGCGGTGGGGCACGGCAGGACGCCACCGTCGGGCACCACGGTGAGCTGGCGCCGGCCCCAGCCGCCCATGCAGGGTTTGGGGTACCGGCTGAAGTAGTCGGGCAGGACGTAGACGACCTCCATCCGCCCCTGCAGACGCGCGTGCGCGGCCCGCACCACCTCCTGGGCGCGCTCCAGCTGGGCCCGGCTCGGCAGCAGCCCGCCGCGGTTGTGCAGGGCCCAGCCGTAGTACTGCGTGTGGGCCAGCTCGATCCGGTCGGCCTCCAGCTGCTCGGCCAGGTCGAGGATGCCGGCGAGCCGGTCGACGTTGTGCCGGTGCAGGACGACGTTGAGCGTGAGGGGCCAGCCCAGCTGCTTGACCAGCCGGGCCGCCGCGAGCTTGTGCTCGAACGACCTCACCCCGGCGATGCGGTCGGACAGGGCCGCCTCGTCGGCCTGGAGGCTGATCTGCACGTGGTCCAGGCCCGCGGCCAGCAGCTCCTCGGCGCGGTGGGGCGTCAGCCCGAGCCCGCTGGTGATCAGGTTGGTGTACAGGCCCAGCTCGCCGGCGCACTGCACGATCTCGGCGACGTCGCGGCGCAGCAGCGGCTCACCGCCGGAGAGGTGCAGCTGCAGCACGCCCAGCTCCCTGGCCTCGGTCAACACCCGTCGCCACTCCGCCGTGGTCAGCTCGTCGGCGTAGGCAGCGAGGTCGAGCGGGTTGGAGCAGTAGGAGCAGTGCAGCGGGCAGCGGTAGGTGAGCTCGGCCAGCAGCCCGAACGGCCGCTCCACGGCGCTAGGCACGGCGGGCCTGTCCACGGCCGGTCTCCGCGTCCCCGATCTCGAGGCACCGCCGGGCGGCGAGGCGGTCGAGGAACACGCGGACCTCGTCGTCGTCCACGGAGGCGTACCGCCCGCGCAGCTCGGCCACGATCTCGGTCACCGTGCGCTGCCCGTCGCACAGCTCCAGGACGGCCGCGCCCGTGCGGTTCAGGACGGTGACCGCCTCCGGCGTCAGCAGCACGTGCCGTCCGCGGGCCGGGTCGAACCCCATCCGGACGTGGCGGGCCAGCCGGGGGCGGTCGGCACCGTCAGCGGTCTGCACAGGCGCGGTCGATCGCATCGAGCATGCTCCAGAGGACGTCGCACTTGAAGGACAGGGCCGCCAGGGCGGCCGCCTGCTGCTCCGGCGTCCGGCAGTGCTCCGTCACCACCTCCAGGGCGTGCGCGGAGTCGCGGGGCGCCTGCGTCAGCCGGGCGCGGAAGTAGGTGAGTCCCTGCGGGTCGATCCAGGTGTAGTGGCGCTCGAAGGCGGCCAGGCGCTCGGCCATCAGGTCCGGCGCGAACAGCTCGGTCAGCGAGGAGGCCACCGCCTCCACCCACGGCCGGGTGCGGGCGAAGGTGACGTAGGCGTCGACGGCAAACCGCACGCCCGGGACGACGTGCCGCTGGTCCTCCAGCTCGCGCCTGGTCAGCCCGACCGCCTCGCCGAGGCGCAGCCACGCCTCGATGCCGCCTTCACCGTCGACGGTGCCGTCGTGGTCGACGATGCGCCGCAGCCAGCGGCGGCGGACCTCGCGGTCCGGGCAGTTGGCGATGATCGCGGCGTCCTTGCGGGGGATGGCGGCCTGGTAGCAGAAGCGGTTGGCCACCCAGCAGCGGATCTGCTCGGCGTCCAGCTCCCCGGCGTTCATCCTGCGGTGGAAGGGGTGCTGGTCGTGGTAGCGCCGCGAGTGCTCGCGCAGCGCGGCCACGAACTCGTCGGTCGCCGTGCCGGTCGTGTCGATCAGCGTCATGAGGGGCCTCACACCTCCAGGTCCAGCCCGTCCACGGCGACCTCCAGGCCGTGCTCCTCGACCGCGCGCCGCTCGGGCGAGTCCTCGAGGAGGATCGGGTTGGTGTTGTTGACGTGGACGTAGATGCGGCGCTCGACGGGCAGCGGGGCGAGCTGCTCGAGGCTGCCCCCGGGGCCGCTGATCGGCAGGTGCCCCATCTCGCGGGCCGTCCGGCCGCCCCGCCCGAGCCGGATGAGCTCGTCGTCGGACCAGCAGGTGCCGTCGACGAGCAGGCAGGCACAGTCCTCCAGCTGGGCACACACCTCCGGGGTCAGCTCCTGCAGCACCGGCAGGTGGACCAGCGCCCGGCCGCTGCGCTCGTCGGTGAGGCGGTAGCCGACGACCCGCCCCTCCCGGGTGCCGGAGCCGAAGCGCGCGCGCTTGGTCGTGGGGACGTCGAAGGCCCGGTACGACAGCCCGTCGGCCAGCGGCACGTCCGCGCCCGGCACGACCGGCCGCCACTCGACCGGGCAGTAGGCCTCGAGCGTCCGCAGCAGCGCCGTCCCGTCGTACAGCGTGTCGCGGGTCGCCTCGGTGGCGTGCACGACGAGGCCACCCCCCTCGCGGAGCAGCAGCAGCCCCAACGTGTGGTCCAGCTCCGCGTCCGTGAGCAGCACGGCCTGCAGCGGCACCTCCCCGGCCTCGCCGGGGTGCAGGTCGGTGCAGGACTCGAGCTGGGCACGGACGTCGGGTGAGGCGTTGAGCAGGGACCACCGCCGGCGGTCCGCGCTCACCGCGACCGACGACTGGGTGCGCGGGCGGGCCGGCCGCGACCCCTCGCGCACCGCTCGGCACGGGGGGCAGGCGCAGTTCCACTGCGGGAACCCGCCGCCCGCCGCCGAACCCAGCACCCGCACCCACATGTCGACCGGTGGTCCTCCCAGCAGTGCGGGGACGGAGAGGCGCCGGACCGCACCGCCCGACGCCTCTCCGCCCGTGTCCGCCTAGTCCCAGTCCTCCTGGACGCCCATGTAGGCGGTCGCCTCAGCGGACACCCGGATCTCCTCGAAGGAGGGGGCCTCCCACTCCTCTGCGCGGGGCGGGGGGACGTAGAGCTCCTGGTCCATCACGGTCACCTCCCCCCTGCCGAGTCGATGTCCTCGGGCAGCGAGAACACGAACATCGCCTGGCCGTGCGGGCCGCCCATCATCCCGGGCAGGAAGCCCTCGACCCAGGCGCCCCAGCCGACCGGGACGGCGACGTACTGCTTGCCCTCGACGCTGTAGGTGATCGGGCTGCTGTGGTGCCCGCTGCCGCAGTTGAACTGCCACAGGAACTCGCCGCTGCGGGCGTCGAGGGCCACGAACGTCCCGGACGGCGTGCCGGCGAAGACCACGTCGCCCGCCGTGGCCAGCACCGACGCGCACATCGGCAGGTCGTTGCGCCAGCGCCACACCTCCTCGCCGGAGGCGTTGAACGCCGACACCGACCCCGCCATGTCCTTCGCGTCCACGGTCACGGCGGCGCCCCAGTAGGGGATGCCCTCCTTGAACTCCCGGCGCCGGCGGGCGACCGTCGCGCCGGTGTCCTGCACGGGGACGTAGAACAGCTCCGTCCTCGGGCTGTACGCCGCGTGGGTCCACTCCTTCGCCCCGGCCGGCCCGGGGTAGAAGTGCACCTCCTCGCCCTCCTTGTCGGGGTAGATCCGGGGCGTCACCTGTCCGTCGGGGCTGATCTCGCCCCAGGTGATCCGGTCGACGAAGGGGAAGATCCGCACCCGCTCGCCGTTCGTGCGGTCCAGGACGAAGCAGTACCCGTTCTTGTCGAAGTGGGCCAGCAGCTTGCGCCCGTCCTGCTCGAAGAGGATGCACTCCATGTTGCTGTCGTAGTCCCACAGGTCGTGCGGGGTGCACTGGTAGTGCCAGCGGATCTCACCGGTGTCGGCGTCCACCGCGATGACGCTGTCGGTGTAGAGGTTGTCGCCCTGCCGGACCTCGCCGTCGAAGTCGGGCGCCGGGTTGCCGGTCCCCCAGTACAGGAGGTTGGTCTCCGGGTCGAAGGTGCCGGTGATCCAGCCGTTGGCACCGCCGCGCGCCCAGGCCTCACCGTCCTGCGGCCAGGTCTCCGAGCCCGGCTCGCCGGGCTTGGGGATCGTGTAGCACCGCCAGACCCGCTCCCCGGTCTCCATGTCGTAGGCGTCGAGGTGGCCGCGCACCCCGAACTCGCCGCCGGAGCTGCCGACGACGATCCGGTCCTTCACGACCAGCGGGGCGACCGTGAGGCTCTCGCCGGCGCGCACGTCCCCGCTGGTGACGTCCCAGAGGCACTCGCCGGTGGTCGCGTCGAGCGCGAGCACGTGGGCGTTGAGGGTGCAGACGAAGACCTTGCCGTGGGCCACGGCGACCCCGCGGTTGACGTTGCCGCAGCACAGCGAGACGTCGAACGGGATCGCGTGCTTGTACTGCCACAGCAGCTGCCCGGTCTTGGCGTCGAGCGCCCACACCCAGCCGTCCCACCCGGAGACGTACATGACGCCCTCGACGACGATCGGGCAGTTCTCGAAGGCGTACGTCGACTGGCCGGCGTGCAGCCCGTGGGGCGAGAAGCTGAACACCCAGGCCGGGGTCAGGCGGACGACGTTCTCCGTGTTGATCTGGTCGAGCGGGCTGTACCGCTGCCCGTCGTAGGCGCCGTAGTAGGTGAGCCAGTTCTGCGGCTCGGAGCGGGCGTCGAGGATGCGTTCGTACGTGACGTCCTGGGCCACCGGCGGCGCGGTCCCGGGCGCGGTGGTCAGGGACCCGAAGTCCACCGCCGGCGGGGCCTCTCCGTACTCGATCTCGGTCCTGTCCTTGATGTCGGTCATTGACCCAGTCCTGTCTACGGTCGGGGCTGCTTCGGGCGGTCGAGCCGGGCGGACTCCGGGACGTCGCCCCTGACGACGATCGCCCCGATCAGGCCCCGGCCCTCGTCGTTGCCGATGTTGGAGCTGAACCAGTAGTAACCAGGGCCGTCGAGGGTGACGGACATGGTCCCGCGCGAGTAGTTCGGCAACCACATCCACTTGCTGTCGCCGTTGCTCGGCACGAGCGCGCAGTGCGTGTTCTGGTCGTCGTTCACGAACTCGATGTCCAGGTGCCCCCCGTGGGGCAGGACGAGGACCGAGGGGTCCCAGATGAGCTGGTCGGGCACGATCCGGATCCGCGCGCGCATCCGGCCGTCGTCGCCCTCCTCGGCGTGCCCGATGTTCCCGGTGGCCAGCAGCCGGCCGATCGTCGCCTGGTTCTGCCCGTCCAGGCCGAGCTCGCGCAGCGTCGAGGATCGCTCCGATGCGGTGGTCGTCATCGACCTTCCCTCCTGGTTGTGTCGAAGCGGACTGATGGGGTGCCTGCCGTGCCGGCGACGGTCACGGCCAGGCCCCCGGACGACGGCCCGCCGTCCCGCGCTCGGGCGCCACCTGGGTGGCCATGGCACCTCCTCCTCCGGCTGCTGCAGCCGCGCGACGATCAGGCGGCATCGGGTCTGAGCACCACCTTGGTGAAGCCGTCGACCCGCTGGTCGACCATCTGGTACGCGTTCGGCGCCTCGTCGAGCGGCAGCTCGTGGGACACCACGAAGCTCGGCCGGGCCCGGCCCTCGGTGATCAGGTCGCGCAGCTGCCGGTCGTAGCGCCTGGCGTCCGCCCGCCCGGTGCCCAGCCGCAGGCCCTTGTCGACCAGCGTGCCGATCGTGACGAGCAGCGTGCCGGGCCCGGCGTCCGGGACGAGCCCGTCGAGTCCACGGCGCACGCACGGGCCGGGGACGCCGAGCCCGCCGGTGGGTCGCACCGTGCGCACGAGCTGGTCCAGGACCACCGCGGGCTCCTCGCCCGCGCCCGTCTCGGTGGGGACCGGGAAGCCGACGGCGTCCACCCCGGTGTCGGTGCCCTCACCACCGGTGAGGTCCCTGATCTGCTGCGCCGGGTCGCCGGCGGAGGGATCCACGGCGACGGCCCCGATGTCCCGTGCCATGGAGAGTCGCTCGGGACGGCCGTCGACCACGAAGACGCCCGACGCGCCGCAGAGCAGCGCGCAGTACGCGGCCATCAGTCCCACCGGCCCGGCGCCGTAGACCGCGACGGTCCCTCCCGGCGAGAGCCCCGCGAGGCGGCAGCCGTGGTACCCGGTGGGGAAGACGTCGGAGAGCAGGACGTAGTCGGACTCGTGGTCGGTGCCGGCGGGCAGCGGCAGGCAGTTGACGTCCGCGTACGGGACCCGGAGGTACTCCGCCTGCCCGCCGGCACACGGGGCCGGGGCGACGCCGCCGTAGGGGCTGCCGCCGTACGGGCTCCCCGCACGACCGGCCGGGGTGACCGTGAGGCAGGAGCCGCCCGAGCCCGCCCGGCAGTTCCTGCAGAAACCGCAGGCCACGGTGAACGGCATCACGACGCGGTCGCCCGGCTCCAGGGCGGTGACGCCGGCGCCGACCTCCTCGACGACGCCCAGGTTCTCGTGGCCGACCACGGTGCCCGGCTCGGCGCCCGCCCGCCCCTCGTACAGGTACAGGTCCGCTCCGCAGATGCACGTCGACGTGATCCGCACGATCACGTCGTTCGGTTGCTCGATCCGGGGGTCGGGGACCTCCTCCACCGCCACCTCGAAGGGCCTCCGGTAGACCACCGCCCGCATGGCCGCCCACCCCCTCCGGCTGCCGTGTGCGCCCTGGAACCGCGCCCGGCCCGCTAGCCTGCTGCTCCTCGACCGCGGCCCGAGCCTGGGACGCTTCCCCCCACAGCCCAAGGGGAACGGGATGAACGGCGCGAAAGGCCTGACGAACGGCGCGCACCCGGCCACGAACGGAGCCGCGCTCTCCGGCGACGACCTCAGACGGATCGCCACCGCCCGGGAGCGCTTCGCCGCCGGAGCGGACACCGTCCACGGCGTCCGCTCCGAGATCCTCGTGTCCTGGTACCGGTGCCGCGAGGAGTACGAGGTCGACCCCGACCTGGAACGGGCCCCCGCCGCGGCGGAGGGCAGCGCGCACTCGATGGGCCATGACGTGGTGTTCGCCGAGCTCGGGGGGTGGGCAGCCTGCGCCGCCGGGGAGGTGGACGGCCTCGACGGCCTGGTCACCGTGGCCGACTGCGAGGGCCGCGTCCTGGCCTCCTGGGGCAGTCGCCGGCTGCTCCGCCTCGCCGCGGACAGCAACCTCGCCGCCTGGTCGATCTGGGCGGAACGGACCAGCGGCACCAACGGCATGGGGACCTCCTTGCAGAGCCAGCGCCCGGTCCTGGTCCGGGGCCCCGAGCACTGGTGCCGCAGCTTCGACCCCTGGACGTGTGCCGGCGTCGCGGTGCGGGACGTGGTCACGCACGAGCCGCTCGCCGTGCTCAACGTCTCCTGCTGGCACACGCCGCAACCCGATGCCGTGCTGCCGTGGCTGAGCCGGGTCGCCGCGGCCACCGAGGCCAAGCTGCGTCAGCGGGCGCGGCACACCGGCACGCTCCTGGCCGCCGCCTTCGCCGACGCCCGCCTGCCGTCCGCGACGCCCCTGGCCGCCGTGGACACGGCCGGGAAGGTCGTGCTGGCCAACAACGCGGCCGCCGTCCTGATCGGCACCCCCGCGGACACCCCGGCGTACGCCCCGGCACAGCGGTGGACCCCGCAGGTGCCCGGGGTGCCCGAGCTGGTCCGCTGGGTCACCGAACGCGCCCGGCAGGACCCCTGCTGGCGCGGCTCGACGCGGGTCTACGTGCCCTTCCTCGGGACCCCCCTGCCGGTCGCCGTCCGCCCTGTCCTCACCGGGACCCAGGTGATCGGCGCGCTGCTCGCCCTCGGCTCCGCCGACGGGTCCGACGTGGACGGGCCGGACGCCGGGGTGCCGGACGCCGGGGTGCCGGGCGCCGGGGTGCCGGACGCCGCGACGTCCCCGGGTCGTCCCGGCGCCTCCCTCCCCTGCCCCCGCCTGCCCAGCCGGGTCGTCGCCCTGCGCGAGGACCGGTGGGTCCTGCTCGACCCGCGCGAGATCCGCTTCGCCGAGACCGACCACAACAACGTCTGGCTCACCACCGACCAGGGACGGCTGCTGGCCGCCGCCCGGGGTCTGGACCGCCTCGAACAGGACCTCGTGGACAAGGGGTTCCTCCGGGTCCACCGCCGCTTCCTCGTCAACCTGGGGCGGGTGCGGGAGATCGAGCCGGGCTTCAAGGGCACGCTGTTCCTCGCCACGGACACCCGCGTCCACGAGACCGTCCCGGTCTCCCGCCGGCACGCGCCGTCCGTCCGCCAGGCCCTCGGGCTGTAGGCACGTCCTCGGAGGACCGGGATGGGGAGTGCACCCGCCGCCGCACCGGCCACGGCACGGGACCTGCTGCGCCACCACCCGCTGGTCGACGGCCACAACGACCTGGCGTGGCGGATCCGCGAGGGATCCGGTCCCGACCTGCGCCGGGTGGACCTCGCGGCCCCGGTGGTGGGCACCCACACCGACCTGCCGAGGCTGCGGCGGGGTGGGGTCGGCGCCCAGTTCTGGTCGGTCTACGTGCCCGGTGCGCTGCAGGGCGAGGCGGCGCTCGCCACGACCCTCGAACAGGTCGACCTCGTCCACCGCATGATCGACGGGTACCCGGACGACCTGGAGCTGGCGCTGAGCGCCGACGACGTCGAGAGCGCCTTCGCCCGCGGGCGGATCGCCTCGCTGCTGGGCGCCGAGGGCGGCCACTCCATCGCCGGTTCGCTGGGCGTCCTCCGGATGCTGCACCGGCTCGGCGTCCGCTACCTGACGCTGACGCACAACGTGAACGTCCCCTGGGCCGACTCGGCGACCGACGTCCCCGCCACCGGCGGGCTCAGCGCGTTCGGCGAGGAGGTGGTCCGGGAGATGAACCGGCTCGGCATGCTGGTCGACCTCTCCCACGTGGCGGACAGCACCGCACGCGACGCGCTCCGGGTCACGGAGGCGCCGGTCGCCTTCTCCCACTCGGGCGCCCGCGCGGTGTGCGACCACCCGCGCAACGTCCCCGACGACCTCCTCCGCGGACTGGCCGCCAACGGCGGGGTGTGCATGGTGACGTTCGTGTCGGACTTCGTGTCGCCGGGGTGCCGCGCGTGGGCGCTCGGGCTCCGGGCCGAGGTGGAGCGCCGCGGGCTCGACCCGAGGGACGCCGCCGTGCGGGCCGCGGTGGCGGGCGAGTACCTCGCCGACCACCCCCGTCCACGGGCGACGCTGGCCCAGGTCGCCGACCACGTCGAGCACGTGCGGCGGGTGGCCGGCGTCGACCACGTCGGCCTCGGCGGGGACTACGACGGCGTGGAGGACCTGCCGGACGGGCTGGAGGACGTCTCCTGCTACCCGGCGCTGATCGCCGAGCTGCTCGACCGGGGGTGGCGGCAGGACGAGTGCGCCCGGCTGGTCGGCGGCAACGTCCTGCGGGTCCTCCGCGAGGCCGAGGCCCTGGCGCGGTCCGCGTCCGCCCGGCGAGGTCCGTCCACGGCGCGCATCGAGGACCTCGACCGCGCCTGACCGACCGCCGGGGTCAGGCCGCCGCGCGCCCGGGAGCCGGCGGTCGCGGGCGGGCGCGCCGAGCACGTGGCTCGGCGAGGCGGGTGAGCACCGGACCGGCCACGGCGAGGACCAGCACGTAGCCGGTGGCCAGCGGCCCGAGCTCGGTCACCCCCGCCGTCACCGCCAGGCCGGCGATGACGACGGAGAACTCGCCCCGGGCCACCAGGGCCGTCCCGGCGCGCAGCCGGCCGGGCACGGCCACCCCGTCCCGCCGGGCGGCGAACCAGCCGGTGGCGACCTTGGTCCCTGCCGTCACGAGGGCCAGCAGCAGGACGGCGGGCAGCACGGGCAGCACCGCGCCCGGGTCGGTGGACAGCCCGAAGGCGACGAAGAAGATCGCCGCGAACAGGTCGCGCAGCGGCCCCAGGACCGCCCGCGCCCGGTCGGCGACCGCGGTGGGCAGCGCCAGCCCGACCAGGAAGGCCCCCACCGCGGCCGACGCCCCCGCCGCCTGGGCCAGCCCGGCCACCAGCAGGGTCAGACCCATCAGGCGCAGCAGCACCTGCTCGTCGTCGTCCGAGGCCAGGAGCCGGCCCAGCCGGTGGCCCTGCCGCTGGGCAGCCAGCAGCGCCAGCCCGACGGCGCCCGCTGCCAGCGCGATGCCCGCCACCGCCGTCGTCGGCCCACCACCGGCGAGCGCGACGGCGAGCAGCGGGAGGAACAGCGCCATCGCCAGGTCCTCCAGGACCAGCACGGACAGCACCGCGGGGGTCTCCCGGTTGGCCAGCCTCCCGAGGTCGCCGAGCAACCGGGCGACGATGCCCGACGAGGAGATCCAGGTGACCCCGGCCAGCGCGAGCGCACCCTGCCACGGCAGGCCGAACAGCAGCCCCGCCACGAAGCCCGGCGGGGCGTTGAGCAGCAGGTCCACCAGTCCGGACGGACCGTGGTGCCGCAGCGAGGCGAACAGCTCGTCGGCGGTGAACTCCAGGCCGAGGGCGAGCAGCAGCAGGACCACGCCGACCTCCGCGGCCGCCTCGATGAACGGCTCGGAGGTCGTCAGCGGGGCGATGCCGCCCTCCCCCAGCGCCAGCGCGGACAGCAGGACGAACGGCACGGACGACAGGCCCAGCCGGCGGGCCAGCAGACCGATGAGGGACAGACCGCAGAACAGCAGACCCAGTTCGAGCAGCAGCTGGGCGACGTGGTCCATCGACGCCCTACGCGGGCTCGTCCAGGCGCCGTTCCAGCTCCGCCAGCCCGCGCGCCGACCCGATGGCCACGACGACGTCCCCCGGGTGCAGCAGGTCGCCCGGCCCCGGGGAGGGGACGACGTCGGCGTCCCGCACGATCGCCACGACGGAGCAGCCGGTCAGCGTGCGTGCCCGGGTGTCGCCCAGCGGACGGCCGGCGAAGCGCGAGCCCTCGCGGATCGGGAACCGCCCCGACTCCAGTCCCGGGACCTCGCGGGACAGGTCCGCGAACCGCTGCGTCAGCCGGGGAGCCCCGAGCACCTCGGCCACGGCGTCGACCTCGTCCGGTTCGAGCCGCAGCACGCCCCGCGCCCGGTCGGGGTCGCGACGGTCGTAGACGGCGACCTCGGCCGTGCCCTCCCGGTCGAGGACGATGGCGAGGACCTCGCCGGAGCGGGTCCGCAGCCGGTAGCGGACGCCGACGCCCGGCAGCATGGTCTCCTCGAGGTCCACAGCCGCATGGTGGCAGACCCGCGGGTGCGTACCGGGCGGCCGGGGCTCAGGTGTGCAGGACCGCCGCTCCACCGAACCGTCCGGAGGCCAGGTCCGACAGCGCCCGCGGGGCGTCGTCCATGGGGTAGGCGACGGTGGTGGCGCGGACGCCGAGGCGGCCAGCCAGCCGGAGGAACTCCTCGCCGTCGCGGCGGGTGTTGGCCGTGACGCTGCGCAGCCGGCGCTCCCCGAACAGCTCGGCCGCGTAGTCGAGCGCGGGGATGCGGGAGAGCCAGATGCCGGCCACGGCGAGGGTCGCGCCGCGGTCCAGGGCGCGCAGGGCCACGGGGACCAGCTCGCCGGCCGGGGCGAACAGGACGGCGCCGTCCAGCGGCTCGGGTGGGGGGTCGGTCGCCGCCCCCACCGAGTCCACGCCGAGCTGCTCGGCCAGCCGCCGGTTGTGCTCGCCGCGGGTGAGGACGTGCACCCGCAGCCCCTGCGCGAGCGCGACCTGGGCGGTGAGGTGGGCGCTGCCGCCGAAGCCGTAGACGCCGAGCCGGCCCCCGGGTGGCACGTCGGCGCACCGCAGCGCCCGGTAGCCGATGATCCCGGCGCACAGGAGCGGCGCGGCCTGCTCGTCGTCCAGCCCGTCCGGCAGCGGGTACGCGAAGGCCTCCTCGACGAGGCAGGCGTCGGCGTAGCCGCCGTCGACGTCCCAGCCGGTGAAGACCGGCGCGGTGCAGAGGTTCTCCTCGCCGCGCCGGCAGAACCGGCAGCTGCCGTCGGTGCTGCCCAGCCAGGGCACCCCGACCCGCTGCCCCACGGCGAACCGGGTGGCGCCGGGTCCGCGGGCCGAGACGCGCCCGACCACCTCGTGCCCTGGCGTCACCGCGGCCCGCCGGGGCGGCAGGTCGCCCTCGGCCAGGTGCAGGTCGGTGCGGCACACGCCGCAGCAGGACACGTCGACCCGCACCTGCCCCGGCCCGGGCACCGGCTCCTCCCGGTCGACCCGCCGCAGGGGCCCGGTGTCGACCGGGCCCGGCGTACCGACCACCCAGGCGCGCACCGCCGCTCCCCCGGCCGGCGGGTCAGACGCGGGCCGGGACGCCGGCTGCCTGCTCGGGCACGACCACGCCGGACGGCTCCGGACGGACCAGCACCGGGCAGGAGGCGAGCACCACGCGGTGCAGGGCCACCGAGCCGAGGACCATGCCGGCCAGGCGACTGCGGCTCCGGCTGCCCACGACGAGCAGCTCGGCGCCCTCCGGCCGGTGCACCAGGTGAGCGGCAGGCTCGCCGGCCACCACCGTGGAGGACACCTCGACCGCTGCCGCGCGCGGCACCGCGGTCACCGCCGGGTCGCTCATCGCCCGGGCGACGGAGGCGCGGGCGCGCGCCTCGGTGTCCGACCGGAGGGTCTCGATCCGGCGGGCGTCGATCGGGAGCGGGTCGTCCCACTGGTCGTCGACCGCGAAGGCGTTGACCACCCCGACGTCCGCGCCCGGGCGGGCCGCCTCCGCGAGGGCCCGGAGCAGGGCGGCGGAGGCGCCCGGGGAACCGTCGACGCCCACCACGATCCGGGCGCTGCCCGGTGCTCCACAGCCGCCGTCCGCGCGTCCGGCCGTCCCCGTGCCCGTCGCCCCACTGGCCACGCCGCTCACCCTGCTCCCTGCTCCGGTCCTGCGGTCGGGTCCGAGCCTGGTCCGGGTGACCGGCGGGGACTGCGGGCGTGCGGCCCGGCCTCGGAGGACCTTCGCCCCGGGACGGTGGCCCCACCCCGGACCCCCAGCTCCTGCAGGGGCCCTCCGCGAGCATGCGAGCGGTGGGGACGCACGTCCCACGACCGGGGTGAGGGACGGAGGTCCCGTCCGACCTGCGTCCGCCGACCCTGGGGAGCTCCCGCCCCGCCGCCTAGCGTCCGAGACAGGGGCCCGCCGTGGAGGAGGAGCCGTGCAGGCCGAAGACCGGCCCGGACGGCGGCCGGACGGGTCCCGGGTCCGTGGCCGGCGGGCCCTCCTGCTGACCGTCGAGCGGAGAGGACCACCATGCCCACCTGCGACTCCGACGGGACCCTCGTACCGCTCGACGACGTCGAGTGCCGGGCCCTCCTGCTCGGTGGCCGGATCGGCCGGCTCGCCTTCACCCGGAACGCCCTGCCGGCGATCCAGCCCGTCTCCTACCGCGTGCACGACGGTGAGGTCGTCATCCCGGCGGTTCCGGACAGCCGCTTCGTGCCCAGGTCGTGGGGCGCGGTGGTCGCCCTCGGCGTCGACTCCTACGACGACGCGACCCGGACCGGGTGGAGCGTCACCGTGGTCGGGCCCTCCCGTTCGGTCGTCGACCCGGCCGAGGTGGCCGCCCTCGACGCCCTCCCCTGGTCCCCCGCGGGAACGAGGTGCGGCCGTTGCTACGTCGCGGTGCGGATCGGGATGCTGAGCGGCTGGCGCACCGAGAGCCGCGCGCCCTGACCCGACGGTCCCGGTCGCGCCTCGACGCCGCCGGGGCCGGTCTCCCGTCCCACCCGGAACGACCTCGTTCCTCCGTGCGCCGCTGCGTGCCAAGCTCGGACCCGAGGGGGGTGACCCGACCATGCCGACCCGGCAGCACACGACTCGCTCGAACAGCCCCCCGGCGGACTCACCGCTGGCCGGCATGCGGCTCGCCGAGCTGCTGCAGGAGGTCCAGGAACGCCTGGCGACCGTGGCCGAGAGCCAGACCCGCATCCAGCACCTGCTCGACGCCTTCCTCACCGTCTCGACCGGGCTGGACCTCGAGGCGACCCTGCGGCGCATCGTCGAGGCGGCCACCGACCTCGTCGACGCGCGCTACGGGGCGCTCGGTGTGCTGGCGCCCGAGGGCGGGCTGGCGGCGTTCATCCACGTGGGCATCGACGACGACCTGGCCGGCCGGATGGGGCACCTGCCCGAGGGCAAGGGCGTGCTGGGCCAGCTGATCACCGAGCCCCACTCGCTGCGCATCGCCGACCTCAGCCAGCACCCGGCCTCCGTGGGCTTCCCCCCGCACCACCCCGCGATGCACACCTTCCTCGGCGTCCCCGTGCTCGTCCGCGGGGAGGTCTTCGGCAACCTCTACCTGACGGAGAAGCGGAACGGCGAGTTCACCGCCGAGGACGAGGCGGTCCTCACCGCGCTCGCCGGTGCGGCCGGCATCGCCATCGACAACGCCCGGCTGTACGAGGAGGCCGAGGAGCGGCGGCGGTGGACGACGGCGATCTCCGAGGTGCGGGCCGGCCTGCTCGACGCCCCGTCGCCCGACGAGGCACTGCGGTTGGTCGCCACGCGGGTCTGCGAGCTCACCCGGGCCGAGGGCGTGTGGATCGTCGTCGGCCCCTCTCCCGCCGACGGTTCCTTCGACGTCCGCGTCCAGGTCGGACAGGGGCTCGACGACCTGACCGGCCGGCGGCTGACGACCGAGGGCAACCCGGTCCTCGAGGCCGTGGCAGCGGCCGACGGCGTCGTCACCCTCGACCTGCGGGGCACCGACTACCGGGGACCCAATGCGCACGTGGACTGGGGGCCGTGCATCGCCGTGCCCCTCCACGGCGACCACAACGACGAGGCCGTCGTCATCGCCGCACGGCGCGCCGGCGCGCCCGCGTTCGACGAGACGACGGCTCCCCTCGTCGCCGCCTTCGTCGACCAGTCGGCCGCCGCGCTCGACCTCGCGGCCCGCCAGCGGTTCGCGCGCCAGCTCGACGTGTACGAGGACCGCGACCGGATCGCCCGTGACCTGCACGACCACGTCATCCAGCGGGTGTTCGCCGCCGGCCTGAGCCTGCAGTCGGTCGTCCCCCGCGTCTCGGACCCGGACGCCAGGCGCCGGATCGGCGAGGTCATCGGTCAGCTCGACGAGACCGTCCGCGACATCCGGACGACGATCTTCGACCTGCACAGCACCGCGGACGACGACCGATCGACGAGTCTCCGGCGCCGGGTGCTCGACGTCGTCACCGAGACGGCGGGACCCGACCTGCACCCGACCGTGCGCATGTCCGGCGCCGTGGACAACCTGGTCACCGGCGACCTCGCCGTCGACCTCGAGGCCGTCACCCGGGAGGCGGTGAGCAACGCCGCCCGGCACTCCGGCGCGGACCACGTCACCGTCACCCTCGACGTCACCGACGAGGTCGTCCTGGAGGTCACCGACGACGGCCGGGGCATCGACCCCCGCGCCGCCCGCAGCGGCCTGCGCAACCTCGAGGACCGCGCCGTGCGGCGGGGCGGCGGGTCGAGCGCCGAGGCACTGCCCGGCGGCGGCACCCGGCTGCGCTGGTGGGCGCCGCTGCGCTGAAGCTACGGCTCGGGGCGGAGCCCGGTCCTCAGCGGCCGCGCGAGCCGGCGGAGGGACCGCGCAGCTCGGTGGCCAGGACCGCCGCCTGGGTGCGGCGCTCCAGGCCGAGCTTGGCCAGCAGGTGGGAGACGTAGTTCTTGACCGTCTTCTCGGCGAGGAACATGCGCTCGCCGATCTGCCGGTTGGTCAGCCCCTCGCCGATCAGCTCCAGCACCGTCCGCTCCTGGGGGCTGAGCTCGGCCAGCGGGCCGGCCGGCTCCGCAGCGCTGCGCAGCCGTTCCATCACCGCGGTCGCGGCCGTGGGGTCCAGCAGCGAACCGCCGGCCGCCACGGTGCGCACGCCGCTGACCAGGTCCTGGCCCAGGATCCGCTTGAGCAGGTAGCCCGAGGCGCCGGCCATGATCGCCTCGAAGAGCGCCTCGTCGTCGCTGTAGCTCGTCAGCATGACCACCCTGAGCTGCGGCATCCTCGACCGCAGCTCGCGGCAGACCGAGACGCCGTCCCCGTCCGGCAGCCGGACGTCGAGGATGGCGACGTCCGGCTTCAGCGCGGGCACCCGGGCCAGGGCCTCCGCGGCGTTCGACGCCGCGCCCACGACCTCGATGCCCGGGTCCGCCCCGAGCACGTCCGCCACGCCGCGGCGGACCACCTCGTGGTCGTCCAGCAGGAAGACCCTGACCACCCCGGTTCCCTGGGTCACCGGCCACCCACTCCCTCGCGTCCCCGCAGCCGCGCCTCCGCAGGCACGCCGCCGCGAGGCCATCGCGACAGGCTAGGCGCGGCACCGGGGCCTGGCGGCAGGGACCGAGGTCCCTGCCCCGCGGGGGACCCGAGCCCCCCTGCGCCGCTCCCCGGCCGGGCCGCGGGCCCGGCCGGGTTGTGCCGGGAGACGCCACGGCGGCATCGTGAGCAGGTGGTCGAGGGGCGCGGGGCCCGCGACCGGAGGCGGGGCGACGATGACCGACTCGGGGAGCCGAGGCACGGATGCGACCCGGACGGAGGTCCCCGCCGACGAGTGCTACTGGCTCCTGCGGACCCAGCAGGTCGGCCGGTCGTGGGTGAACGCCGAGCGCTACCCGCTGATCTTCCCCGGTCGACTACGGCACGGACGGCGACACCATCGTCATCCGGACGTCACCGGGGACCAAGCTGGCCGCGGCTCAGCACGCCAACGTGACCTTCGAGGTGGACGAGATCGACCCGTTCGCGCGCAGCGGGTGGAGCGTGCGCGTCCGTGGCCTCGCCGAGGAGGTCACCGAGGCCCACGGCTCCGAGCTGGTACGGCGTATCCACGACGTCGGGGTCAGCTCCTGGGTGCCGGGCGAGCACGGCCACTGGCCGCGGCTCATCCCCCACCTCGTCACGGGGCGACGGATCGTGCCCGGGGAACTACCGCCGGCCGTCGGCCCGCGCGCCTACCTCTGAGTCGCTCCGGGGCGGCGCGCCCCCCGGCCCGGTGCTCGGCGACCGCCGCGCGGACG
>NZ_JBJGZQ010000033.1:0-46743 GCF_054050595.1 Geodermatophilus sp. SYSU D00779
GGGGCGCGCGCGCCGGGGGCCCCACGCCAACCGCCCGCGGGGACCCCCCCCGCCCGGGCCCGCCTCCGCCGCGGCGGGCCCGGGCCCGGTCGTGGAGCAGGTGCTGGCCGTCCGGACGCCGCTTCCCCGACGACGTCCGGACGACCGGTCTGAGCCTACGACGAGAGGTGCGGGGGCGCCGCCCCGTCGTGGCCGGTTCGTGATACAGGACCCCCTGCAGCGGGGCCTAGACCACCTGGTGCAGCCAGGTGACCGGGCTGCCGTCGCCGGCGTGCCGGTAGACCTCGAGGTCGGCGTCCCAGGCGGCGCCGAGCAGTTCGTCGACGCCGTGCCGGAACGCCTCGATGGACGTGGCGTTGGCCGCGAGGTTGCGCAGCTGCTGCTCGCTGACGACGAGGTCACCGTTGGCGCTCGTGGGTGCGCGGAAGACGCCGTGGCCGGGCACGTACGACATGCGCTCACCGTCGTTTCCGTAGCTGGCCTCTTCGGTGACCTCGAAGCGCAGCATCGGCCACGCGCGGAGCGCAGCGACCAGCTTGGCGCCCGTACCGGGAGCACCGGTCCAGGCGACCTCGGCACGGTAGGCACCGTGCGCCGCGGGCTGGTCGGCCCACGACAGGGAGACCGGCGCGCCGATGACGCGCTCGAGCGCCCACTCGACGTGCTGGCAGAGCGCCTTCGGGCACGCGTGCACGAAGACGACACCCTGGGTAGACCGTCGCTGCACGGGGCACCTCCATCGACTCGATCGGTCTCGTCTTCCCCAACGGACGATCGATTCGGTGACAGGCTGTGTTCGACGATCTCGGACCCGGGGTCCTGGTGACAGTGTGCACGATGGTCACCCGATCGCGCCAGTGCGGGCGGGACAGTTGCGTCCGGTGTGACGGGACGGTTCTGCGCTCGGCACCTACGTGCTGGTCAGTGGCGTACTGGCGGGTTGCGGCCGGGAATCCCCGATCCACCGGCACCCCACATGCCGTCCACAGGATCTCCCCCGCGGGTCCACAGGAGGTCACGGTACGAACGGGGACGTGCCGGAATCCGCTCACGCTCGGTAGCTGCGACCCGCGGGCGCGACCCGCGTCGGTTCAGGAGCCGAGCGCGGTGACCCGGTTGCCGCCGGCGCCCTTGGCCCGGTACATGGCCTGGTCGGCGCGGCCGAGGACTTCGTGCCCCTCGTCACCGGGCCGGACGTCGGTGACGCCGACGCTCGCGGTCACGCCGGCGCCGGCACCGATCCGGGCCACGGCGTCCCGCAACCGGACGGCCAGGGCCTGACTCCCGCCGGGGTCCACCTCCGCGAGGACGGCGAACTCGTCGCCGCCGAGCCGGGCCACCGTGTCGGTCCCGCGCACCACGCCGTTCAGCGCGGCCGTGACCGCCCGCAGGACGGCGTCCCCGGCGGCGTGGCCGCTGCGGTCGTTGACGCCCTTGAAGCCGTCCAGGTCGACCAGGCAGACCACCCACCCCTCGCCGGCGCCGGCCGCCGCGCGGTCCAGCCGGTCGAGGAAGGCGCGGCGGTTGAGGCAGCCGGTCAGCGGATCGGTGGCCGCCAGCACGGCGGACGTGCGCAGCAGCAGCTGCTGCCGCTCGTAGGACTCCCACTGGTTGGCCGAGGCCATCGCGCAGAGCACCGTGTAGGCGGCCATGACGACCGCGATGAAGGACCCCGAGGAGTCCAGGTCACCGCCGGCCACGCAGACCAGGTAGGCCCCGGTCATCACGGCGCCCACGGCGACGACGCCCCATGGCGGGTAGGCCACCGCCAGGAAGCCGAGGGTGATGAACAGCAGCGCGTACAGCGGGCTGCGCGCCCCGCCGTCCACCCGGGTGCCGGCGGTGACCAGCCCGGTGACCGCGAGGCTCCAGCCGTAGAAGAGCAGGCTGCCGCGGCGGTCACGGACCATCGCGGCCACCGGGAGCATGAGCAGCAGCGGCGCCGCCAGGACCGCGGTGCCGGCGAGCGCCAGGAGGACGACGGTGCGCGTGGCGGTGCCCGGGGTCAGGAGCGCGTAGCCGATCACCGCCAGGGCACTGACCTCGGTGAGCCAGACGCCCAGGCGCACGTGGCGCACCCAGTAGGCGGCGCGGTCGTCGTCGGCAGCCAGCTGCCGGTAGAGCGCGGTGCGCAGCACGGCCAGGCGGCCGCGCCGTCCGCTCCCACGGGGAGAGCGGCGGTCCGGGACCGGCCTGTCGTCCACGGCCCCGGCATCGACGCGGGGTGGTTCCCCCTTGACCGACCTCATCCCCGGAGGGTGGCTCACCGGACCGCGGCGAGACCCACGCCACGCCTGCCGCCGTCCCCCCGGGGTAGGAGGCGGCCATGCAGCTGACCCAGCACCGGGGCATGGCCGACGCCGGCCGCGACGCCGTCGGGCCGATGGTGCTCGGCGCGTGGGACGCCTTCCTCGAGCAGGCGGCGGAGGTCGACCTCGGGCGGCCGACCCGGCTGCCCGGCTGGCGCGCACACGAGGTGTGCGTGCACCTGGGCCTGTGGGACGACCACGCCGCGCTGCCCGACCTGATCGCCTCGGCGCGGGCCGGCGGGGTGGGGACGCCGCCGGACGTCGACGCCACGAACGCGCGGGTGACCGCCGCGTACCGGGACGCCTCCCGGGAGGAGGTGCTGGCCGCGCTGCGCCGGAACGGGGAGGCCACCGCCCGGTACCTCGCCGAGGAGCCGGCAGAACTCGACACCGCACCGGCGGTGGCCGTCGTCGGCCGGCTGCCGCTGCTCAGCGTCGTCCTCGGGCAGGCCTACGAGCTCGCGGTGCACGGCCTGGACCTGGTGCCCTGCGGCGCGACCCCTCCCCCGCCCGCGGTCCTGCAGTCCGGGCTGGCCGCGCTGGCCGACGTGACCGGCGCGCTGGCGGCCCGCGAGGGGGTCAGCGGCGGCGCGACGCTGGCGACGCCGGAGGGCGGCTGGGCCTTCGCCGCCGACGGCTCCGGCTGGACGGTGCGCCCGACCCCCGCCGGCGACGTCCGGGGCACCGCGGTGGAGGCGCCGGCGGACCTGCTCCTGGAGGCCGCCTCGGGCCGGGTCAACCCGGTGGCGGCGCTGGCCCGGCGACGGCTGCGGGTGCACGAGCTGGGCGGCCTGCTGGCCCTGGCGCCGATCGTGCAGTCGGCGCCGGGCATCCCCGGCGGCCCGATCCTGGCGCTGGCGGCGCAGACCCTCGGGGGCGTGGGCGGCCTGCTCGGCCGGCTGCGCGGACGACGCTGAGAGACCTCCGGGGCCCTTCTCCGAGGGTGGGGAGGACGGGGTCCTTCCCCGGTGAGGCGAACAGGGTCCTGCTTCAGCAGGCGCCGCCCAGCGCGATGCCGTGCGACTGGAGCCACGGCATCGGGTTGACCCGGCTGGCGTAGAGCCCGCCCTGGTGCACCTCGAAGTGCAGGTGCGGCCCGGTGGACTGGCCCTTGTTGCCGACGTCGGCGATGTGGTCCCCGGCCTCCACGACCTGACCGGCGCCGACGTGGAACTGGTTCACGTGCCCGTAGAGGGTGATCTGCCCGTCGCCGTGCTGCACGTACACGGCCTGACCGAAGCCGCTCGCCGCGCCGGCCTGTAGGACGACGCCGTCCTCGGGCACGTAGATCGGGGTTCCGATGGGCGCGGCGATGTCGACGCCCTGGTGCATGGTCCCCCAGCGCGGGCCGTAGCAGGACGTCACCCGGCCGGCGGTCGGCATGCCGGACGTGCCCGAGGCGCTGGCCAGCGTCTGCTGCTGCTGGGCCTGGCGGGCGCTCCACGCGGCCGCGGCGTCGGCGGCGCCCTGCGCGGCGAGCAGCCGCTCGCCGGCCAGGCGGAGCTCCTCGTCGAGGCGGGCCTTCTCCGCTGCGCGGGCGTCGTAGTCGGCCTGGGCCCGGGCGAGGTGCTCGTTCGCCGCGCGCTCGGCCTCGTCGGCCTTGCGGGCGAGCTCGCCGAGCTGCGCGACGGCGGCCCGGGCGGCGCGGTCGGCCTCCTCGACCCGCGCCTGGACGGTGAGGAACTCCTGCAGCCGGTCGGCGCGGTGGTCACCGAGCTGCTCCATGGTGGCGGCCTGCTGCAGCAACTCGGTCGGGCTCTGCGCGTCGAGGATGAGCTCGAGGTCGCCGTAGCGCTCCTCGGCGCCCATGTAGGCCTCGCGGCCGAGCTGGGCGATGTCCTCCTCGGCCCCGGCGACGTCGGCCTGGGCGGCGGCCAGCTCGGCGGCGGTCCGCTCGGCCTCGGCCTGGCCCTGGGCCAGCTGGGCGCGGGCGACGAGGGCGGCGTCCGCGGCGGCCTCGGCCTCGATGGTCATCCGCTGGAGCTGCTCCTCCGCGGCCTTGACCTGCGCCTCGATGGCCTTGACCTGCTCCTCGAGCGAGGCCTGCTCCGAGGCGGCGGGGGCGGGCGCGGCCCCGGCGACGACGGGCGTGCCGGCCAGGAGCCCGACCACCGCGGCGGCGACGACGACGGCCCGACGCGGAGCGCGCGAGCGACTGCTGGGCGACGTGGCGCAGCGGACCACGGTGTTCAGGCGGTGCAGGGTCGCCAAGGCGACGGTTCTCCCATCCTCGCGACCGCCTACCGAGTTAGCTGACGGGTTCGGGCCGGACGGCGCCCTACCTGCCTGCGCAGCACGTGCGCATGCAGGACTCACCCCAGGTGTTCGGTGGGTCCCCGGTCCGCCTCGGCCCCGGGTCGGGACGTCGGCGGTTCGGCGGGGCCGTGCCGAGGCCCCCGGTTCCCGAGGAGCTGAGCCCGGCAGGGCCGTCGGGGAACCTACACGGATCCGGGCCCCGGGTCACGATCGGGTAACGGAGCCGGGGCGCCGCCTTGCCACCGGAGCGCCGTCTCCACTACGCGGCGTCAGCGCGCGACCGCGGAACGGTGACCGGGGTGCAGGTGTGACGCGCGAGGCGACCAGCAGGAACGCCGGGATCCCGCGGATTCCCGGCCGGACCGGCCGGCACACCACGTGTCCGGTGTGATCTCGCCCACGGGACCACTCGATCGGGGGGCTGTGGACGTCGCCCGGGCGTCGTCCACAGCCCTCCTCGCTGGGTGCGGAACCCGTGTAGCGGCGCCTCCGGGTGCTGATCGGTGAGGGCCGGGAGCGAGGCCTAGGGTCGTGTCCGGACGCCCGGCGCGGAGCGCGGGGCCGGATGGCGGGAGGACGCGGGTGTCGGCCCGGAGGAAGGTCGCCGCTGCTGTCGGGGTCGCCGTGGTGGCCGGTGCAGCGGTGGCCCTGTCGCAGTACGTGCCCCCGAACGAGCGCGGCCAGGGCACGGAAGCCGCCGGCGACCTCAGCGGCTCCCTCGTGGGCGCCGGGGCGAGCAGCCAGCAGGCGGCGATGCAGGGGTGGACGGCGGGGTACTCGGCGGTGCAGCCGGGCGTCACCGTGGACTACGACCCGGTCGGCTCCGGTGGTGGCCGCGAGCAGTTCGTCGCCGGTGGCATCGACTTCGCCGGCTCGGACGCGCCGCTCGACGAGGAGGAGCTCGTCGCGGCACGGGAGCGCTGCGGCGGCGAGGTGTTCGAGCTGCCGAACTACATCTCACCGATCGCAGCGGTCTACAACCTCCCGGGGGTGGCGGAGCTGGCCCTCTCCCCCGAGGTCCTGGCCCGGGTCTTCGCCCGGCAGATCACCCGCTGGGACGACCCCGCGATCGCCGCGGACAACCCCGGCGTCGCGCTGCCCGCCCTGCCGATCACCCCGGTGAACCGGTCCGACGAGTCCGGGACGACGGAGAACTTCACCGAGTACCTGGCCGCCGCAGCACCCGGGGCCTGGCCCTTCGAGCCCGACGGCGAGTGGCCCGTGGAGGGCGGCGAGTCGGCCCAGGGCAACTCCGGCGTGGTGGCCGCCGTCGCCGGCGGGCAGGGGACCATCGGCTACGCCGACCTCTCCCAGGCCGGCGACCTCGGGGTGGCCCGCATCGGCGTCGGCGGCGGGTTCGTCGCGCCGACGCCCGAGGCCGCGGCCGCCGTCGTGGAGGGGTCCGAGCCGCTGCCGGGCCGTGGTCCGTACGACTTCGCCCTGGAGCTCGAGCGGACGACGGCCGAGTCGGGCCGCTACCCGATCGTCCTGGTCAGCTACCACCTGGGCTGCATCGCGTACGAGGACCAGCTGACCGCCGACCTGGTCGCGGACTTCATGACGTACGTGACGAGCCAGGAGGGCCAGGCCGCGGCCGCCGAGGTGGCCGGCTCCGCGCCGATCTCCGAGGCGCTGCGCGAGCAGGCCCGGACGGCGATCGACGCCATCACCACCGCGTCCTGAGACGGTCCGCGCATCTGGCAGGCTGGACACCGCGGGGCGGTAGCTCAGCCGGTCAGAGCATGGGACTCATAATCCCTGGGTCGTGGGTTCGAGCCCCACCCGCCCCACGTATTGCGCATAACCTGCAGGTTTGGATCAGACAGCAGCTCCTGCTCCACATGTACGAGGTCGTCAGCCGGTCCGCGCTTCCAGGATGCAAACGGGTCCGGCCGGCACGACGTGGGTCAGCTCGAATCCGGCGCTGGCGAGAAGCGTACGAAACTCGTCCTCGGAGCGTTCCCGACCCACCTGGTCGACGAGCATCTCAAGATCCAGAAGCGTGGCGGCGGCGAGGTCCGTCGCCCGAGAGAGGACGAACTCCACAACGAGCAGTCGTCCGTGGGTGGGGACCGCTTCACGCAGCCGAGACAGGATCTGCCTGGCCGACTCGTCATCCCAGTCGTGCAGCACGAACTTGACAAGGTAGGCATCGGCACCGGGAGGAATGCGGTCGAAGAAAGAACCGGCAATCACCTCGACGCGATCTGCCACATCCGGCGCGCGCAGGTCATCGTGCAGCGCGGCCACGGTGGAGGGCCGGTCGAAGAGCACGCCGTGCAGCCGCGGGTTCGCTTGCAGCACAGCGGCGAGCAGGTGCCCGTGGCCGCCGCCGACGTCGACCAGCGTGGAGCACACGGAGAAGTCATAGGCCGCCACAATTGCCGGCGTGAGGCGGCTGGAGACGCTGGTCATGGCCGCGTCGAAGACAGCTCCGGCCGCGGGGTCGACGTCGTTGAAGTACTGCCACAGCGACATCCCGTAGACCGCGTCGAACGCGGGCCGCCCCGTGCGGATGCTGTGCGGAAAGGCTCCCCAGGAACGCCACTCCCACTCGGACCCGAACATGCGAGCGGTGTCGCGCAGGGATTCGGGATGGGTCGAGGCGAGCGTGGCCGATCGCGGAGTTTGCGCGAAGCGCTGCTCCTCAAGCTCCTCGAACATACCGTGGGCGGCGAGGGCCCGCAGCAGACGATAGAGAGACGGGGCGTGGCTGCCCGTGGCCTCGGCGAGATCGTCGATGGACCGCGGACCATCCGCTACCAGGTCGGCGAGGCCGAGCTCCGCGGCCGTCTCGACCGCACGTGCGAGCCGTTGCCCGCGCAGCATCCCCACCACCGCGAGAATCGCCTTGTTGTCCTCCAGGGCCTGGCGGTCACTGACGGCGGATTCCGACAGGTCAACCAGGCCCGCCTTGACGGTCGGTGGGGACGGATCCGATTCCGGCTGGGTCATAACTAGGGATCCTTCACCGCTGTGTGCCCGTCGTAGACCTGAGCCGCGGCGGCCCGAGCGGTACTTCCGAGCGATGGCTGGTGGTGGAAATGCGGGGCGCCGATCTCATCGGCTTTCCCCGCAGCACGACAGAGCCTCCAGCCGCGCCGCGGTGCAGTCCACCAGCCGCGGGACCTCGGCCGGCTCTTGCAATATGGCTCGATTCAGCGTGCTGTTCAACGCCATCACGAAATTTCCGCTCAGAACATTCCGGCTCCTGGCGTCAGGATGTTAGCCGGGTCGTAGTTCTCCTTGACCGTGCGCAGGGCCTGGTAGCCCGGCCCGTGGTGGGTCCGCCAGTCCTCCCTGGTCATCGGCGTGCTGCCGATGGGGTAGAGCGTTCCTCCCAGCGCGCGGGCTCGCTCGTACATCGCGCGGGCCTTGTCCAGTTGGGTCGGCACGTAGCCCGGGTCCTCCGGCGAACCGGAGGTGCAGATGTCGAACAGGAGGACCTGTTCCTCCTTGGGCAGGCGCAGGGCGTGGGGCCGCGCGGCGTTGTCAATCGGGAACAGCAGCACGAAGCCGGCTGGCCCGAGCTCTTCCGCGGTCAGCTCGGCCAGCGCGTCAGCGACGAAGGCCTCGATGCGGGAGCCGGGGAGGAACACGTCTCTCCACACCCGCGGTAGGTGGGTCAGTCCGAGGGCCTCGAGTTGCTCGTCGACGACGGTGAAAAAGGAAGACGTGTCCAGCTCCATGACGGTGCGGGCCCCAGGGGCGCTGCGCAGCCCGGCCAGCAGTGCTGAGTCGCTGGACGTCGATGAAAAGAACTCGACCGCGTGCAGGAGGTACGACCAGCCTCCCTGAGCACCCGGCAGGACCTGCCCGTAGAGCCCGTCGACCCGGTCCCGGGTGGTGAGCGTCCGCAGATCGGCGAAGAAGGCGTCCGCGTCGTCGTACCCGAGCAGGTGGTAGCGGGCCCGGGGGGCGACTGGCATGAGCGCCAGCGTGGCCTCCACGATCACCCCGTACTGGCCAACACCGCCCAGGACGGCGGAGAACAGCTCCGGTCGCTCGCTGGGCGAGCAGGTCACGACTTCCCCCTCACCGGTGACCACCTGCAGCGCGAGGACGTTGTCCACCTGGGGACCGTGCCGGAAACTGGCCGCGCCGATGCCGCCCATCGACAGCGTGCCGCCGACCGACAGTCCGGTGTAGCCGGTCAGGACCAGCGGCGACCAGCCGAGCGGAACGGTCCTGCTCAGCACCTGCCTCCACGTCGCGCCGCCCTCCACCCGCACCACACCGTCCTGGATGGAACCGATGCCGTGCAGCGTGGACATGTCGATGACCAGCCCGCTCTCTACCTGGGCCTGTCCGGCGGTGCTGTGCCCCTGACCCCGCGCGGCGACCGGAAGCGCCTGGTCGCCGCAGTACCGCAGCGCCTCCACCACGTCGCGCACCGTGGCCGGCCGGAGCACCACCGAGGGCATGCGGTGCACCACGCGGCCGTAGTCGCGGGCGCAGGCAGTGAGGGATGCCTCGTCCGTGACGAGGCATCCCTCAAGCTGAGGAAGTGAGATCGTCATGAGCGCGCCGTCCTTTCGACGCATTGCACGGGGCTGCGCCGACGCACCTCAGGCCAGATGCTCGGACTGCTTCGGCTGCCGAGATGGGGTTCCAGGCTAGGAGGTCAGGACCAGGGCGTCCATGGCTCGCGGCCAGCGCCACGAGCTCACTGACCGCCACGGGTCACTACATCCGGCACTCCGACGATCATGTGGCCTGAGCGGGTGGAGGTCGGTTGAGCAGTCCGCGTGAGACCCGGGTATTCGACGCCTTGCGCTCGCGTGCGACCTGCGTCCATGCAAGTGAGCACAGCGCACATTGCGTGAACACTCATAATCCCTGGGTCGTGGGTTCGAGCCCCACCCGCCCCACCGGTGTTTCCAGGTCAAAGCTGCATTGGCGAGGGCGACCCGTCCGCTTCCTGTCCCGTATTCGGACTCTCAACGGCAGCTGGCCACCCATTCCTGGGCCTTCGCCACGGCCTGGTCGAACCCGCTAGTCGCGGCGGTCCCGCCGTCGAGCGAGGGCTTCCCTTGCACACCGGCCTCCTGCGCAGTGATCTCCTTGCGCTCCAGCTGCTGCATGATCGACAGGTGCGCTCTCATCGCCTCGCCCAGGTCCCGCGCGTACCTGAGAGCGCTGAGTCTGGCGTCGGCGGCCTCGGTGCAGGCAGCCGCCGGAGTCTCCTCGGGCACCTCGATGCCGCTGCAGTCGGCAAGCACAGCGTCCGTGAAGTCGAAGTACACGTCGAAGTGGTCAGTCAGCGCCACGCCGTCCTCAAGGGTCGGCCCGTTGGGCACGTCGTCATCGTCAGAACTCCGCATCTCGGCGTAATGCCGGAGGAATGCTCCCTTCATGTCGTTCGCTCCCTGCGGGTCGTCGACGTAGAAGCCCATGAGCGTGTCAGCCCACTCCAGCGCGGGTTCACACCGCTCGAACGCTTGACTGGTCACCGGATGGAAGTAGTCCGAGGCCGGCATCGTGGCCGCAGCGGCCTCGTCCGCAGTCGTCAGTGACAGCACGTCTCCCGCTCCGGTTTGGACGAGCCCGTAGTAGTCCGCCATCTCCTCGCGGTAGTCGACCATCCCCTGGTACTGGCGCTCATAGTCGTTCGCCACGCCACCGTTTTCGTCCAGGAGGGAGTACCAGGTTCCCGGGCACACGGCGGTCGGGTCGCGACGGATCTCCGAGTCGTCCTCCTGGCCCGACAAGGTGCCGGCGGGACTGATGCACGTGGCCATGCCACCGGACTCGTATTCCATGAGAGCCGACAGCGTCGGGTCCGGGAGCACTGCAGCTGGTGCCAGTGGGTCGTAGGTCCGCATGCTCAGCACCTGAATGGAATTGACGACCTGGGAGCCCGCGACGAGTCGGTGGACGGTGCTCAGGTCCTCGACCTCCCACTCGGTCACGGTGTAACGGTGCGGGTACATCCGTGGCGTCTGCACCGGCTCGCACACGTCGAGGGAGCTTTCGTCCAGAGGCTTGGACACGGCGAGCTCCTGCAGGAGCGCTTCCCGATCACCAACGCTCATTTCCTCGGTCTCCTGCGTCACCTCGCCAGCACCGCTGGGGCAGTCTCTTGCCTCCCTCTCAGGGGTCTGGACGTCCTTCTGCGCTTGCGTGTAGTCGCGGTACTCCTCGTTGCTCATGAGGGCCTGCGACACCATCTCGGGCGAGTGGCTCGGAACTGGTTCGAGCACGAGTCGTGATCCCTGGGCGACGGCAAACCACGCCGACATCTCCAGAGTGTTGAGGGCGGAGGGTCCGCTGGCCCCCGCCTGCTCCTCCTCTGGGACGTGGACGAGCACGTTGGTCTGAAACTCCTCCTTGGGCTCGAGCCACGAGCGGTCTCCGACGACCTGGCCCAGCTGGAGCGTCTGCACGGCGGCCAACTGACCGGTGCGGGAGATCGACCAGTCGTCCTGCGCCTGCGGGTCGCCGGCGCTGAAGCCGCCGTACTTCCGAATGCGGGGCTCGTCGCACTCCGGGTCCGTGACGGGCGCTAGTTCCTCAAGGAAGCAGGCGACCGCCTGCCGCTCCTCGTCCACAGCGTTGATACCTGGGATCTCGGGCCGAGCGGTCTGCGTAACCTTCGTGACCTGGTACAGGGAGGCGACGATCTGGACCTTCGCGGGGCTGTCGTTCCGGACCCTGATGGTCCCCTCGTACTGATGCGGGTCGGACGTGTTGCTCTCACTCGTCGCCGGTTTCAGATCGGTCGTGACCGTCAGTGCCGCCGCGATCGTGCCGGGCTGGTACTGCTGCGTGTACCACCACTGCACTCCGGCGAACAGCACCGTGACGGAGAGTCCCCCGGCGGCCAGGCGGGCACCCAGCGCCGTCCATTGCACCTGGGAATCGACGTACTTACGGGTGCTCCACCACCCGAGAACGGCCCCCACCACCGACGCGACCACGAGGCCGACCCACGGCACCCATGCCGGAAACGGTGGCAGCCGACTCGGAGCTAGGCCGGGTGCTCGGTACTGCATCACCAGCAGGTAGATGCCGACGAGCGCTCCGGCGACGCCTGCGGCGACTGCCGCGATGCGCCCGTGTGTACGCCGCCACCGCTTCCGCAGGAGGACCGCACTCCCCGTGAACAGAGCCAGCCCGGCTACGGCGAACGCGAGTCCCACCAGCTTGTACTGCAGGGTGGCGGCGGACAGGACGTCGAGCAGGCCCACCCAGGAGGCGAACAGACCGACCGCTCCGAAGAGGACGGCGGCTGCCCACACCGGACCGGGCACGCGGCGCCACACGGTGAGTCGCCGGCGCGGACCAGCATGGGTCTGCTCGGGAGGACCACTGGGGACCGATTCAGGAGGACTCGAGCTCATGCGTTCTCACCACTCGGCTCCGCCGGATCGCATGGTGTGGTTGCCGCGCCGCTGGCGACGCTAGGGTTACTGCGTCACGCCCTCGTCACCGGACCGTCACCGGACGTCTGCGCCCCTCGGTCCACCGCCGCTTGGGGCTGGATCCGAGCGGTGAGCCGGTCAACATTCCTTGGGACTTGAGACCATGCAAGGGGTGCCGCCGAGTACGTCGTCGAGTACGACCCGAGCCGGGACAGGCACGCCTCGGTCTGCCGTCGCCATTCCTCGGCTCCTTCGCGAGGCGTCCGCCGAAGACCCGGGTATTCGACGCCTTACGCTCGCACGTGACCTGCGTCTTGCCAGCTGAGTACAGCACACGGCGCGTGCATTCATGATCCCTGGGTTGCGGGTTCGAGCCCCACCCGCCCCACCGGTATAAGCGCAGGTCAGCGGTTCGGACCTTGATCGTCGATCATGGTGACAGGGCTCCGTGCCCACACGGCGCCCACACTATGCACCGTGACGACTGGTGACAGAGGCCCCGTGGGGCGGCGTCCATGCGTTCGACCAGCGCGCCGAGATCGTCGTCGAAGAGCCCGGAGTTGACGTCGAGAGTCATGGCCGCGGAGGCGTGGCCGAGCATCCGCTGAACCGCCTTGACGTTCGCGCCGGTGGCCAGCAGCAGGCTCGCGGCGGTGTGCCTGAGGTCGTACGGGCTGAGGTCCTCGAGCCCGGCCGCCTTGGCTGCCGGGTCGAAGAACGAGATCTCATTCACCACCCCACGCAGCCGTGCATCCCGGGTCAGTTCTGGGTCGACTTCACGCCGGTCGTCGCGGAGGTCTAAACCACCGACCGAGACGCCAATTCCTTGCGGCGACCAGCCGATGAAAGCATTATGCAAGCATGCCGCATGTTCTCGTTCGCGATGTCCCTGAGGACGTCCACGCCGCTCTGCAGCGCAAAGCCGAGCGCCGCCACCAGTCGCTGCAGCAGTACCTTGCTGTCGAGCTGCGCCACCTCGCCGAGCAACGCTCGATCAGCGAGGTCCTCGACGAGGTCGAGGCCCAGCACGGCGGTCGCGTCGGCCTGCGGGCGGCCGTGGCCGACCTGGACGAAGAACGCTCACTGCGCTGACCGTCCACGTGAGCGCACGGTGATCGTCGTCGACGCCTCCATCCTGGCCAACGCCCTCGCTGACGACCAGGCAGACGGGGAGGCCGCCCGCGGTGAACTGCGCGCCGCCGACCAGGTCACCGCGCCGGATCTGGTCGACGTCGAGACCGTGTCGGTGCTGCGCAAGCGCTGGCTGGGTCGCACCCTGACCGACCAGCGTTTCGAGGCCGCCGTCGGGCATCTGCAGCAGTTGCGTTTCGAGCGGGTGCCGACGCTTCGACTGGTGCGGCGCGCCCTTGAGTTGCGGGCCAACGTCAGCGCCTACGACGCCTGTTACGTGGCCCTGGCCGAGCGGCTGGACTGCGAACTGGTCACGGCGGACGGCCGGCTGGCCACCGCTCCTGGCCCTCGGTGCGCCATCCGCGTCCTGCGCTGAGGCCCTTCCCGCACGGAACGCCGGTCGAGGATCCCGTACTCACGCCGCACCGGTCCGCCCCGGGGGCGAGCATCCCGAGCACGACTGGCCGGACTCGTGGTGTGTGGTCCTCCGCTCCTCCCCGGCGAGGGCACGGTGCCCAGCAGGGCCTTCTCAGCGCCTCGCCGACATCGGCGCCGGTCGCCCGCTCGTGGCGGTGCGCTGACATGTCGACCGCCTGCCTGACACCGGCGTGACAGCCCGGTGCCAGGCCCAGCCCCCACGCTCGGTGCCGACCGATCCGACGAGACCAGGACCCCTGACCTGAGGGGAGCCCCGTGATGACCAGCGTCGTCCTGCACACCACTCCCGCCGCCGACACGCCCTGCCCCCGGCACGGCATGCACCGGTGGATGGCCTACTGCGCGGACTGCACCGCGTGGCACCTCGGCCGCCAGATCGCCGTCAGGGGAGCCGTCGGGCCCACCGCCTCGGTCCTCACCCTGGTGACCGGCGCCGCCCGCCGGCCCGAGCCGAGGCTCGACCCGGCCGCCTGACCGGCCCAGCCCACCGGCTGGGAGTCACGGCGGACCATCCCGTCGAGCGAGGTGTCGTTCCCACCCGCCCGATCCGGCGCAGCGCCCTGCGGATCCCCCGTGCGATCGATGGGTGACAGCCACTCCTCCCGGTCCCCGACCACGCCGATCGGGCGGGGTGGGCCGGTGGTGGACAGGTCCCGCCTCCACCGCTCATGGGCGAGATGCCGGATCGGTGCCAGGGGTCGGTCACCGACGGTCGGTGCAGCGAGGGGCACGCCCCCTCTGCGGTTCCTCCTCGCCCACGGCGGTGATGCACCCGTGATGCCGCAGTGACGTCCCATCCCTAGCGTGCCGGCGAGTGGATCACCCGAACACCGGGCGATCAGGCGTGTCGACGACCGGCCCACCGCCGGCTCCCCGAGGCCACCTCACGTGCTCCGGGGTCTCCTCCGAGCCGGCGCGATGCCGCGGGTCCCTCCGTCTGAGTCGCCCTCAGGAAAGGGAAGGACCATGCGCGTCCAACGACACCTCCGGGACGCGGTACTGACTGCCGCGGTCACCTGTTCCGCCCTGTCCGTCCTCACCGGTTGCCGCGCCGAGAGCGCACGGTCCGACACCCCCGTGCCGGCCAGCGCCAGCGACACGGTCGTCGGCCCCTCCCAGGGGCTCGGGAACGGGGACGCCAGGACCTACGTCACCCTGGACGGCGACGGGCGACCCACCGAGGTCGGCGTGCGACTGTCGAGCACCGCCCTGGAGGGACTGCCCCAGTCGGGGACCATGCTGATGCTCGACTTCCCCGACCAGGCGGCCACCACCGCGTTCGACCACGTCATGCTCAACTGGAACCCCCAGGGGCACGACCCCGTCGAGTTGTTCGGCAAGCCGCACTTCGACATCCACTTCGACATGGTCGACATGGCGACGATGCACGCCATCGACCCGGCCGACCCCGACTACGCCGCCAAGGCCGAACACCTGCCTGAGGCCAGGTACATGCCAGCGGACTACGCGGTCGCGCCGGACGTGCCCGTCGCGGCACAGGCCGTACCCGGCATGGGCGTGCACTGGTTCGACGCCAGCGACACCAGCCTGGTCCCGGGCACCTACGACTTCCAGCACATCCTCCTCAACGGCAGCTGGGACGGCCGCCACACCTTCTACGAGCCCATGATCACCACGGAGTTCCTCATGAGCGGGCCCGACGTGGAACAGCCGCTCAAGCAGCCCCAGGCGTTCCAGAAGACCGCCTACTACCCGACCACCTACGCCATCGACGTCGACGAGCAGACCGGGGACTACGTCGTCTCGCTGGCCGGCATGACGGCCCGCACCGCGTCGTAGTCCCGACCGCCACCTCGCCGGCGGACGGCGACGGACCCCGGCGTCAGGACCCGGTGCCGCCCAGCGCGCTCGACGGCGTCCGCCCCCGGTCGACCAACGCCTCGAGGGTGGCCCGGGCCCCGCGCTCGTACAGCGAGGTCAGCGCCGCGAGGTAGGGCCCGGTGAACCGCTCGTCGTCGACCAGGTCCCCGAACAGCTCCCGGTCGGCGATGAAGGCGAGCGGGTCCTCTCGCTGGCGGAGGGCGGCGGCCCGGAGCGACTCCCGCCTGCGGTCGGCGATCTCGATCGGCTCGTCCTGCTCGTCCACGCCCTCGGAGTACCGTGCCCAGCCGGCGACGACCGCGGCCGACCGGCGCACCTCACCACCGGCGGCGAGGTTGTCCCGGACGACCGGCAGCAGCCACTTCGTCAGCCGCTCGGAGCCGTCGAAGGCCAGCCGCGCGAGGGTGTCGCGGATGTGCGGGTTCGAGAAGCGGGCGATGAGCTCCCGCCGGTAGTCGTCGAGGTCGATGCCGGGGACCGGGAGCAGGGTCGGGGTCGCCTCCTCCTCCATGTAGCCGAGCAGGAACGCCTGGAACAACGGGTCCTGCGCCGCGTCGTGGACCAGGCGGTAGCCGGCGAGGCGGCCGAGGTAGGCCAGCCCCTGGTGGCTGGCGTTGAGCAGCCTCAGCTTCATCCGCTCGTAGGGGTCGACGTCGTCGACGACCTGGACGCCGGCGTCCTCCAGCGGCGGGCGGCCGAGGCCGAACCGGTCCTCGAGGACCCACTGGGTGAACGGCTCGCAGACCACCGGCCACCCGTCGTCGACACCGAACCGCCGGGCCACCTCGGCCCGGTCGTCGTCCGTGGTCGCGGGGGTGATCCGGTCGACCATGGAGTTCGGGAACGGCACCTCCCGCTCGACCCACGCGCCCAGCTCCGGGTCCCGCAGCCGGGCGAAGGCGGCGAAACTGCGGCGGGCGACGTCCCCGTTGTGCTGGATGTTGTCGCAGGACACCACGGTGAACGGGGCCAGCCCACGGTCGCGCCGGCGCACCAGCGCCTCGGTGACCAGACCGAACGACGTCCGCAGCGCAGCGCCCGGCCGGAGGTCGGAGACGACGTCGGGATGGGTCGCGTCGAACTCACCGGTGATCGCGGCGATGTTGTAGCCGCCCTCGGTGACCGTCAGCGACACGATCCGGGTCGTCCCGGCCGCCATCTTCTCGACGACCGCCTCGGGGTCGTCGGGGGCGAGGAGGTACTCGACGACCGATCCCACGACCCGCGGCTCCATGGCGCCGTCGGGGTGCTTGACGACGAGGGTGTAGAGGCAGTCCTGGGCTGCCATCACCTCCGCCATCCGCCGGTCGGACGGCAGGACGCCGACACCGCAGATGCCCCAGTCCCGCGCCTTGCCCTCCTCCATGAGCCGGTCGAGGTACATGGCCTGGTGCGACCGGTGGAACGCGCCCACCCCCAGGTGCACGATCCCGGTCCGCACCGAGGACCGGTCGTAGGACGGCACGGGCAGCGAGCCGCCGAGGGACGCCAGGGTCGCGGTGCTGAGCTGTTGCACGGCTGGTCCTCCTGCCCGGCTCTCAGGCCGTGATCCGGCGCCCGGTCGACGGGGAGAAGAGGTGCTCCTTGCCCGGCTGGATGCGCAGGTGGACCCGCTCCCCCTTCGCGGGCGGCCGGGCGGGGTCGACCCGCGCGACGATGCTGTCGGCGAGCGGGCCCGAGCGCTCGCGGAGCTCGGGCAGCGTCCCGTGCAGGAACGCGTCGGAGCCGAGCTCCTCCACCACCCCGACGTCCACGGGGAAGGCGCCGGCGTCGCCCTCCGTGGCGAGGTCGAGGGCCTCCGGCCGGAAGCCGACGACGACGCGGTCGGCCCCCTCCGCCGACAGCGCGCTCAGGGCCGTGGTGGGCAGCGGCAGGCGCGCCCGCCCGAGCACCGCGTGCCCGTCGTCCAGCCGGAACTCCGCGATGTTCATGCCGGGGGACCCGATGAACCCGGCGACGAAGACGTTGGCCGGCTCCTGGTAGAGCCGCAGGGGCGTGTCGCACTGCTCGAGGACGCCGGCCCGCAGCACCGCCACGCGGTCCCCCATCGTCATCGCCTCGACCTGGTCGTGGGTGACGTAGACCGTCGTGGTCCCGAGCCGGCGCTGCAGCGCGGCGATCTGCGTGCGGGTCTGCACCCGCAGCTTGGCGTCGAGGTTGGACAGCGGCTCGTCCATGAGGAACACCTGCGGCGAGCGCACGATCGCCCGGCCCATGGCGACGCGCTGGCGCTGGCCGCCGGAGAGGGCCTTGGGCTTGCGGTCCAGGAAGGTCTCGAGGTCGAGGATCTTCGCCGCCTCCCGGACGCGCTGGGCGATCTCGTCCTTGCCCACCCCGGCGATCTTGAGCGCGAAGCCCATGTTGTCCGCGACGGTCATGTGCGGGTACAGCGCGTAGCTCTGGAACACCATGGCGATGTCCCGGTCCTTGGACTTCAGGTGCGTGACGTCGCGGTCCCCGATGCGGATCGCCCCGTCGTCGACGTCCTCCAGACCGGCGAGCATCCGGAGACTGGTCGACTTGCCGCAGCCGGAGGGGCCGACCAGGACGAGGAACTCGCCGTCGGCGATCTCGAGGTCGAGGGCGTCGACCGCGGGCTTCTCCGCGCCCGGGTAGATGCGGGTCGCCCGGTCGTAGGTGACGGAGGCCATGGGATCTCTCCTCGCTGGAGCCAGAGGTCAGGGGGACGTCAGGTCTGGGGGTGGACGACGACCTTCACCGACCGCGGGTCGCGGCGACCGGCCGTCAGCGCGTCCTCGGCCTGGTCCAGGCGGTAGGTGCCGGTGACCAGGCGGTCGAGGTCGATCCGCCCGGCGGCGACCAGCGCGATCGCCGTCGGCCAGGTCCCGGCGTAGCGGAAGGTGCCGGTCACCTCGAGCTCGCGCTCCTGCACCACCGACAGCGGCAGGGCCAGCTCGTCCCCGCCCATGCCGACGAGCACCGCCCGGCCCGCGCGGTCGAGAGCGCGGATCGCGTCAGCGGTCGCGGCCGGGTGCCCCGAGCACTCGAGCAGCACCTCGGGCAGGCGCGGCAGGTCGGTGAGGCGCGAGGTCCGGGCGTCGACGACCTCGGTGGCCCCGAGGTCACGGGCCAGGGCCAGCCGGGCGGGGTTGACGTCGGACACCACGACCTCGGTGGCGCCGAAGGCCAGCGCCGCCTGGACGCTCACCAGGCCGATCGGTCCGGCGCCGGTGACCAGCACCCGGGAGCCGGCGCCGACCCGGCCCCTGCGGCAGGCCCAGATGCCGACCGACAGGGGTTCCAGCAGTGCGGCGGCGTCGTCGCTGATCGTCTCGGGCACCGGGTGGGCGAAGGCCGCGTGGACGACGACGTACTCGGCGAAGGCGCCGTCGATCGGCGGGGTCGCGAAGAAACGCATGTTCGGGCAGAGGTTGTAGCGCCCGGCCAGGCACTGCGGGCAGGTCAGGTCCGGCACCCCCGGCTCGACCGACACCCGCTGCCCGACCGACAGCGTGGTGACGCCGGGGCCGAGGGCGGCCACCTCCCCCGCCGCCTCGTGCCCCAGCACGAGCGGGGACTCGACGACGAACCGGCCGATGCGCCCGTGGTCGTAGTAGTGCGTGTCCGATCCGCAGACCCCGACCGAGGAGACGCGGACGACCACCTCACCGGGCCCCGGCTGCGGGACGGCCCGCTCCTCCACGACCACGTCCCCGGGGCCGCGCAGGACCGAGGCCCGCATCGTGGCCGCCGGACCGAGGTCGCCGGTCCCCGGCACCGTCCCGGTCGCGACGCTCACTTGACCGCTCCGAGCGAGAGCCCCTGGACCAGCTTGTCCTGGGCGGCGAAGCCGGCGACGAGCACCGGCAGCGACACCACGAACGCGGCCGCGCAGACCTGCGCGAGGAAGAGCCCCTGGCTGGTGACGAAGCCGGTCAGGTAGACCGGCGCGGTGCCGGCCACGGTGCCGGTCAGGGTCCGGGCCAGCAGCAGCTCGTTCCAGCTGAAGATGAAGCAGATCAGCGAGGTGGCGGCGATGCCGGGCAGGACGATGGGCGCCACCACCTGGCGGAGGGTCAGCAGCAGCCCCGCGCCGTCCATCGAGGCCGCCTCGAGGATCTCGACCGGGACCTCGGCGAGGAACGAGCGCATCATCCAGACCGCGATCGGCAGGTTCATGGCCGTGTACAGGACGATCAGCAGCCAGATGTTGTCCAGCAGACCGCTCCACTGGGCGAACAGGTAGATGGGGAGCAACCCGGCGACGATCGGCAGCATGCGGGTGGACAGGAAGAAGAACATCACGTCGGTCCACTTGCGCACCGGCCTGATCGACAGCGCGTAGGCGGCCGGGATGGCCAGCAGCAGCACGATGATCGTCGAGACCACGCTGGCGGTCAGCGAGTTGAGCAGCGAGGGCCAGGGGCTGGTGCCGGTGCCGACGCCGAAGAACTCCCGGTAGCCGGCGACGGTCAGCGGTGCGAACAGCGAGGGCGGGTTGGTGGCCGCGGCCTCCTCGCTGTGGAACGAGGTCAGCACCATCCACAGCACGGGCACGACGAACAGGAAGCCGATCAACCAGGCGGCGAGCCCCAGCAGGGCACCGGACCGCGGCTTGCGCGGCCGACGGGGCCGGCCCTCGGGCGTGCGGGTGGCGGCGACCGGTGCGACGTCGGTGACGGAGCTCATCGCGCGTTCTCCTCCTGGAACAGCGTCGACACCGTCCGCAGCGCCAGCGTGGCGATGACGATCGTGCCGATGACGACGACGACGCCGGCTGCCGAGGCCCGGCCGTAGTCGTGGGCCTGGTAGAAGGTCTGGTAGATCACGTACGGGAGGTTCGCCGTGCCCAGGCCGCCCGAGGTGATCGTGAAGACCGCGTCGAAGTTCTGCACGATGTAGATCGACCCCAGCAGCGCGCCCAGCTCCAGGTAGCGGCGCAGGTGCGGGAAGGTCATGTAGCGGAAGATCTGCCAGCTGCTCGCGCCGTCGATCCGCGCGGCCTCGATGACGTCCAGCGGCCGGCTCTGCAGGCCGGCCAGCAGGATCAGCATCATGAACGGCGTCCACTGCCAGATGAGGGCGACCTCGACCGAGACCAGCGGCGCCGCGGTGATCCAGTCCGGCTGCGGCGCGTCGTCGGAGCCGAACAGCCGCCAGATCGCGGTGAGCGTCCCGTTGAGCAGCCCGTACTCGGGGTTGAAAAGCGCGTGCTTCCACAGCAGCGCGGCGGCCACCGGGACGATGAGGAACGGCGTGATCATCATGGTGCGCACCACGCCCCGGCCGCGGAACTGCCGGTCCAGCAGCAGCGCGATCACCATCCCCAGCAGCAGGCTGACCAGGACGACGACCGCGGTCAGGATGACCGTGGTGACGATCGCCTGGCGCATGTTGACGTCGGTCAACACGCTCGCGTAGTTGCCGAACCCGGCGAAGCCGCGCTCGTCCGGGTAGTACGCGTTCCAGTCCATGAACGAGACGATCAACGTGACCACGAACGGCAGCTGGGTGACGACGATCGTGAAGACCAGCGCGGGCAGCAGCGGCGCCCGGCGGGCCCAGTCGGCGGACCGGCGGAGCGCTCCGCCCGGCGAGGGCGAGGGCGGTGCCGGCGGCGGTGTCGGCGGTTGCTGACCGCGCCCGCGGCTGGTCTCGAGAGCGGTGCTCATCCCGCTGCCTCCCCCTGGGATCGTCCTGCCGGCTCGGTCACTTCGACTCCCGCTCCTGGTAGCGCTCGGCGACGTCCTCGGCGAGCTGCTGCCCCCGTTCGAGCGCCTCGTCCACGGTCGTCCGGCCGGCGATCGCGGAGCTGACGTCCTGCGACACCTGGGTGGCCAGGTCCGGGAACTCCGGGATCCCCATGAACTGGATGCCGGGTGCGGGGCGGGGCTGCACGCCGGGGTCGTTCGGGTCGGCGGCCTCGATGGCCGCCAGCGTGGGCTCGGCGAAGGCGGAGGCCTCCGCGAGGTAGTCCGGGTTGGAGTAGGTCGACGCCCGCTTGCCTGCGGGGACCTTGGACCAGCCGAGCTCCTCGCCCACGAGCTGCTCGTACTCCGCGCTGGAGGCCCAGGAGATGAACTCCCAGGCGGCGTCCTTCTTCGCACTGGCCTGCTGGATGCTCCAGGACCACGCGTAGAGCCAGCCCGAGCTGTCGGTCTCGACCACCGGTGCGGCGACGTACCCCATCTTGCCCTTGACCGGCGAGTCGGCGGCCTCGAGCGACCCGGCGGCCGAGGTCGCGTCGTACCACATCGCCGCGTTGCCCTGGACCACGTTGTTGAGGCACTCGGTGAAGCCGGCCTGCGGTGCACCGACCTCGCCGTGCTCCCGGACGAGGTCCACGTAGAACTGCACGGCCGTCCGGAACTCCTCGCTGTCGACCTGCGGCTGCCAGTCCTCGGTGAACCAGGTGCCGCCGAAGGTGTTCACCACCGTGGTCAGCGGCGCGAACAGCTGACCCCAGCCGGGCTGGCCGCGCAGGCAGATCCCGGCCATCCCGGGCTCGATTCCGTCGACCTCGGCCGCGATGTCGGCGACCTCCTGCCAGGTCGGGTTGGCCGGCATCTGGATGCCGGCCCCGTCCAGGACGTCCTTGCGGTACATGAGGAACGAGGACTCGCCGTAGAACGGCTCGCCGTACAGCCGGCCGTCGTCGCCGGACAGCGACGCCGTCAGCGGGCCGAGGACGTCGTCCTGGTCGAACTCCGCGTCGGCCGCGACGTACTCGTCCAGCGGGGCGATCCACTCGCTCCGGGCGTAGATGGGGATCTCGAAGTTGCTCAGGGTGGCGACGTCGTACTGCCCCGCCTGGCTCGAGAACTCCTGGCTGATCTTGTCCCGGACGTCGTTCTCCGGCAGCACCGTGTAGTTGACCGTGATGCCGGTCTCCGCGGTGAAGTGCTCGGCGGTGAGCTGCTGCAGGTCCACCATCTGCGGGTTGTTGACCATCAGCACGTTGATGCTGTTGGCCCCGCCGGCGGCGGGACCCCCGCCCCAGCCGGCACACCCGCCGAGCCCCACGGCCAGTGCGGTCGCCGTCGCAGCGGCGAGTGCAGGTCGCACGCGTCTGTGCACGGTGCAGTCCTCCCCGGGCCGACCACGCACTCGCTCATATGAGCAGAGGGGGTCTCAGATGTGTGTGAGGTGAGTCTCAACACACGATCGGGTGACGTCAAGGGGCGTGCCATAGTGAGCACCGGGACGCTCACATGAGCAGGAGACGCGCATGGCAGAGGCGCACGACGGCCCGGCCCGGGTCGTCCTCACGGCATCCGTCGCACGCCGCTACTACCTCGACGGCCGGTCGAAGGTCGAGATCGCCGAGGAGTTCGGCCTGAGCCGCTTCAAGGTCGCCCGGCTGCTCGACGCGGCCCGCCAGAGCGGGCTGGTGCGCATCGAGATCCGCCACCAGGGCGAGATCGACGTCGACCTGTCCGCGCGGCTGCAGGACCGGTTCGGACTGCAGCACTCGGTCGTCATCGACACGCCCGACGACGACGCCGACTCGCTCCGCGGGCACCTCGGGCGGGCGGCGGCCCGGCTGCTCGCGGAGATCATCACGCCGCAGGACGTGCTCGGTCTGGCGTGGGCCCGGGCGGTGAGCGCGATGGCCCGAGCGCTGCCGCCACTGCCCGGGACCCCGGTCGTCCAGCTCACCGGGGCGCTCTCGCTGCCGGACGGACCCGACACGTCGGTGGACGTCGTCCGGGACGTGGCCAGCGCATCGGGCGGTGCGGCGCACGTCTTCTACGCGCCCTTCACGGTCCCCGACGCGGCCACCGCACGGGCTCTCCGGCGTCAGCCCGAGGTGGCGCGCGCCTTCGCCCAGCTCCCCCTCGTGACCAAGGCCGTGGCCGGTGTGGGTCTCTGGAAGCCCGGCCAGTCCACCCTGTACGACGCCCTGTCCGAGGACGACCGCGCGGCACTGCACCGCCTGGGGGTCTGCGCCGACGTGTCCGGCGTCTTCCTCTCGGCCGACGGCGAGGCGATCCGGACGGAGCTGTCCGAGCGGATGATCGGCATCGACGCGGAGCAGATGCGGGCCATCCCCGAGGTGGTCGTCGTCCCCTACGGCGAGTCGAAGAGCCCCGCCGTCCGCGCCGCGCTCCGCAGCGGGCTCGTCGGTGGCATCGTGACGCACACGGCCCTGGCCCACGCCGTCCTCGAGGAGTGAGCGCCTGCGCCGACGGGCCGTGGGGCGACCTGAGGAGGCCGATGCCGGGCGAGACCGAGTCCGAGGTCCTCCTCCTGGGCGGCACCGCCAACCGCGGACAGGTGGTGCGCGTCGGCGACACCGTCCGGCGCCCCCGGCGCGCCACGAGTCCGGCCACCCATGCTCTGCTTCGCCACCTCGCCGACGTCGGGTTCGACGGCGCTCCCCGGTTCCTCGGCGTGGACGAGCAGGGGCGGGAGGTCCTCTCCTACGTCCCCGGGACGGCCGTCACGCCGCCCTACCCGGCCTGGGCCCTCAGCGACGAGGCGCTCGTCAGCGTCGCGCACCTGCTGCGCGACTACCACCGGGCGGTCAGCACCTTCTCCCCGACGCCGCACCTGTGGCCGCCGTCGCCGCCCCCGCCCTTCGCCGGGCAGCTCATCAGCCACAACGACGTCAACCTGGACAACGTCGTCTTCCGCGACGGGCGGGCCGTCGCGCTGATCGACTTCGACCTCGCCAGCCCGGGCTGCCGGGTGTGGGACGTCGCGTGCGCCACGCGGCTGTGGGCTCCGCTGCGGCCGGACCGCTACATCGACGACAGCAGGCGCGGCCGGGCACTCGACCGCCTCCGGCTCTTCGTGGACAGCTACGGCCTGGACCAGGGTGACCGGGAAGCCCTCGTCCCGGCGGTCCTGCACAACCACCAGTGGCTGTACGACATCGTCGGGACCGCGGCCGCGAACGGCCACCCCGCCTTCTCCGAGTACCTGGCCGGCGGGGCGATGCGACGAGCCGAACGGACGCGCCGCTGGTACCTGGACAACGCCGACGTGCTGCAGCAGGCGCTCGCCTGAGAGCCGGGAGCGGTGGACGGCGGGTGTCATCGCGGCGGCGGAACCGGGCCGACGGGGACGAGGACCCATCCCCTCGACTCCAACCTATAGCGCACCGGGGGACTTGCGGCAAGAGCCGGGACGGGCCGGAGAATCGCCGGCCAGAGCCCAGACCTGCGGGAACGGGGTCGCGACGTGCCTGTGCCGTCGTCGACGTACGAGTCGCGGGGGAACCTGATCGGAGCTGACGTGACCTCTCTGACCACCAGCGTGTTCGCCCTCCCCGACCGGTCCCACAAGGCCGACCCCGCGCTGATCGCCGGCGACGAGCAGCACTTCACGGCCGTCGCGGAGAGCCTCCAGCGGTCGATCGCCGACCTGTCCGACCGCCTCGATGCCGAGCGCAGGGCGCCCGGCGACGCAGGCCAGGCGGCGCTGGACCGGAACCTGGAGGTCCACCGGCTGACCGCCCGCCTGCGTGCCCTGCGCCGCTTCGGTCTGGACCTGTGCCTCGGGCACGTCGTCCGCGCGGACGACCCCGAGCCCGTGTACGTCGGACGACTCGGTCTCACGGACAGCGCGGGCCGTCGGCTGCTGGTGGACTGGCGCTCCCCCGCGGCCGAGCCGTTCTTCGGAGCGACCCACGCCGACCCGATGGGCCTGGTCAGCCGCCGCAGGTACCGCTGGACCCGCGGCCGGATCACCGACTACTGGGACGAGGTGTTCACCCCCGACGGGTTCGACGGGCACGCCGCCGCGCTCGACGACCAGTCCGCCTTCATCGCCAGCCTGGGCAGCAGCCGGTCACCCCGGATGCGGGACGTGCTCGGCACCATCCAGGCCGACCAGGACGCGATCATCCGCGCGGGGTCCCGCGGCGCTCTCGTCGTCGACGGCGGTCCGGGCACGGGGAAGACCGTCGTGGCGCTGCACCGCACCGCCTACCTGCTCTACTCCGACCCGCGCCTCGGGCACCACCGGGGCGGCGTGCTGTTCGTCGGTCCGCACCAGCCCTACCTCTCGTACGTCGCGGACGTCCTCCCCAGCCTCGGCGAGGAGGGCGTGCTGACCTGCACGCTGCGCGACCTCGTCCCGGAGGGAGCTACCGCCGGCGTGGAGGCCGACCCGGAGGTGGCCCGCCTGAAGTCCTCCGCGGAGATGGTGACGGCGATCGAGGCGGCCGTCCGGTTCTACGAGGAGCCGCCCGGCGAGGAGGTGACGGTCGAGACCCCCTGGTCCGACGTGGAGCTCGGTCCCGACGACTGGGCCGAGGCGTTCGACGCCCGCGAACCCGGGACGCCGCACAACGAGGCGCGCGAGCAGGTGTGGGAGGCGCTGCTGTCGATCGTGGTGGACGCGCACGACGGCGAGGTCGAGGACGACGTCGTCCGCAGCGCGCTGGCGCGGGACCGGGAGCTGCGCGCGGCGTTCGAGCGCGCCTGGCCGCTGCTGGAGGCCACCGACCTCGTCGGGGACCTGTGGTCGGTGCCCGCCTACCTGCGCACGTGCGCGCCCTGGCTCAGCCCCCACGAGGTCCGGGCCCTGCAGCGTGCGGATCCCCGGGCCTGGACGGTGTCGGACCTGCCGCTGCTGGACGCGGCACGGCAGCGGCTCGGCGACCCGGGGGCGTCGCGGCGCAAGCGCCGGCAGGACGCCGTGGTCGCCGCCGAACGCGAGCGCATGGCCGGCGTCATCGACGAGCTCATCGCGGCCGACGACTCCGAGCTGCTGCTGATGACGAGCCTGCGCCACGGGGACCTCCGCGACGCGCTGGTCGACCGGGCCGCCCTGCCCGTCGCCGACCGGGACGCGCTCGCCGGCCCGTTCGCCCACGTCGTCGTGGACGAGGCCCAGGAACTGACCGACGCGGAGTGGCAGGTGCTGCTGCTCCGCTGCCCGTCGCGGAGCCTCACCATCGTCGGGGACCGCGCCCAGGCCCGGCACGGGTTCCCGGAGTCGTGGCAGGAGCGGCTCGCACGGATCGGGCTCGGCGACGTCACCCTGGCCTCCCTGACCGTCAACTACCGGACGCCGGCGGAGGTCATGGCGGAGGCCGAGCCGGTCATCCGGGCCGTGCTCCCGGACGCCAACGTGCCGACGTCCGTCCGCAGCACCGGCGTCCCCGTCAGGCACGGGTCCACCTCCGAGCTGGGCACGATCCTCGACACCTGGCTCGCCGCGCACGCCGAGGGGACCGCCTGCGTCATCGGCGACCCCACGGTCGCGGAGAGGCCGCGCGTCCGGTCGCTGAGCCCGGAGCTGGCGAAGGGGCTCGAGTTCGACCTCGTCGTCCTCGTCGACCCGGAGGCGTTCGGCGGGGGCATCGAGGGAGCGGTCGACCGCTACGTCGCGATGACGCGGGCCACCCAGCGACTCGTCGTCCTCACGAGCCCCTGACGCCGGCATGACGAGTCCCCCGGGACCGCGCGCACCCCGGCCGGCCGGCGTCCTCGCGCTCGTCGGGCTCCTGACCGTCGCCGTCGCGTCGGTGCTGGTCCTCGCTCCTGCCGCGCCACGGGGCTCCGGGGCTCCGGCGGAGGAGTTCAGCGCCGCCCGGGCGATGGACGAGCTCGAGCAGGTCGCCGTCGCCCCGCGTCCGGTCGGGTCGGTCGAGCACGCCCGGGTGCGCGACCACCTGCTGGCCGTCCTCGACGCCCGGGGGTGGCGCACCGAGGTGCACCAGGCCGTCGGGGCCACCGACCTCGGCCGGGCCGGCACGCAACCGGTGGCGCTCGTGCGCAACGTCGTGGCGTCCCTGCCGGGTTCCGACCCCACCGGGACCGTGCTGCTCGCCGCCCACTACGACACGGTCGCCGCCTCACCGGGGGCCGGCGACGACGGCCTGGGGATGGGGGTGCTGCTCGAGATCGCACGGGCCCTGACCGCCGAGGGGGTCCCACCACCCCGCAACGACGTCGTGGTCCTGTTCACCGACGCCGAGGAGGCGGGGCTGCTGGGCGCCGAGGCCTTCACCCGCGAACGGGCTGCCTCCCTCGGGACCACCGTGGTCCTCAACCACGAGGCGCGCGGGGCGTGGGGCACGCCGGCGACCTTCCGGACGACGTCCCCCAACAGCGCCCTGCTCGACGCCCTCGCCGGCTCCCCCGGGGCCATGGCGGAGTCCGCCGCGGAGGCGGCCTTCGAGGCCCTGCCCAACGACAGCGACCTCACCCCCTTCGCCGCGGCCGGGCTGCACGGGCTCGACACGGCCATCTCGGCCGGCGGAGCGCACTACCACTCCCCCGTCGACGACCTCGAGCACCTGAGCCCCGCCTCCGTCCAGCAGATGGGCGAGGTCAGCCTCGCGGCGACCCGGCACCTCACCGCCGCCGACCTGACGGCGGTCCCCCGCGGCACCGAGCAGGTCGTGACCACCCTGCCGTGGGGGCTCCTGCGCTATCCGCAGGGGCTCGAGGTCCCGCTCGCCCTCGGCGCTCTCGTCCTCGCTGTCGTGGTGCTGGTCCTGCGCCGGGGGCAGCGCGCGCTGACGCTGCCCCGCACCGCCCTGGGTGCCCTGGGGGCGGTCGCGGCGCTCGCCGTCGCCGGCCTGGCCGGGTGGGCGGTGTGGCAGGCAGCGCTCGCCATCGACCCCGGGCAGGCCTCCGCGGTGGTCGGGGAGCCGTACCGTCCCCTGCTCTACCAGGCGGCGGTGCTGCTGGCCGCGGTCGGTGCGGTGCTGGCGGTGGCGGGGCTGCTGCGCCGCTGGACGGGCCCCGACGCCGCAGCCGTCGGGGCCCTGGTCGTCCTCGCGGTCACCGGGGTCCTGGTCGCGCTCACCGCCCCGGGCGTCTCCGGTGTGCTGGTCCTGCCGACGCTGTGCGCTGCCGCCGGGGCGGTCGTGCACGACCTCGTGCCACGGCGGTGGACCGGTCTGCGCGCCGCGGCCGTGTTCCTGGCGTCCGCCGGCGTCGCCGTGCTGCTGGGTCCCGGCGCCTGGCTCGGCTTCGACGTCGGCCTGGGGCTGGGCGGGCCGTTCAGCGCGGTGCTCGCCGGGCTGCTCGTGCTCCTGGTGCTGCCGGTGGTGCGCCTCTCCCGGCCGCCGCGGGCCGACCGACGGGGGGCCGGACGAGGGGGCTGGCGGACGGCGGGGACGCCGGTGGCAGCGCTGGTCCTCGCGGCGGTGCTCACCGCAGCCGGACTGGTCGTCAACCGCGAGGGCGCGACGCCACCGCGCCAGGAGCAGCTCCTCTACGGTCTCGACGCCGACACCGGCCGGGCGCTGTGGGCCTCCTGGCGGGAACCACCCAGCGCGTGGCGCGCCTCGCTGCTGACCGAGCCGCCCGCCGCGCTCGACGACGTCCTCCCCCACACCGACGGGCGGGCGCTCGCGCACGGGCCGGCACCGGCCGTGGACCTGCTGCCCCCCGAGGTCGCCGTCCTGTCCGACACGCGGCGGGGCACGGAGCGCGAGCTCGTCCTGCGCCTGCGCTCGGCCCGCGGCGCGCCCGCGGTGGGCCTGTGGGTGGACGCCGCCGGCGCCTCCGTGCGCGAGGCCCGCGTCGCCGGGCGCGACCTCCCGGTGCACGGGCCGCGCGGGCCCTGGGACCTCGGGTTCGTCCTGGCGGCGGTGCCGGCGGACGGCGTGGAGGTGCGCCTGGTGCTCGAGCAGCGCGCCGACGCGCTCACCCTCCGGCTCGGCGACCGCAGCACCGATCTCGGCGTCGTGCCCGGGTCCACGCCGCCGCACGGGCGCGTGCTCGTCACCCCGGAGCTGTGGGTGACGCGGACGGCCCGGGTGTGAGGGCGAGCCGCAGCCCGACGACGTCGTCGTGGCGGCCACCCGTCGACGCACCGACGGTGGATCGGCACGGGCAGGCTCCACTCCCGTGCCAGGCTCCGGGGATGGCCTTCGACCTCCACCGAGCCGATGGTGAAGTGATGCGCTTCGGTGACGACGCCCGCTTCAGCTTCACCGCCACCGGTCACCTCGTCGTGTACGACGCCCAGGGCAACAAGACCCTGTACAGCCACCACAGCTGGAACTGGCTCGAGGAGCCGGTCCCCCCGCCCGCGGGGTGACCGACCTCGTCGGGCAGCCGCCCCCGCGCCCCGGCGCAGACACCGGGTGGGTCCAGGCGGCTGACGACCGGCGCGTGCGAGGCTCGGCGGGTCCCCCGACGAGAGGTGGCCCGCATGCCGTCCGAGACCGAGACCGCCGCCCGCGTGCAGGCCGTCCTCGACATCCCGCTCAACCGCTTCCTGGGCATGCAGCTGCGCGACCCGGCCGACCCCGCCGCCGGCCTGTGGTTCCCGGTCGGACGCTCGGCGCAGAACCAGGCGGCGGTGCTGCACGGCGGCGTGGTGACGACGCTGCTCGACACCGCGAGCTACCTCGCGCTGCTCCCCCGGCTGTCCGACGCCGAGCACGCGGTGACCCACGACCAGACCGTGTCGCTGCTGCGGCCGGTCGCCGCCGACAAGCGGGTGGACGTCACCGCCACCGTGCTGCGCCGCGGCCGCGCGGTCGCCTTCATGCGCGCCGAGGCGGTGGTGGACGGCGAGCTGGTCGCCACCGCCCAGGTCACCAAGAGCGTCGTCCGCCTCGGCTGATCACCACAGCGACATGGACCGGCGGAAGATGCCGGCGATGTCGTCCTCGGTGACCTCGCGAGGGCAGGTCGCCAGCAGCCGCTGCTGCTTCATCGTGCCCTCGACCAGGTCCGGGATGTCGTCCTCGCCGAAGCCGACCGCGCCCACGCCGTTGGGGATGTCGATGTCGCGCATCAGGTCGGTCAGGACCATGGGCAGGAAGTCGACCGCCTCGGTCGGGATCCCCGCGTTGGGCGCCAGCAGCTGGGCCGCCCGCACGTGCCGCTCCGGAGCGGCCTCGAAGGTGAAGCGGAAGGCCTCCGGCGCGGTCAGCGCGACCGACATCCCGTGCGGGACCATCGGCTCGTCCGCCGGGTAGTCCTTGGGGTGGAAGTCCTTCACCTGCCCGGCGATCGGGTAGGCGTTGGCGTGCGGGATGTGCACCCCCGCGTTGCCGAAGCCCATGCCCGCGAAGGTCGCCGCCATCGACATGTCGGCGCGCGCCTGCACGTCGTCCCCGTGCCGCACCGCCCGCCGGAAGGAGCCGGCCAGCAGGCTGAGCGACTTCTCCGCCCACATGTCCGAGATGGGGTTGGACCCGCAGTAGGGCACCCGCTGCTCGGGCTTCTTGTGCTCGTAGGTCGTGTACCAGCGCGCGGTGTAGCTCTCCAGGGCGTGGCACAGGATGTCCATGCCCGACGCCGCGGTCACCCCGGGCGGCTGGGTCAGCGTGAGGTCCGGGTCGATCACGGCCAGGGTCGGGCGCAGCATCGCGTGGCTGATCCCGGTCTTCACCCGCGCCGCGATCACGTCCATCACGCAGATGGTGGTGCTCTCCGAGCCGGTGCCCGTCGTCGTCGGGACGGCGATCAGCGGCTTCAACGGCTTCGACGGCGCCTGCCCCTTCCCGACCGGCACGTTGACGTAGTCCAGGAGCTCGCCGGGGTTGGTGGTCAGCAGGTCGATCGCCTTGGCCGTGTCGATGCAGGAGCCCCCGCCGACGGCGACGAAGGCGTCCCAGGGCCCGGTCGAGCGGGCCTCCTCGATCGCGGCGACGAGGCTGACGTCGGTCGGCTCGACGTGCACGCCGTCGTACACGTGCGCCTCGATGTCGAACTGCGCCATCTGGTCGGCCACGCGCTGCGGGATGCCGGTGGCCGCGAGACCCGCGTCGGTGACCACCAGCACCCGCCGGACGCCGTACCTGCTCAGGTCGTAGCCGATCTCGTCGGAGGCCCCGCTCCCGAACTTCAGCTGCGGCGCCCCGTAGGTGAAGACGGACTCGGGGTGGGCGGGCGCGACGGTGCTCATGACGTCCCTCTCTGCGGTCGGGGTGCGGCTGGGTGGCGTTGCGCCGAATGTTGCACGTGGTTGTGGTCCGCACCACACCGACGGGATAGTCCACGACACCGATCCGTCCGCCACCGGGCGGCACCCTTCCCAGCCCAGGAGGTACCCGTGACCGACGCGCCCCCCACCGTCCCCGCCCTCGACGACCTGCTCGCCGACGCGCCGACGAACTGGGGCAAGTGGGGCCCGGACGACGAGGTCGGCGCGCTGAACTACCTCGGCCCGGAGCAGGTGCTCGCCGCCGCCCGGCTGGTCAGCTCCGGCAAGGTCTTCACCCTGCAGCGGCTGATCGGCGACCCGAAGGGCGACCCGGTGTGGCCCGGGCGCACGCCCGCCGAGCGGACCCAGATCCTCGACGAGTCGACCTGGGACTCCCCCGACGCGCCGCAGTACCCCGGCGGCCTGCACTACGCCGACGACAAGATCAACGCCTTCCTCCAGGGCTCGACGCAGTACGACGGACTCGGCCACGTCTGGTACGGCGGCAAGATCTGGAACGGCTACGACGCCCGCACCACCATCGGCGGCCTGGACAAGGCCAGCGTCGAGCCGATCGCCCAGCGCGGCGTCGTCGGCCGGGCGGTCCTGCTCGACATGGCCCGCTTCCGCGGCAAGGACACCCTCGACAAGGGCGAGACCTTCACGCACGAGGACCTGGTGGCCTGCGCGCAGGCCCAGGGCGTGGAGATCCAGAAGCGGGACATCCTGGTCATCCGGACCAACTTCCTGCAGCTGTTCTTCGAGCAGGGCGAGGCCTTCTACGAGGGCTTCAACGAGCCCGGCCTGGTCTACAGCCCCGAGCTCGTGCGGTGGTTCCAGGACATGGAGATCCCCAACCTGGTCACCGACACCATCGCCAACGAGGTGACCACCGACCCCAACACCGGCGTCGCCCTGGTCCTGCACAACGCGCTCATGCGCAACCTCGGCGTCACCCTCACCGAGATCGCCGACCTCGAGCAGCTGGCCGCCGACTGCGCCGAGGACGGCCAGTACGCCTTCCTCTACGTCGCCGCCCCGCTCAAGGTCGCCAAGGGCAGCGGCTCCCCCGTCAACCCCGTCGTCATCAAGTAGGGCTGCCACCGTGAGCGACTACGACGAGCGACCCTGGCTGGCGCTCTACGGCGACCAGCCGGCCGACTACGAGATCGAGTTCGACGACGCCCTGAGCATGTTCCGTGCGGGGCTGGCCCGGGACCCCTCGGGCGACGCGCTGCGGTACTTCGACGGCGTCGTCAGCCGCCGCGAGCTCGACGAGTTCAGCGACGCCCTGGCCAGCGGCCTGCTCGCCAACGGCTTCGCCCCCGGCGACCGGCTGGCCGTCTACCTGCAGAACGTGCCCCAGTTCGTCATCGCGATGGTGGCGGCCTGGAAGGCCGGCGGGACCATGGTCTCGATCAACCCGATGAGCCGGGCCCGCGAGCTCTCCTACCTGCTGGAGGACTCCGGGGCCACGGTGCTGGTGTCCCTGGAGTCGCTGTACGACCAGGTCGCCCGCGACGTCGTGCCCGGCACCGACGTCCGGCTGGTGCTCACGACCAGCGAGCTGGAGTTCCAGACCCGCGACGACGAGCGGCTCTTCGGTGGGGTGGGCCGGCAGCGGCAGGAGGGGACGACGGACCTCGGCGAGTTCCTGGCCGAGCACCGCGGGCAGACCCCGCCCCCGGTGCAGCTGGGCCCGGACGACGTCGCGTTCCTGACCTACACCTCGGGGACGACGGGGGTGCCCAAGGGCGCCATGAACACCCACCGCAACGTCGTCTTCACCGCGCAGGTCTACCGCGACTGGGTGCACGCCGGGCGCGACGGCGCCATCTTCGGGATCGCCCCGCTGTTCCACATCACCGGGCTGATCGGGCACATCGCGGTCAGCATGCTCGTTCCGGCGCCGCTGGTCCTGGCCTACCGGTTCGAGCCGCAGGTCGTCCTCGACGCCTTCCTCGAGCACCGGCCGGCGTTCACCATCGGCGCGATCACCGCGTTCAGCGCGCTGCTCAACGCACCCGGGGTCAGCCGGGACCACTTCGCGTCGTTCACGTCGATCTACTCCGGCGGCGCCCCCATCTCGCCGGCCGCCGAACGACGGTTCCTCGAGGCCACCGGCAAGCAGGTGCACAACGCCTACGGCCTGACCGAGACGACCTCGCCGATGACCGTCACGCCGTTCGGCTCGCCATCCCCCGTCGACCCCACCTCGGGCGCGCTGTCGGTCGGCGTCCCGGCGCCGAGCACGGTCGTGCGCATCCAGGACGACGACGGGAAGGACCTCCCGCTCGGCGAGGTCGGCGAGATCGTCGCCGAGGGGCCGCAGGTGGTGGCCGGCTACTGGGGCAAGCCGGAGGAGACCGCCGCCAACCTGCCCGGCGGCGCGCTGAAGAGCGGCGACGTCGGCTTCATGACCCCCGAGGGCTGGGTGTTCATCGTCGACCGCAAGAAGGACATGATCAACGCGTCGGGCTACAAGGTGTGGCCGCGCGAGGTCGAGGACGTCCTCGCCGAGCACCCGGCGGTCCGCGAGTCCGCGGTCGTCGGCGTCCCCGACGAGAAGCGCGGGGAGACGGTGAAGGCCTTCGTCAGCCTCGTGCCCGGCGCCAGCGCGACGCCCGAGGAGCTCATCGCGCACTGCAGGGAGCGCATGGCGGCCTACAAGTACCCGCGCAGCGTCGAGATCGTCGACGAGCTGCCCAAGACCGTCACCGGCAAGATCCTCCGCCGGGAACTGCGCGGAGGGTCCTGACCACCTCTGGTCCGACCGCGAGGGGGAACGCATGGCCACGCAGGCGAGGCACTCCATCTGGCGCCGCTTGCCGATCGACCGGATGGAGGAGATCGAGGCCGAGAGCGGGGCCGGCGCGCTGACCAAGAGCCTCGGGCTCTGGCAGCTGACCGCGATCGGTGTCGGCGGCATCATCGGCGTCGGGATCTTCTCCCTCGCCGGGCTGGTGGCGCACGGCGACGCGGACAACCCCGGCGTCGGGCCGGCGGTGCTCATCGCGTTCCTCGTCGCGGGTCTGGCCTCGGCGGCCGCGGCGCTGTCCTACGCCGAGTTCGCCGGCATGATCCCGCGGGCCGGCTCGGCCTACACCTACGGCTACGTGGCCCTCGGCGAGGTCATCGGCTGGTTCATCGGCTGGGACCTGCTCCTGGAGTACATCGCGATCGTCGCGGTCGTGGCGATCGGCATCTCCGGCTACCTGGAGGCCTTCCTCGACGGCTTCGGGGTCGCCCTGCCGACGGCGGTCACCGCGTCCGCCGAGGAGGGCGGGGTCGTCAACGTCCCGGCCATCCTGATCTGCCTGCTCGTCACCGCCATCCTCAGCGCCGGGACCAGGACGTTCGGCCGGTTCGAGCTGATCGCGGTGGGGATCAAGATCCTGCTGATCCTGTTCATCATCGGGCTCGGCGTCTTCTACATCGACACCGCGAACTACGACCCCTTCATGCCCGCCGGCTTCGGCCCGGTGCTCACCGGCGCGGCCACCGTCTTCTTCGCCGTCTTCGGCTACGACGCCATGAGCACCGCCGCCGAGGAGGCCCAGGACGGCAGGCGGCACATGCCCAAGGCGATCGTCCTGTCGCTGGTCATCGCGATGGTGCTCTACGTCCTCGCCACGCTGGTGCTCACCGGGATGCAGGACTACCGGGAGATCGACCCCACCGCGGGCTTCGCCTCCGCGTTCACCAATGCCGGCCTGCCGGTGATCGCCAGCATCATCTCGGTGTTCGCGGTGCTGTCCATCCTGACCGTGATGCTGACCTTCCTCCTCGGCGTCACCCGGGTGTGGTTCTCCATGAGCCGTGACGGGCTGCTGCCCCCGTGGTTCGCCCGCACCGACCGCCACGGCACCCCGCAGCGCGTCACCTGGATCGCCGGGATCGGGTCGGCCGTGCTCGCCGGCGTCTTCCCCATCCGCGCCGTCGCGGACCTGACGAACATCGGCATCCTGTCGGCGTTCGTCGTGGTGTGCGTCGCCGTCATCCTGTTCCGCTACACCCGGCCCGACGCGCCCCGCTCGTTCCGGCTGCCGCTGATGCCCGTCGTCCCCGCGTTCGGCGTCCTGGCGTCGCTGTTCCTCATCGCCCAGCTGCACTGGGAGACCTGGCTGCGCTTCGGCGTCTGGCTCCTCATCGGGCTGGTCCTCTACTTCGGCTACGGCCGCCGGCACTCGCTGCTGAACCCGGACAGCCCGCTGCACCGGCGCGCGGTGGCCGCCCCGCCCCGCGAGTGAGCACCGGCGGCGGGGACGCCGGGCCCGCCGCGGCACGCGCCGCCCGGGCGCTCCGGACGCACGCTCCCGAGCTCGCCGACCTGCCGCTGCGGGAGCTGGGCCGCGGGCTGGACAACACGGCCTTCGCCGCGGGCGAGCTGGTCCTCCGGGTGGCCGACGGTCACGACGTGCAGCGCGAGGCGGGCCTGCTGGGAGTCCTCGCGCCGCGGCTGCCGCTGGCCGTCCCCGTCCCCGTGTTCGCCGACGCGGACGCCGGGGTGCTCGGCCACCGGCTGCTGCCGGGACGGCCGCTGCTCGGCCGGGCGCCCGCGCCGGGCACCGCCGCCGTGCTCGGCCGGTTCCTGCGCGACCTGCACGCCACCGACCCGGACACGGTGCGCGCGTTCGTCGACGAGGACGACGCCGACCCCGCCGAGTGGCTGGCGGACCTCGACGGGCCTCCCGAGCTGCTGCGCGTGGTCCGGTCGAGCGTGCCGCGCCGCTCCACACTGCGCGTGGTGGCCCACGCGGACCTCGGCGCCGAGCACCTCCTCGCCGACGGACCGGGCCTCACCGGCGTGATCGACTGGTCGGACTGCGCGATCACCGACCCGGCCCTGGACTTCGCCCGCCTCCACCGCGACTTCGGGCCCGCCTTCCTCGCCGAGACCCTGCAGGCGTACGGCGGCCTGCCCGACGCCGGCCCGCGGATCGAGTTCTTCGCGCGCTGCGCCGCCCTCGAGGACCTCGGGTACGGCCTGCGCACGGGCCGTGCGGAGTACGCCGCGGCCGCCCGCCGCAGCCTCGCGTGGCTCTTCCCCGCATGAGCCTGCGATCCGCGGACTCCGCCCTCGTCGTCGACCTCGACGGCGTCCTGCGGATCTGGGACCCGGGGATCGTCACCTCCGCCGAGCGACGGGCCGGTCTGCCCCCGGGCGCGCTCGACCGCGCGGCGTTCGCCGACGCGGCCACCCTGCGCGCCGTCGTCACCGGCCGGATCAGCGACGCCGAGTGGCGGGCGGGGATCGCCGCACGGCTGGTCGCCGTCCACGGGGAGGCCGCGGCCGGAGCGGTGGCCGACTGGTCGGGCCCCTGCGGAGAGGTCGACTGACGGGTCCTCGCCGTCCTCCGCGAGCAGCGCCGCTCCCGTCCCGTGGCGCTGCTGAGCAACGCGACCGACCGGCTGCCCCACGACCTGCAGCGGCTGGGACTGGACGGGGAGCTCGACGCCGTCTTCAACAGCTCGGACCTGGGGGTGGCCAAGCCCGACCCGGAGGTGTTCGCCGCGGTCTGCTCGGCCCTCGGCCTGCCGCCGCACCGGTGCGTCTTCGTCGACGACCAGCAGGTCAACGTCGACGCCGCGGCGCGGGTGGGACTCCGCGCCCACCTGTACCGCGGCCCCGGCGAGCTGGCCGCCCTCCTGCAGGACGGCTCCGGCTGACCGGTTCCGACGACGGGCCCCAGGATGGAGGCGTGCCCGTTCCCGGCTCCACGCCCCACCTCCCGCGCGGCGCGACGTGGGGCCTGCTCGCCGCGTGAGCCGTCCACGACGCGGAGGAGCTGGTCACCATGCCCGGCTGGGCGGACCGCGCCCGGCCGCGTCTGGAGGGCACCGTGCCCCGGCTGCCGGCGCGGGTCCGGGACGGGCTGGCCGTCTCTCGGCCGCACACGACCGTGGCCATCGGCCTCGTGGGGACCGTCATCGCCGCCGCCTCGGCCCGGGGTGCGCGCACCGACGGCGCCGACCCGCTGTTCCAGGCCACGCTCGCCGCGTTCGGGTGGCACGCCGTCCCGCACGTCGCCTCCGCGGTGGTCACCCGCGGCTACACCCCCGGCGTGCTGACGGCTCCCACGGTCGTCGCGCCGTTCGCGCTCTGGGCACGGTCGAGGCTCCGGCGCGCCGGGGTCCCGGTGGCACCGACTCCCCTGGCGGTCGCGCTGCTCGGACCCCTGGTCGTCGTCGGGGCGCACGTCGCGGCGTCCGGCCTGCTCCGGCTGGCGGATCGGCGGCGCGGACGCCTCGGGAGAAGTCCTCGGCGACCGTGTCGATCCGGGCCGCGGCCGTTCGACCTCCTGGTGAGAGGCCGGGACCGAGCCGGCCGTTCCCCTCGGAGGACGTCATGACCGCCACGCTGACCACCACCACCCGCCGCGGCACCGGCTCCGTCGTCGGCGCGGGCCTGGCCGCCACGACGGTCGCCGCCCTCGCGACCACCACCGTCGCCGCCGCGGGCTCCGCCGCCGGGATCAGCCTCGACGTCAGCGGGGCGCCCATCCCGGTGTCCGGCTTCGCCGTGCTGACCGCCGTGTTCTCCCTGGTCGGCGTGGTGCTGGCCGCCGCGCTGGCCCGCCGCGCCCGGCGGCCGCGCAGCACCTTCGTGCGCACGACCGTGGTGCTCACCGCGCTGTCACTGGTCCCCGACGTGGTCGCCGACGCCACGATCGACACCCGGGTGCTGCTGATGGTCACCCCCCTCGTGGCCGCGGCGATCGTCGTCCCGGCCGTCGCCCGTCGCCTCCCCACCCACCGGAGGTGAGGGGCCGGCGGCACGGCCGGGCCCGTGCCGCCCCCGACCGCGACAGGATGCGCGCGTGGACGACGACTGGGACGACTCGGTGTCGATGCGGCTGGCCGCCCTGGCGCTGGACAGGGGACGGCTGACCGACGACCTGGTGACGGCGCTGGCGGTGCGCGGCACGCTGCTGGTCGACCTCGCGCTGCGCGGGCGGGTGCGGGACACCGAGGAGGCCGTCGAGTTCGACGACCCGCCCACCGGCTTCCCTCCCGCCGACCGGCTGCTCGCGGAGGGAGCCGAGTCGCTGACCGACCTGCTCCGCCGCGGCCCGGTCGACCAGCGGGACCTCGCCGCCGAGCACGTGCGGCGCGGGTCGTGGACGGTGCGCCGCCGGCTGCTGGGCACCCGCTACGACGACTCCCGCGCCGACCGCACGGATGCCGACGAGCGGGTCCTCGACGAGCCGCAGCGCTCGGGGTGGACGCCGGAGGACGCCGCCCTCGCCGCCGTCGCCGGCACCCTCGGCCTGCTGGCCAGCCCACGGGAGCGCGCCGGCGAGGAGCTGCTCGCGCACACCGAGCCGGTGCGCTGGCTGGTCGACCTGGTCGTCGAGGAGGTCGACCGGGCCATCACCCGGGGCCGGTACATGAAGGGTGCGGTCAGCTTCGCCGACGGCTCCCCCGGCTGACGGAACGTACCGAGCCGGGAGGCCGGGCGGAACGGCGCTCGACGGGCGCGGACGCGCGGGCCGTCGCAGGATTGCACGTGCCCATCGACCACACCGCCACGTTCCCGGCCGCCCCGGACGACGTCCTCGCCGTCCTCACCGACGAGGCCTTCCTCCGCGACTACGCGCAGGCCCTCGGCGCGCGGCTCGAGTCGCTGGAGAGCACCCCGGACGGCGGCAGCCCCCGCACCGCGCTACGGCTCGTCGTCCCCACGCTGGGCGTCCCGGCGGTGTTCACCCGCTTCGTCGGCCGCGAGGTCACCGTCGCCGACCGGCGCAACTGGACGACCGACGGCGGCGGGGGGCACCGGGCCGTCCTGCAGGTCGAGTCCCGCATCCTCGGCCGGACCGCGGCGGTGCGGGGCGAGCGGCGGCTGCGGCCGACCGCCCAGGGCACCCGGTCGACGGTCACCGGGGAGGCGGAGGTCGACGCGCCGGTGGTCGGGCGGCAGGCCGAGGCGGCCGTCCGCGAGCTGGCGATGGTCGTGCTGCGCCGTGAGGACGACGTGCTGCGCCGCTGGCTGGGTTCCCCGGACTGAGGGAGGACCTCCCTGCCCCCCACCACTCGCCGGCTCGCGGCGGGCCCCCTGCAGCGAGGCCGTTCGTCAGGGGCCGCTGAAGTCGGCCGTGGCCCCGCGGAAGCGCCTCCGGCGGGCCTGCACCCGCTCCCCGTCGTGGTGGCGCCGCAGGTGCAGCCGCTCCCGGTGCGACTCGGGCGAGTGGACGACGGTCACCGGACACGACGCGTGCAGGGCGCACTGCATGCTCGTCGACCCGAGCAGCATGCTGGAGAACCCGCCGTGCCCCCGGCTGCCGACCACCAGCAGGTCCGCGCCGGCCGACTCCCGGATCAGCGCGTCCGCCGCCGAGCCGAGGACGGCCGTCACGTGGATCTCCGGGTGTGGCTCCGGGATGTCCCGCAGCACCTCCGCGAGGAACCTCTCGGCACGCTGCACCGCCTCGGCCTCCGCCTCGGCGTAGGAGAACTCACCGATCGCGTCGAAGTCCATCCAGGCCTCGGGCGGGCGGTGGGCGATGACCGCCTCGACGGGCACGCCACGGCGGACGGCGTCCTCGATGGCGAACCGCAGCGCGGCCCGCGCTCCCGCCGAGCCGTCCACACCCACCACGACGCGTGGCCCTCGCGCCTGCGGCTGGTCGACGCTCTCGGCCTGCTCGGTCATGTCGGCCTCCTCGAACCGGCCGGCCGAGGGCCCCGGTGCCCACGGACGACCGGCACCTCCGAGCATGCGCGGCCTCCCGGGAGTCGACAAGGCCCTCGGTTCCCGCGCGCGATCGGGGGCGCAACGACGCCCGCCCCGGCGTACCGTCCGCCCATGACCGCGGAGCCGTCCGCCGATCGCCTGCTGGCCGGGCGTTACGCACTGCAGGAGGTCCTGGGCCGCGGCGGCATGGGCGTCGTCTGGCTGGCCACCGACCTGCGGCTGGATCGACCGGTCGCGGTCAAGGAGGTCACCTTCGCCCTGCACCTGTCCGACGAGGAGCGCCGGGTGCTGCGCGAGCGCACGCTGCGCGAGGCCCGCACCGCCGCCCGGCTGGACCACCCGTCGGTCACCGCGGTCTACGACGTGGTCGAGGAGGACGGGCGGCCGTGGCTGGTGATGGAGCACGTCGAGTCCTGCAGCCTCCAGCAGGTCATCGACGGCCAGGGCCCGCTGCCGTGGTCGGCGGTCGCCCGCATCGGGCTGGACGTGCTGGCCGGGCTGACCGCCGCGCACGAGGCCGGGGTGGTGCACCGCGACGTCAAGCCGGCCAACGTGCTGGTCGCCCCCGACGGGCGGGCCTGCCTCACCGACTTCGGCATCGCGACCGCCACCGGCGACCCGACGCTGACCACCACCGGCGCGATCATCGGCTCGCCGTCCTACATGGCGCCCGAGCGTGCCCACGGCGAGCGGCCGGGCCCGGCCGCGGACCTGTGGTCGCTCGGCGCGACGCTCTGGACCGCGGTGGAGGGGTGCCCCGCCTTCGCCCGTGGCGAACCGATGGCCACCCTCATGGCCGTCGTCGCCGAGGACCCCCCGCCGCCGACCCACGCCGGCCCGCTCGCGCCGGTGGTCCTCGGCCTGCTGGAGAAGGACCCGGCGCGGCGGATGACGGCCGAGCAGGCGCGCCGGGAGCTGCAGGCCGTCCTCGACGGGGCTCCCCGGACCGACCCGTGGTCCCCCGGGCCGACCCCGCCCCCGGCGGAGCCCGCGGCGGACGGCGACCGGCTGGAGCGGATCGACGCCGCGGACCTCAAGGCGCTGGCGGCCGCGTCGGCGACCGCGCTCGGGGCGGTGGCCCGCGACGCCCGCGACCAGGCGCGGCACCTCGCCGAGCGGCGGCGGGAGCGCAAGCGCCGGACGGGGACGTCGGAGGCGGCCGCTCCCCCGCCGGCCCCGCCCGCCGAGTCGCCGCCACCTCCTGCCCCACCGCCCGTCGCGACCCGGCCGAGGGAGCAGCGGCCGCGGCGGCGCCGGTTCCGCCGTCGCTGGGTCGTCGTCCCCCTGGTGATGCTCGCGCTCGTGCTGCTCGCCGTGGCGGTCGGCGTCGTCGTCCTCTTCGGCACCCTGTACGGCTGGTGACGCGGACCGACCCGTCCTGGGGCAGGCTCGGGCCATGACGACGCCGTCCCCGGACACCCCGCAGCCGCGCGACATCGCCCTGGAGGTGGAGACACCCGAGCAGGCCGCCGACCTGGAGGCGCAGAGCGAGCCCGAGGAGGGCCCGGACGGCGAGTGACCGACCGGCCCACGGGTAGCGGCCGACCATGCACAGCCGCGACGTCCTCACCTACGCCTACGAGCAGATCGAGGAGACCTTCACCCGCACCGTCGAGGGGCTGGAGCCCGACGACCTGAACCGCCGGGTGCAGCCCGGCGCCAACCCGATCGGCTGGCTGGCCTGGCACCTGCTGCGGGTGCAGGACGACCACGTCGCCGACGTCGCCGGCACCGAGCAGATGTGGACCGCGCAGGGCTGGGCCGGCCGCTTCGGCCTCCCCGTGGACGACGCGGCGATCGGCTACGGGATGGGTGACGACGAGGTGGACGCCGTCCGGGTGCCCTCGGCCGACCTGCTGGTGGGCTACTCCCGCGCCGTGCACGCGCGGTCCGCGGAGTTCCTGCGCGGCCTCTCCGACGAGGACCTCGACCGGGTCGTCGACACCCGCTGGGACCCGCCGGTCACCCTCGGCGTGCGGCTGGTCAGCGTGCTGTCGGACGACCTGCAGCACCTGGGCCAGGCCGCCTACGTGCGCGGACTGCTGGGGCGCTGATGCCGCGCTGAGGGTCGGCTCGCGGCCCCGTCCAGAGGCTCGCCGCGAGCCTGCGAGCGGTGAGGAGGACGGGGTCCTTCAGCGGCCGGCGCGCAGCCGGGCGTCGTCGATGCGCCGACCGGCGACGTAGTAGAGCGTCGTGCCCTCGGGCACCGGGGTGTCCCAGCCGGGGCTGACCACCAGTGGCCCGCCGTCGGTGCGCAGGGCCAGCACCGTGGCACCGAAGGTGCGGCCGAACCAGGTCTGGCAGTCGCCGAACGTGCGGTGCGCGAAGCCGCTCGGGACGCGGGTCGAGTACGTGTTGCCGTGCCCCCCGCTGGTCATCAGGTCGCTGTAGACCTGCGCGATGCCGGGGTCGGTGGCCTCCTCGGTCAGCAGGAAGGGCATGTGCCACTGCACCCCCTGGACGTCGGGGTGCACGTAGCGCAGCGTGTCCAGCCGGCCGAGGTCGCGGAGTGCGGCGACCAGGTGGATCCGCGGGTTGGCGTGGGTGACGGCGAGCGCGACGGCCAGGGCCTCGTTGTCGTCGCGGACGTCGACGACCGCCGTCCGGGCGCGGGCCACGCAGGCACGGGCCATGACGTCCTCGGAGGTCAGGTCGCCGCGGACGAACTGCACGTCCAGCCGCTCGGGCAGCGGGTCCTCGGGGACGTCCTCGTCCCAGGCGCAGAGCACCACGCGCGCGCGGCCCTCGGCGCACAGCTCGGTGACGATGCGCGCCGTCCGCCCCGGCGTGTAGCCGAGCAGGACGACGTGGTCGGCGAGGTCCAGCTCGACCAGCCCCCTCAGTCTCTTGCCCCTCACCGACTGCAGCGCGGCGGACAGCTGCGTGAAGAGCAGGGTGAGCGTGACGATGCCGCCGACGATGACGTACGCGCCGACGACGCGGCCGCCGGGCGAGGCCGGGTAGACGTCGCCGTAGCCCACGGTGGCCGCGGTGACGACGAAGTACCACCAGTAGGTGCCCGGCGAGGCGATGCCGGTCCCGGCCGGCTCGATCACGGCCATGGCCGCCCAGCTGGTCAGGAAGACGACGACCGCGACGGCCAGCGGCAGCCGCCACCCGGGCAGCCTCACGCGCAGCAGGCGCGTCAGGCGCGCCAGCAGGAACGGCACCTGGGACCTCCCGACGACGACCCGGGCAACGTAGCGGACGTGATCACCGGTCGACCGCCGATCGCCGCGCGTGCTCACCCGTCGTGAGGTGACGTCGCCTTGCTGGTGGGGGCCTCAGGAGCCGGTGGCGTCCGCGCGGATGGCGGCCACGAGGCCGTCGAGCCCCGGGACCTGGTAGCTCCAGAAGCCGGTGACGAGGGCGCGGGCATGCTCGCGGTCCCCGGGGTTGCGCAGGATCCGCGCGAGGGCGCGGCGGGTGTTGTCGAACACGAGCTCGAGCAGCTCCCGGTGCACCGCGCTCAGCGGGACGCCGAGGGACCGCTCGACGTGGGCGACGAGCCGCTGCACGAAGGCGGCCGGGTAGTCCGCGAACGGGGTGCCCTCGGCCCGGTCGAGCAGCACGACGACGGCCAGGCGGTGGTCGAGCCAGAACTCGAGCAGCTCGGCGGCCGCCGCGGCGCCACCCTCGGCTCCCCTCGCCAGTGCCTCGATCCGCACGTCGAGCAGCCGGTCGTGCCGGACGGGGAGGTCCGCAGGGACGACCGCGTCCAACAGGGCCGCCTTGGAGGGGAAGTACCGGTACACGTTGGCCGGCGCCGTCCCGGCCGCGGTGGCGATCCGGGCCACGGACGTGCCGCCGTACCCCGCGTCGGCGAAGCAGCGCAGGGCCGCCACCTCGATCCCCGCCCGCACGGCCGGCTTGAGCACCTGCGCCATCAGGCCGCCCGCTCCAGCCAGCCGAGGTCCGGCCGGAGGTCCACCCACGGAGCGGCCTCCTCGAGGGCGAGGGCGAGCTGCAGCAGCAGCCGGTCCGCACCCGGGGCCGCCGCGAAGTGGATGCCGACCGGTACGCCGTCGAACCGGCCCAGCGGCACCGACATCGCTGGACACCCCGCCGTGTTGTGGATCGGCGTGTACCCGACCGCCTCCTCGGTGCGCCGTACCAGGACCCCACGGCCCGCTGCCGGCGCGAGGTGACCGAGCGGCCAGGGCAGCCGCGCGAGGGTGGGGCTGAGGATGACGTCCCAGCGCTCGAACAGGCCCAGGTACGCGCGGTTCGCCTGCACGAGGGCCCGGTCGCACTCCGCGTCCACCTCCGGTCCCAGCGTCCCGGCCCACGCCATGAGCTCCAGGGTGAACGGCTCGAACTCGTCGGGGCCCGGTGGTCGGCCGAGCAGCGGGACGACCGACCGCGCCACCTCGGACATCGTCCGCGCCGCGGCCACGAAGAACGCCCGGCTCAGCGCTTCCCCGTCGACGCCCGGCCACTCCGCAGGGACGACGTCGTGCCCGAGGGCCTCGCACAGCGCGGCCGCCCGGTCCAGCTCCCGTCGGACGGCGGGCTCCGGCTCCTCACCCAGGAGCGTCGGCACGAGCACCGCGATGCGGAGCCGGTCGCGGCCCGGGCGGTCGACCAGCCCGACCGGCGGGTGGACGGCGTCCGGGCCGGTGCGCTCCGTGGCGCGAGCAGGTGGGCGCTGTCCCGCACGGACCTGCTGATGCAGTGGTCCACGACCAGTGCGCCCAGGCCGGGGACCTCGGGGCCGGTGGGTGCGCACCGGCGGTTCGACGGCTTGAAGCCGAACAGACCGGTGAGGGACGCCGGGACCCGCAGCGACCCGCCGGCGTCGTTGCCATGGGCCATCGGGACGACCCCCGCCGCGACGAGCGCCGCCGATCCTCCCGACGACCCGCCGGCCGACAACCCCTCTCCCCACGGGTTGAGCGTCGTGCCGTGCAACGCGGTCTCGGTGCTCCCGAGCAGCCCGAACTCCGAACTGGTGGTGGAACACAGGACCTGCAGCCCGGCATCCCGGATCGCGGCGGCGTACGGCGAGAAGCCGGGAGCGCGGTGACCGACCAGGAGCCGCGAGCCCATGGTCCACGGCAGGCCCGGCCAGCCCAGGAGTTCCTTGACCGCGAAGGGAACCCCGGCCAGCGGACCGGTGGCCCTCCTGGCGAGGTCGACCCGCTCAGCGACGTCGGCCACGGCGTTCAGCGCAGGCATGCGGTCGAGGAGGTCCATCGCCGTCTCGGCCAGGTCGGTGGCGGTGAGCTCCCCGGCGCGGACGAGCCGGGCCATCTCCACGGCGTCCCAGGCGCGGTAGTCGCGCTCGGCGATCAGCATGCGCAGAATCGTGAATGCAGCGTTCGCTTATGTCCAGAGGTGGCACCGCCGCCCTGGTGGGCGCCACGGGCCGGATGGCGCCAACGGCTCGGAGGCGGACTCAGGCTTCTCCCCACGGCCGTTGCCGCATCGACCTGGCTGACTGGAGACCTCACATGTCAAAGCGTGGCCGCACTGTGTGGACAAGCTGCTGAGCTGCGGATTCGTGTTGTACGGCCCCTGCTGATCGGATAGGCTTCGAACAGGTGATCGATCCGGTGAGAGGTGTCGTGGACGAGCTGACGGCCGCGCTCGACGCCCTGGCCGCCGAGGACCTGGCACCGATGTTCGGCCCGGCGCTGTTGGACCGGCTGCGCCCGCTGCTGGCCGCGGCGAACCGGCTCGCCGCCGAGGTGGCGCGTACGGTGCGGGAGGCCGAGGTGTCCGGTGCCGCGCAGGTGGACGGGCTGACGTCGATGGCGTCCTGGCTGTGCGGGCACGGGCACCTGTCGGCCACCGAGGCCGCCCGGGTGGTCCGCCCCGGCCGCGCGCTGGCGCAACCTGCCCGCCATGGCCGCGGCGTTCGCCGCCGGTGCGGTGACCGGCGAGCAGGCCGGGCTCATCGCGCGGGTGGCCGAGCCGGAGGCGCTCGCGCTGGCCGCTGGGCAGGACGTCGACCTGGCCGGGGTCGACCAGCTGCTGACCGGCGTCGCGACCTCACGCCCGCACGCCGATACCGCGAAGGCGGTGCACCACTACCTCGATCGGCTCGACGCCGACGGCCCGGAGCCCGATCCGACCGCGGGCCGCCGGCTGGTGCTCGCCAAGCAGGCTGATGGGAGCGTCAGCGGCCGGTTCGACCTGGACGCGGTGGGTGGGGAGCGGCTGCAGGCGGCGCTGGAGTCGCTGGTGCAGGCCGGCCGGTGCGCCGGCGACGAGCGGACACGCAGCCAGCGGCTGGCCGATGCGCTGGTGCAGCTGTGCGACACCGCCCTCGCCGCCGGCTCCCTGCCGGTCCTGCGCGGGCACAAGCCGCAGGTCATCGTCACGATCGGCATCGAGGACCTGGCCGCCCCCGCGACCGGCCGCGGCGCGGCCGACACCGGCTTCGGCGCGCAGATCTCCGCCGCGCGAGCCCGGTGGCTGGCCTGCGACGGGCAGGTGACCCGGATCGTGATGGGCCCCGGCGGGGTGCCGCTGGACCACGGCCGCACGCTGCGGCTGTTCCCACCGCACGTGCGCCGCGCGGTGGAGGTGCGCGACGGCGGCTGCGTGTTCGCCGGCTGCGCCGCGCCCACCTGGTGGTGCGACGTCCACCACCTGCTCGAGTGGGTCAACGGCGGGGCGACCAACCTGGACAACGCCGCGCTGCTGTGCGAACGGCACCACACGAAGGTGCACCACGGCTTCCGGGTCGAACGCCGACCCGACGGGCGATGGCGCGCCTGGCGACCCGACGGCACCGAGATCCGCACCGGCCCCCAGCGCACCGGCCCACCCCTGGCCACCGCAGCCTGACCGACCGACGACGCACGCCGAGGGGCCCCCGCCCCCCGGCGGGGGGGTGGGGGGGGGGGGGGCGCCCGGGGGGCCCCGGGCCCGGGGGGGGAGGCGGGGG
>NZ_JBJGZQ010000034.1:0-43520 GCF_054050595.1 Geodermatophilus sp. SYSU D00779
CGCCCCGCCCCCCCCCCCCCCGCCGCCCCCCCCCACCCCCCCCGCCAGGGGGGGGGCGGCCCGCGCCGCCCCCCCCCCCCCCCCCCCCCCCCCCCCCCCCCCCCCCGCGGCGGTCAGCCAGGACGGCCGGCTCGGCACGAGTGACGCCATCGCGTTGCCCGGGACCGCGCCGTGCGGCGTCACGGGCGAGGTGCTGGGTGGCTCAGCGGCCGCGGGTCAGAGCCCGGTTCGAGGAGTGCCAGAGCCACTCGACCGGGCCGCGGTCGAAGCGGCGCAGCCACAGGTGGGCGAACGCGACGACGACGGCGACCACCGCCAGGTACACGGCGATCGTCGCCGGCACGCGGACGCCGGGGTCCAGCCGCGACGCCAGGCCGAGACCCCAGCCGTAGCAGAGCGCCGAGGCGACGACGTTCTGCAGCACGTAGCTGCTCAGCGCCATCCGCCCCACCTCGGCCAGGCGCCGCCCGGGTGCGCCGAGTCGCTCGCGCCGGCCGACCACCTCGACCACCAGGGCCAGCAGGCCCAGGGCGACCAGCGGCGCCGTGCCGTACCGGGACAGCAGCAGCCCCGCCGAGCCGCCGAACACCCCGAGCCCCAGGTCGACCGGCAGCGCCACCGCGCCGACGAGGAGCAGGCGGCGGCGCAGGCCGGCCCCCTCGGGAGCGAGCGCGCCGGCCCGCAGCAGCCGGGCGCCCAGCAGGAACATCGCCACCGAGAGGGCCTGGATGAAGACGGGCTCGAGGCGGAACAGCGCAGCGTTGTCGAGGCGGAGCAGCACCAGGTCCCACCAGGACCCGTCGGCGTAGGGGTTCGGCTCGATCACGCCGGGGACCGGTGGCGTCGAGGCGGCCGCCAGCGCGACCGTTCCCAGGCCGAGGAGCAGGACGTGCACGCCGGCGGCCGCGACCATCCAGGTGCGCTGGGCGCGCTCGCTCGTGGCGAGGAGGTACGCCACCACGGCGCCGGTGACCGCGTAGCCCATGAGGACGTCGAACTCGACGACCAGCAGGTAGTGCAGGACGCCGTCCAGGAACAGGAGCGCGGCGCGGACCGGGTAGCGGCCGGGCCAGCGACGTCCCGCACGCAGGGCCGACCGGCGCTGGAGCTCCAGCCCGATGCCGAACATCACGGTGAGCAGCCCGAGGAACTTGCCCTGGGAGAGCTGCTGCAGCACGGCCTCGACCCACGCCCACCCGGCCGGGGTGGTCCCCGCGGTGTCATCGACGAGGTACCCGAGGAAGCCCGCGGGGTCGGTGAAGATCCAGATGTTGGTGGCGAGCGTGCCGAGGATGGCCACGCCGCGGAGCACGTCGAGCGACGCGATGCGAGGGGACGGCGTGTGCGCGGGCGGGAGAGTGGTGCGCCGGGCTGTGCGCGTGTCCATGGCCGAGCAGCGTAGCCATACGGTCGTATGGTCGTCGAGGATGTGAGCATGCCGGACGTGGACGAACCCTCCGACCGACTCCTCGCCTGCGTGCTCGACCTGCTGGTGGCCGAGGGCTACGAGGGCATCAGCATCCGGCGGGTGGCCGCCGCGGCCGGCGTGTCGATCGGGGCGGTGCAGCACCACTTCCCGACCAAGGACGCCCTGCTGACCGCGGCCATGGAGCGCGTCTCGCGGCAGTTCGAGGCGCGGCTGGACCGGCGCATCGCACCGGGAGCCGGGCCCGCGGAGGTCCTGCGCGCGGTCGCCGACGAGCTGGTGAGCACCGGGGAGGAGCGCCGTCCGGCCAGCGTGATCTGGCTCGTGCGCCTGGCGCGCGCCGCCGTCCACGAGCCGACCGCGGAGGTGCACCGGCGGGAGTGGCAGCAGGTCGAGGACCTGCTCGCGCACCTGATCGCCGCCGCCCGTCCCGACCTGGCCGAGCAGGCGGCCCGGGACGAGGCCACGGTGCTGCTGGCGTTGCTCGACGGGCTGGCCGGGGCGGTCGCCGTCGAGCCGGGCCGGGTGCCGGGGGAACGGGCGCAGGCGCTGGTGGCCCGGCACCTGGACGTACTCCTGGACCGCGTCCGGCCCCGGTCATGACGGCGCTCAGCGCACGATGGCGCGGGCGCGGTCGCTGACGACGTCGACCGCCCAGGTCAGGACGACGACCGCGGCGAGGACCGTCGTCGCCGCGGCCCAGTCGAAGGTCGCCAGCTCCGAGGCCAGCAGCGCACCGAGGCCGCCGGCACCCAGCAGCCCGACCAGCACCGTGTCGCGGATGGCCACCTCCCACCGGTACAGCGCATGGGCGAGCACGGGCCCGGCCGCCCGCGGCAGCACCCCGTACAGCCACGCCCCCGCCGGCCGGGCGCCCAGCGCGGTGAGCGCCGCCCGCGGCCGCGGGTCGAGCTCCTCGGTGGCCTCCGCCGCCAGCCGGCCCAGCACGCCCAGCGTGTAGCCGCCGAGCGCCAGCGCGCCGGGCAGCACCCCGGGCAGCAGCACGAAGAGCAGCACGAGCGCCCACACCGGCGGCGGCACCGCGCGCAGCAGGAGCAGGCCGCCGCGCACCAGCGCCCCCGCGACCCGCCGTCCGGGCGACGACCTCCCCGCCGGCCGCGCCGCCGGACCGGCCAGCAGCACCGCGCCCAGCAGCGCGACCGCGATCGCGACCACCGACATCTGCACCGTGTCCACCGCGAGCACGCCGATGGTGCGCAGCAGGTCGCCGTCGGTCGCCGGGGGCCAGGCCGCGCCCAGCACGTGGTGCAGCTGCGTGACCGCGCGCTCCGACACCAGCGACGCCGGCGACAGCGCCAGGTACCAGCACGACCACCCGACCACGACGACGGTGCCGACGACCGCCGCGGCGAGCACCGGGTCCCGGCGGGCGGACGACGGCGACGCGGCCACCCGCCGACGCAGCGCCCGTCCGGCGACGTCGGCGACCAGGCAGAGCAGCGACAGCGCGTAGACCGCGCTCCAGACCTGCTCCCAGCGCAGCGACGCGAACGACAGCGCCAGCTGGTAGCCCAGCCCGCCGGCGCCGACCATCCCGAGGACGACGGCCGACCGGACGGCGCACTCCAGCCGGTAGAGGGCGTAGGACAGCAGCCCGCCGGCAGCCGGCGGCAGCAGCCCGTAGAGCGCGGCCGCCGTCCGCCCGCCCCCGGCCGCCCGCAGCGCCCGGTACGCCCCGCGCGGCACCTCGTCGACCAGGTCGGCGAACACCTTGGCGGTCACCGCGCCGTAGGGGATCCCGATGGCCAGCACGCCCACCCACGGGTCCAGGCCGAGCACGTTGACCAGCAGCAGGCCCCACACCGCCTCGTGCAGGCCCCGCGGGACGGCGAGCACGCCGCGGGCGGCCAGCCAGCCGGCGGGGCGCCCTCCCCACGTGGTGCGCGCGACCAGCAGTGCCCCGATCGCGCCGAGCACCAGCGCCAGCGCGGTGCCGGCCGCGGCGTAGGCGACGGTGACCAGCAACGACCGGGCGAGCAGACCGAGGAACGCCGCGTCGACCGCCGGGTCCAGGGCCGCAGCGGCGAACCGGCCGAACTGCGCCGCCCCGCCGGGGTTGAGCACGTTCCCGCTGAACAGCCCGGCACCCGCCAGCGACCAGACGAGCACCGCCGCAGCACCCAGGCCCCAGGCCCAGCGGCGCCGGTCGCGCCGGAGCGGCGGGGCGGTCGGCCGGGTCGAACGGTCGACGGTCAGCGTCATGGGGCCACCCCGTAGAACTCCGCGAGGTCGGCGTCCGACAGCGCGGCGACCGGCCGGTCGAGCACGACCCGGCCCCCGGCGAGGCCGACCACCCGGTCGCAGTGCCGGCGCACCAGCCCGGGGTCGTGCAGCGCCGCGACCAGCGCGCCGCCACGGGCCGGCGCCAGCTCGCCGAGCAACGTCAGCGCCCGGTCGGCGAGCACCGGGTCGAGGGCGGACGCCGGCTCGTCGGCCAGCACGAGGTCGGGCTGCTGCACCAGCAGGCGCGCGATCGCCACCCGCTGCCGCTGGCCACCGGAGAGCCGCTCGGTGCGCTCGAAGGCGCGGTCGGCCAGGCCCACCCGGTCCAGCGCGGCCAGCACCTCGGGCAGGCCCTGCGGGCGCACCAGCGACCAGGCCGCCCGGGCCGCCGACCAGTCCGCCAGCCGGCCGGCGTTGACGTTGTGCACCACGCGCAGCCGGCCGACCAGCTCCAGCGACTGGTGCACCGTGCCCACCCGCGCCCACAGCCGGCGCCGGTCCCGCCCGGACAGCGCCGCGGGGTCGGCACCGAGCACCCGCACGGTCCCGGCGCTGGGCGGCACCGAGCCGTTCGCCAGCGCGAGCAGCGTGGACTTGCCCGCCCCGGAGGCGCCGACGAGGGCGACCCGCTCGCCGGGACCGACCTCGAGGTCGACCCCGGCCAGCGCCGTCGTCCCGCCGTACCGGACCGTGACGTCGTCCAGCCGCAGGACGGCGGTCAGCTGACCAGCCCCAGGTCGCGGCCGATCTCCTCGATCCGGTCGTAGTCCGACGCCCGCGCCGGCACGAACGCGCCCGCACCGAAGAGCTCCAGCACCGGGTCCCCGGGCGGCAGGCCGGTGAAGAGGTCCCGCAGCCGGTCGGCGAGGTCGGGGACGCCGGTCCGCTCGGCGGCCTGCGGGCCGAGCAGCCAGTGGTAGTCGTGGTACGGCGGGCTCTCGGCGTAGCACACGACCGCCGGGTCGACCGCGCCCTGCTCGCCGCGGGAGCGCCAGACCTGGGAGTTGAGCACCCCGGCCTGGTAGCTGCCGGAGGCGACCAGCGCCAGCGTCGCGTCGTGCGAGCCGGAGAAGCCGGGGCCGCCGGGGAAGCCCTGCGGGTCGACGCCGGCCTCGCGGAGGAACCACGCGGGCATCAGCCGGCCCGACGTCGAGGTCTCGCTGCCGTAGGTGAAGCGCAGCGGGGCCAGCGCGGTCAGGTCGCCGGACGGCGCGAGCCCGGTGGCGGCGTTGACCACGAACACCGAGGTGAAGGCCTGGTCGATGTCGCGCTGGGCGATCGGCTCGGCGCCGGGGGTCTGCAGCCGGGCCTGGACGCCGGTGAGCCCGCCGAACCAGACCAGGTCGAGGTCGCCGGTGCGGAAGAGGGAGACGGCCGCGGCGTAGTCGGTGACCGGCGTGTACTCGACCTCGCGGTCGAGCGCTGCGGACACCGCGTCGGCGACGGTGCCGTACAGGCGCTGCAGGACCTCGGGGTCCTGGTCGGGGATGGCGCCGACGTGCAGCGGACCCGACGGGGCCGAGACGGCGGAGCGGCCGCAACCGGCCACCGCGGCGGCGAGGGCGACGCCGGCGCCGGCCAGCAGGCTGCGGCGGGAGAGCGGGGGGAGCAGGGCATCGGGGCCACCCGACCGGGCGACGCGGCGGGTGCTCACTACGTCCGCGCGTGGGGGACGGGGACGGGCACGGGACACCTCCGGCGGGAGAGGGACGGGTGCCCGCCATCCTGACCGACGCCACGCCGACCTGCCCCCTAGGGTCGGGACGTGACCGACTGCCTGTTCTGCCGCATGGTCGCCGGCGAGATCCCGGCCGACGTCGTGCACGAGACCGACCGGACGCTGGCCTTCCGGGACATCAACCCGCAGGCGCCGACCCACGTGCTGGTCGTGCCCAAGGAGCACCACCCGACCGTGGCCGCGCTGGCGCACGCCGACCCGGACCTGCTGGGCGCCGTCGTCCGCACGGCGGAGGCGGTCGCCCTCCAGGAGGGCCTGGCCACTGCGGACGGCGTCGAGCCCGGCTACCGCGTCGTCACCAACACCGGCCCCGCGGCCGGGCAGACCGTGCCCCACGTGCACCTGCACGTGCTGGGCGGCCGCGACCTGCGCTGGCCGCCCGGCTGAGTCCCGCTCGGCGCGGGTCGCGGCGGAGCGGGGCCGGCCCCCAGGCGTGCGGACCCGCCCGTCAGGCCTGACCGAGCCCGGTGACGCTCAGTTCGACGAACTCACCGTTGCGGCGGGAGTTGCCGCGCAGCCCCCGCCCTGCGATCCGGGTGATGATGCGGGTGCGGTCGGCGCGGAAGAGGTCCCCGGAGAACTCGAAGGGCGCCCCCTCGCTGTCATAGGTCGTCCGGGAGATGCTGAGCAGCGGCGCGCCGGCCTCGACCGACAGGAGTGCCGCCTCGTCATCGGTGGCGTGGACGACCTCGATGAGTTCCTCCGCATCGGCAGGAGTCGTGTCGAACTCCTGCTCCAGCAACTCGTACAGCGAACCGCCCAGCGGCATCTCGAGCAGCCCGGGGAAACGGTCGGCGGGGAAGCGCGCGTGGTCCAGCGAGATCGGCGTCCCGTCGGCCAACCGGATCCGGCGGATGTCGACAACCAGCGAGTCCGGCTTCAACTGCAGGGCCGAGCACGTCTGCGGGTCCGCGACGGTGATCCCGGTCGACAGGACGCGGGTCCCGGCGACGTAGCCCTGCCGGGCCAGGTAGGCCGGGACGCCGGCGATGCGGCTCAGGTCGCGCTCCACCTTGGCGTGGTTGACGAACGTGCCGCCGCCCCGTCCCGGTACGCGCCGCACCAGGCCGGCCTCCTGCAGCGCGGCGAGGACCTGACGCAGCGTCGCCCGGCTGACGCCGTAGTGCTCGGCGAGCTCCCGCTCGCTGCCCAGCCTCGACCCCGGCGCCAGGGCGCCGGACCCCATCTCGGCCAGCATCCTGCGCTGCAGGTTCTCGGCCACCGCCTGCTCCATCGCCACGACAGCCCCTGCACCTTCCCCCGCGAGTACCGGTGTTCCCACGTACCCCGCCGACGACGAGCGTATCGACGCAGGGCCCCGTCCAGGTCACATCTCCTGCAGCGCCATCAACGACTCCGGCAGGACCTGCCCGCCGTCGACGACGATCGACTGGCCGGTGATGTACTCGGCCTCGTCGGTGGCCAGGAACAACGCCGCGTGCGCGATGTCGTCCACGTGTCCGAGGCGACCCTGGGGGACCGTGGCAGCCATCTGCTGCAGGTAGTCCTCGCCGAGGTCGTCCAGGCCCTCCGTGCGGATGTTCCCCGGCAGGACCGCGTTGATCGTGATCCGCCGTCCCGCCAGCTCCATGGCCGCGGAGCGGATGAACCCGAGCTGGGCGGCCTTGCTCGCGCCGTAGTGCGACCAACCCGGGTACCCCGTCATCGGGCCGGTGATCGAGGAGACGACCACGATGCGGCCGTGACCGCTCTCCTGCAGCGGGGGGAGGCACGCCTGCACCGCGTACACCATCCCCTTGAAGTTCGTGGCGAGGACGTCCTCGAGGTCCTCCGGTGTCATCGCCTCGAGTCGCGCGGAGGGGAAGATCCCGGCGTTCGCGCAGAGCACGTCCACACCGCCGTACCGCTCGACGGCGGTCCGCACCATCTCCTGGCAGCCCTGGACGTCGGCGACGTCGGCCTGCAGCCCGGAGACCTCCCCGGGCAACGAGGCCATCTCCTTGACCGCCGCGTCCAGCGCTTCCGCGCCCCGCCCGACGATCAGCACGTTGGCGCCCGCGGACGCGAAGACCCTCGCGATGCCGCGGCCGATGCCCTTGCTCCCCCCGGTCACGACGACGGACCGACCCGAGACTGGTGTGAACACGACGACTCCGTTCTCTCAGAGGACGCTGTCTAGAGCAGCGAGTGACCACCCGAAACGAGGTAGCGCCGGGCGAGTTCGCAGGACGCCGCCGTGTAGCTCGGGCCCTTGACCTGGCACTCGCGGGAGTGGGAGTGGGAACCCATCCACGCCACCAGGAGCAGCCGCCGGAGCATGACGAAGGTGGCGAGCATGTCCTCGTCCTCGGCGGTGACCGGTGCGATGTCGCGATAGCCGCGCAGCCACGCGTCCTGCCACTGCGGCAGGCGGGGGTCGTCCTCGAGGAAGGAGACCGCCGTGCCGAAGTCGTACAGGTACCAGGTGAAGCCGCAGTCGTCGAAGTCGATGACCGTCACCTGGTCGTCGTGCACGAGGAGGTTGGCCAGTCGCAGGTCGGCGTGCGCCAGCCCGTACCGATCCGGCTCCTGCCCGTAGGCCTCCAGTCGCTGCCGCACCAGGTCCGCGGCCGCGCCGAGGATGCGCTCCTCGTCGCGGCCCACCCCGATCCCGTCCTGCCAGCGGCCCCATCGCGGGTCCTCGCCGAGCGAGGACGACCAGTCCCAGGAGAACCTGGTGAACCCGGCGGGACGCTGCCAGGACCGAGCGTGCTGGTGCATGCGAGCGGTGATCCGGCCCAGGGTCTCGAAGCTGTCCAGCGGGACCTTGAGCTCGTCGGGCTCGATGCCGGGGGCGACCTCGAAGAGCACGGCGTGGCGCTCCACACCGTCGACCTCGGCGGTGACCACGCGTTCGCCGTCCTCGGAGGGGAGCACGACCGGCGTGGCGACGCCGGCCTCCTCCCGGAGGGCGGTGACCCAGTCCAGCTCGGACTCGATCGCCGGTCGCGTGTGGTAGTCCTCCCGGTGGACCCGCAGGACGCCGCTGCGCCCGGTGCCGGGGTCGTGGACGAGGTAGGTGGCGTTCTCGGACAGGTTGATCATCCGGCAGCTGGCCTGGTCGGACAGCCCGTACCTGGTCAGCGCGACAGCGGCCACCCGGTCGTCCCCGCGGTCGACCTCGCCCTCCCGGGTCGTCGTCTCCTGCTCCGCCATCAGTGCTCCCGCCCCTCGATCGACTCGAGAACGCTGGTGATCCGGTCGCGGGCCGTCACGACGTCCTTGTGGGTCCCGCTCATGTAGATGCGCCCGGCGGCGCCGATCATCTGCACGTCGACCAGCGTGGTGTCCGGTGCGGCCCGCTCCGCCTCGTTCGCCGCGACCGCGGCGAACAACGCCGGCGTCATCTCGTAGACGAGCAACGCCTCTCCCGGCATCACCATGGAGCCCTGCCGGTTGCGGTTCAGGATGACGGCGTGCTGGTCGGTGATGTCTTCGATGACGTCCTGGTAGAGCACCCGGGGGCGCAGCTGGTCGTCGGCCGAGGCACCGGTCCCGTCGAGGACCGCCTGGCCGGCCCGGACGACGTCCTCGAGGACGCGGGAGTGCAGCTCGAGGATGCCGAACTGCCTCTCGACGTACAGGATCCCCGGTTCCACGGTGGGCACCGACTTGAGCGCCAGGTCGATCACGCGCTCGATCGCCAGCGCGGGCGACACCTCGATGATCAGGGCGTGGTCCCGCTCGAACGGCGGGTAGCCGCGGGCGCGGGTGGGCGTGCCCATGTACGCGGCGAACTGCTTCTGCAGGTCCTCCACGAGCAGGTACACCCGTAGCTCGGTGCGCGGCGTGCTCTCGCTCACCTCGGTCTCACCTCCGGTCCGTGCGCGACGCGCGGAGGGCGTCAGGGGGCGGCGACGTCGAAGTGACTGCCGAGGTCCGGGTGCGGGCGCGGGATCACGTGGACGCTGACGAGCTCACCGACCTGGGAGGCGCTCTCGGCTCCTGCCTCCGTGGCTGCCTTGACGGCGCCCACCTCCCCGGTGATGACCACGGAGACGAGCCCGTCCCCGACCTCCTGCCGGCTGCTGATCGTCACGTTGGCGGCCTTGACCATCGCGTCGGCGGCGGCGAGGGCGGCGACGTACCCCTTGGTCTCGATCATGCCGATCGCGCTGCTTGCCATGTCTGGTTGCTCCTTCTCTGTCCGCTCGCACGGTGCGAGACGTCGGTGACCGGGGGCGCTCTACCGCCGGCCGGGGATCCTCGAACCGGCCGGGGGAGCGGCCTCGCCGTCGTTGCCCGGCGTGTCGATCGAGCCGATGATCAGCGCGTCCACCGGAGGTGGCGTGCCGGGGAACCACGCAGCCGCGACCGAGCCCTGGACGACCAGGACGGACTCACCGACGCCGCTCCCCAGGACGTCGAAGGCCACCAGCCTCGAGCCGGTCCCCGCGACCTCGACCTCGAGGAACGCCCCGCTGGGCAGCCCGTCGATGCGCCTGGTGGACCACACGTTCCCGGTGACGACCGCTCGCAGCATTACCGCTCCTTCTCCACGTGGACGCCGAGCTTGCGGGCCTTGTCCCGGGCGAGCGGGGTGAGCACCGCTCGCCGGCCGAGGACCAGGCGTTCGCCGGCCGCGGCCGCGGCCGCCACCGTCCGTTCCGTGACCGCGCCCTGCTCGACGCGCCGCGCCGGCCCCGGGCCCGCGGGGGACGACCGCGGCTCCGGGGCCAGGGAGAACCGGTAGCGACCCGCGCGCAGTTCCTGCCGGCTCCGGGGGTCCTCGAAGACCGTCAGCAGGTGGCGCACGAACACGTTCAGGTCCGCGTCGGTGCGGATCCGCACCGTCTCCACCCGTCGGGGGCCGCCGTCAGGGCCAGGGACGTGGCCGCTGTCGGCGCCCGCGGCGTACGGAGCGGTGGGGAACGGCTGGGCGGCGGCGACCCGGTCGACGCGCGAGGACGGGGAGCCGTCGACGCGCAGACCGTCCGGGACGGCGTCCCGGACGGAGGCGGCGACGAGGTCGCTCACGACCTCGCGGACCGTCTCGGCGATGAGCGCCCGCAGACCCTCCGGGAGCGGCGGGCTCATGCCCGGCTGCCCAGGACCTCGTGGGCTGCCTCGGCGGCCTGCCGGACGTCGGCCTCCCGGCCGGCCAGGTAGACCCGTCCGGTCGCCCCGATCATGCGGTAGTCGACGACCTTGATCTCCGCGGCCTTCTCCGCCTCGTTCGTGGCGAGGATGGCGTACGACGCGGGCTGCACCTCGAGCACGAACAGCGACTCGCCGGGCAGCGCCATGGACCCGATCTTGTTGCGGTTGATCAGGAACGCCTGCTGGTGGTCGATGGACGAGATGATCGTGCTGGCCAGGACCTGCGGCCGGGTCGCGTCCTCCTCGAGAGCCCCGAGGTCGTCGAGGACGGCGGCGGCGGCAGCCTTCACCGAGCCGGTGTCGCCGTGGAACTCCAGGTAGCCGAACTGTCGCTCCACGACCAAGATCCCCGCCTGGACCTCGGCGTGCTTGAGCGCCACGTCGGTCAGCGGCTCGATGTCCAGGCCGGGGGCGACCTCGATGACCTGGGCCGCCATGTCCGCCCGGGGGAGGGAGCCGCGGATCCACGTGCCCAGGTAGCACATGGTCTGCGGCTGCAGCCGGTCGATGAAGATGAAGGAGCGCAGCTCAGCCACGGATCAGCCCTTGCGGAGGTGGGAGAGTTCTTCGAGGACGAGCCGGCGGATCTCCGCCCGGAACCTCTCGTCGTCGCCGTTGTGCCGGGCGCCGCGGGACCGCAGGGCGTCGGCGACGATCCGCTCGGTGCGCAGCGTCTCGCCGGGTGCGGGTGCAGCCATGGCGGACCGGTCGTTCGAGGCCACGGGATAGCCGGGCACCGGTCCGGTCTGGTCCCGCCAGGGGCTCAGGCCGACGAAGTCACCCATCGGCACCGAGGCGTCGGCGTTGTAGGCGATCTTCGTCCAGTTGACCAGGTGGCGCGGGTGCAGGTTCTCCCCGAGCGAGCTGCGGCCGACGAAACCCGTGCCGACGGTCATCGTGGGAGCGAGGTTCGTGTCGAGCCCCGAGCTGCCGGTGCTGTTGCCGACGTTGACCGCCACTCGCAGGACGGGCACCGTCGCGGCGTACTCCATGATCGTCCCGGGGTCGGTCGAGTGGATCGCCGCGGAGTGGCCGGCGCCTGCGATCCGCACGACGGCCCGCGCTGCCTCGATCCCCCTCCGCGCGTCCGGCACGCGCAGCACACCGAGGACCGGCGAGAGCTTCTCGTGGGTCATCGGCTCCTCGGGGACCGCCACGTCGAAGGACCCGAGGAGGACCTTGGTGCGAGGCCCTGCCCGCACGCCGGCCTGCTGGGCGATCCAGGATGCGCTCCTGCCGACGACGTCGACGTTGAGCCGGCCGTCGGGGAAGAGGTAGTCGCTGAGCCGGGCCGTGTCCGCGCGATCGAGCACGGCGGCCCCGCACCGCTCCATCTCGCGCAACAGGCGGTCGGCCACCGCGTCCTCGACGATGAGCACCGATTCGTTCGTGCAGAGCACGGAGTTGTCGAACGCCTTGCTCTCGACGATGCGTCGGGCGGCTGCCTTGAGGTCGGCGCTGGCGTCGACGAGGACGGGCACGTTCCCGGGGCCCACTCCGATCGCCGGGTTGCCGGAGCTGTACGCCGCGCGGACCATCGCCGTGCCGCCCGTGGCGAGGATGACGTCGGTGCGGGGGTCCTCCATCAGCGCGGTGACCAACGGGACGGTCGGCTCGGCCACGCACTGGACCACCCCGTCGGGCGCGCCCGCGGCCACCGCGGCCTCGGCCAGCGCCGTCGCTGCGGCGTTGCAGCACTCCCGGGCCATCGGGTGCGGGCTGATGACGATGGCGTTGCGCGTCATCAGGCTCAGGAGCACCTTGAAGTAGACGGTGGCGACCGGGTTGGTCGAGGGGGTCAGCGCGAGGACGACGCCGGCCGGGCGCGGCACCTCGACGATCTTGCGCGCCGCGTCGATCCGGGGGGTGACGAAGTCCTCCCCGGCGTACTCGGCCACGATGCCGCGCGAGCACGCCTCGTTCTTCAGCGTCTTGTGCTCCACCACACCGAAGCCGGTCTCCCGCACCGCCCACTCCGCGTAGTGCTGGGCGTCGCGGTGCCCGGCCTCGGCCACGGCCGCGACGATCCGCTGCACGTCTGCCGCCGAGTAGCGCGCGAACGCGCGAGCGGCCCAGCCGGCCCGCTCCAGGACGTGACCGGCCGTCCGCACCTGCGGGGTCCCCTCGCTCATCAGCTGGCCCTCCGCCGCCCGTAGCCCGCAGCCGCCTCGGCGCGGGCGATGCCGACGGCGGTCCGGTCCAACAACTCCTCGCACAGGTCGGGCGGCATGAGGATCCCGGGCTTGTACTGCAGCACCCGGGGGTCGAGAGTCGAGAAGATCGCCCAGACGCCGAGGTCGTACAGCTCTCGCATGACGTACTTCGCGCCCTCGGGGTGGTCGAACTCCAGCCCGAAGACGACGCCGTTCTGCCGGATGCCGGTGAACCAGGCCGAGTGACGCGCCTGGATGGTCTCCAACCCGCGCCCGACCAGGTCCGCGATGTAGTGGACCATCGACCGGACCTCCGGTCGGGTGGTGATCTCCAGCGTCTTCAGGGCGACGACGCAACCGAGCTCCGCGCCGCCGAAGGTGGAGATGTGCCCGAACCCGTCTTCGTACAGCCAGGCGCCCGCGCGCTCGCTGAGCAGGACCGCGGCGATGGGGTAGACGCCGCCGGAGATCCCCTTGCCGATCACCATGATGTCGGGCTCGATGCCGTGCTTGGTGATCCCCCAGAGCTCACCGGTCCGCATGAGGCCGGTCTGCACCTCGTCCGCGATGTACAGCGCGTCGTACTTCTCGCACAGGTGCTTCACCGCCTCCAGGTAGCCCGGCTCGGGGAGCGGGAAGCCGTAGGTGGCGGGGATGGTCTCCATGATCACCGCAGCGACGTCCCTGCCGCGCAGCGCCTGTTCCATCGCGCCGAGGTCGTTGAAGGGGACCTGCGTGAACTCCTCGGGCCGGTCGGCGAGGAACATCCGCGAGAACCGGTCGTCCCCGGTCGCCACCGCCAGCCCGGTGTGGCCGTGGTACGCCTTGACGATCGACACGATCCTGCGCTTCTTGGTCGCGTGCCTGGCGCTCTTCAGGGCGATGTCGATCGCCTCGCCACCTCCCGACGCGTAGGCGACCTTGGTCAGCGAGGCCGGGGCGCTCGACACCAGGGCCTCGGCCAGTGCCGTCCTCGCCACTGACGGGAAGTGGTGGTTGCCGATGTCGAACCTCGCCATGGCGTCGGAGAGGGCGGCCACCACCTCGGGATTGCGGTGCCCCAGGTTGTAGGTGCCGCCGTTGAGGTGGACGTCGATCAGGCGCCGGCCGTCCATGTCCCACAGCAGGTAGCCCTCGCGGCGGTCGATGACCAGGTCCACCCCCGAGTCCGACCAGAACTGGGTCTTGTCGGGGTTCCAGAACTGCTTCGACTTCGCCAGCATGTCCTGCTTGGAGTCGAACTCGAACGAGCCGTAGTCGTGCATGCGCCATCCGGGCTGTTCGGGCCCGGCGTACCAGGCGGTCCTGTGGTCGGTGAATCGATCGTGTTTGGTCAGACCGTTTGTGTCAAGGGTGCGCGCTGCGCGCCGATTGGTCCGACCGGGCATTGACTCGGCCAGACCGTCGCTGCCACCATGCCGCCCGGCGTGGCACAGGCCACACCTGATCCCGCTCGCTCGGCACCGGCTCCACCCGACCGGAAGGTGACAGGCGTATGTCCACTGCAGGCAGCCCGCGACGGAGCGAGGGCACCGACGCACCGCAACAGGTCCAGCGGCTCAAGCCCAATGCGGTCGGGATCGTCGGCGTGCTGTTCATGGCCGTCGCGACCGCCGCTCCGATCACCGCCATGGTCGGCAACGTGCCGATCGCGATCGGCTTCGGCAACGGCGCCGGGGCGCCGGCGGGCTACCTCGTCGCCACCATCGTGCTCGGCCTGTTCGCGCTGGGTTACTCCGCGATGGCCAGGCACATCACCGCGACCGGGGCCTTCTACGGGTACATCTCCCACGGGCTCGGCCGGGTCGTCGGCATGGGGGCGGGCGCGCTGACCACCCTGGCCTACGTGGTGTTCGAGGCCTCGCTCGTCGGCATCTTCGCCTTCTTCGCGAGCAGCTTCGCGTCCAACCACCTCGGTCTGGACGTCTCGTGGATCTTCTTCGCGATCCTGATGCTCGCCGCGAACGCCGCGCTGACCTACTTCGACGTCAACCTGACCGCGAAGGTCCTCGGCGTCTTCCTGATCACCGAGATCTTCATGCTGGCGCTCATGGCGGTGACCGTCCTCGTCACCGGCGGAGGACCCGAGGGCTGGTCGCTGGGCTCGCTGAACCCCCTCAACGCCTTCCGGAACCTCGATGCGACGGTGGCCGACCCCAGCGGCGCGGGCACCCTCGCGGTCGCCGGCTCGGCGGGCATCGGGTTGTTCTTCGCGTTCTGGTCCTGGGTCGGGTTCGAGTCCACCGCCATGTACGGCGAGGAGTCACGGAACCCCAAGCGGATCATCCCGCGGGCCACCATGATCGCGGTCCTCGGCATCGGCGCCTTCTACGTGTTCGTGTCCTGGACGGCGATCGTGGGCACCGGACCGGAGCGGTCCATCGCCCTGGCCCAGAGCGGCGACACCGCCGGTCAGGTCTTCTTCGGGCCCGTGGAGCAGCACCTCGGGTCGTGGGCGGTCGTGCTGTTCGAGTTCCTCCTCATGACCGGCTCGTACGCCTGCGGCATGGCCTTCCACAACTGCGCCTCGCGCTACATGTACGCGATCGGGCGAGAGGATCTGATCCCCGGGCTCGGCCGGACGCTGGGTGCGACCCACGAGAAGCACGGCTCGCCCTACATCGCCGGCTTCGTGCAGACCGCGATCGCGACCCTGATCGTCTTCTGGTTCTTCTTCACCGACCGCGATCCCTACGCCCAGCTCTACGCGCTGATGGCCATCATGGGGACCACCGCGATCCTGATCGTGCAGGCCCTCGCCGCCTTCGCCTCCGTCAGCTACTTCCACGTCCACAAGAAGCACCCGGAGACGGCGAACTGGTTCCGGACGTTCCTGGCCCCGCTCGCGGGAGGGGTCGGCATGCTCTACGTGATCTGGCTGCTGGTCGAGAACGCGAGCTTCGCTGCCGGCGCCGCGGCCACCGACATCGTGTTCAAGCTGTCGCCCTGGATCGTCGGGCTCGCGGGCCTCGGGGGAGTCGCCTTCGCCCTGTACGCCAAGTTCTTCTCACCGGAGCGGTACCAGGTCATCGGCCGGGTGGTCCTCGAGGACACCCAGGAGCGCGAGGCGGCCGAGCCGGACGCGGACGGGCTCCCGTCACGGTGACGCGGGCGTGGGCGCGGGAGTCCGGCAGGTCCTGCCGCGCCCACGCCCGCGGGCTCGCGTCCCCGCTGGGAGGACGCGGGAACGGCTCGCTCACGCGGAGCGGGTCCCGAGCAGGTGCAGCGTCAGGGATGACGACGACGATCGAGACACCATGGAGGAACCGATGACGTTGACCGCGAGCACGGCCCGGGGCCAGGGCACCGCCGGGTCCCGGCCGGGGCACCCGTTGGAGCCGCTGACCCCCGAGGAGCTGTCGGCGGCAGCCGCGCTGCTGCGTGGTCAGGAGCAGTTCCCGGAGGGGACCCGCTTCGTCTACCTCGAGCTCGCCGAGCCCCCGAAGGACGTGGTCCTCTCCTGGACGCGCGGGGCGCGCTGGGACCGGCAGGCGCGGGCGGTGCTGCGCAACCCCCGGGAGCGCGCCACGTACGAGGCCGTGGTCTCGCTGGACACCGGGAGCCTGCTGTCCTGGCGGCACGTGGAGGGCGTGCAGCCGCCGATGACGGCAGAGGAGTTCATGGCCTGCGAGGACGTCGTCCGGGCCGACGAGCGGTGGCAGGCCGCGATGCGGGCCCGCGGGGTCGAGGACTTCTCGCTGGTGATGCTCGACCCGTGGGCCTCGGGCTACACCGGGCCCGACGACGACCCCAGCGGGCGCAGGCTGGCTCGCCCGCTGACCTTCGTGCGGTCCAAGCCCGACGACAACGGCTACGCCCGTCCGGCCGAGGGTCTCATCGTGACCGTGGACCTCGACACGATGACCGTCCTCGACGTCGCCGACCACGGCGTGGTGCCGCTGCCGCCCCAGCCGGGCAACTACCTGCCCGAGCTGCTGACCGAGCCGGGCAACGTGCCGGCGTTTCCCGAGCTGCGCGCGCCGATGAAGCCGATCAGCATCACGCAGCCCGACGGGCCGAGTTTCACCGTCGACGGGCACGCGGTCGAGTGGGGGCCGTGGCGGCTGCGCATCGGCTTCACCCCTCGCGAGGGGCTGGTGCTCCACGACGTCGGCTACGTCGACAGGGGCGTGCTGCGCCCGGTGCTCTACCGCGCCTCGCTGTCGGAGATGTTCGTCCCCTACGGCGACCCGCGCCCCACGCACTGGAACAAGAACGTGTTCGACGAGGGCGAGTACGGCCTGGGCTGGCTGGCCAACCCGCTGGAGCTCGGCTGCGACTGCCTCGGCGAGATCCGCTACTTCGACGGGTACGTCAACGACCAGGACGGCGAACCCGTCAGGATCGGCAACGCCGTGTGCATGCACGAGGAGGACGCCTCGATCGGCTGGAAGCACACCGACTTCCGCACCGGCCGCGCCGAGGTCCGCCGCAACCGCCGGCTGGTCGTCTCGATGATCGCCACGGTCGGCAACTACGACTACGGCTTCTACTGGAACCTCTACCTCGACGGCACCATCGAGTTCGAGATCAAGCTGACCGGCATCCTGTCCACGGGCGCCCTGCCGGTGGGGGAGGACCCGGTCTGGGGGACGACGGTCGCGCCGGGCCTCATGGCGCCCAACCACGAGCACTACTTCAGCGTCCGGCTGGACATGCAGGTCGACGGGCAGCGCAACAACCTCTACGAGGTCGACTCGGTGTCCGACCCGGCCGGCCCGGACAACCCGCACGGCAACGCGTGGCGGACGCGCAAGCGGCACCTGACCAGTGAGCTGGAGGCGCAGCGCCTGCCCGACTCGCTCAGCGGGCGGTCGTGGCTGGTCAGCAGCGCCGACACCGAGACCGCGCTGGGCGCCCGCCCCAGCTACAAGATCGAACCAGGGCCGTACACGGCCCCGCTGTGGCGGGAGGGCTCCGAGCAGGCCGAGCGGGGCGGGTTCGCCACCCGGCAGCTGTGGGCCACGCCGTACGACCCCACCCAGCGGTTCGCCGCCGGTGAGTACGTGGCGCAGAACCCCGGGCCCGACGGGTTGGTCGCCTACACCGCCGGGGACCGGTCGCTGGTGGACGCCGACCTGGTGCTCTGGTACACCGCGGGCGCCCACCACGTGGTCCGGCCCGAGGACTGGCCGGTCATGCCGGTGTCGCGGGTCGGCTTCCACATGCGGCCGTTCGGCTTCTTCGACGGCAACCCCATGCTCGACCTGCCGGCCGAGGGCCGTCACTGCGCCCCCACGGTCGCCGACGGGACCGATCGCGGCTGCGCCTGTGGAGACGCCTGCGGCTGCGGCGCCCACTGACCCCGTCCGGCGGGAACCGGCTGCGTCGGTTCCCGCCGGACGGCGGCCGCACTGAACGGTGGTACCGCTCAGCGTGGGTTGCGGCGGGCGATGGCCCCGCTCAGCGCCGCCGCGAACGACGTCCACACCGCATGGGGCACCAGCGCCGCGCCGGCCCGGCGGTCGACCGCCCACGACCGGCGGCCAGGTCGGCCGTCGACGCGGCCAGCAGCACGGCCTCGGCGGTGGCGGCCACCGGTCGCCGGGCGCGGAAGAAGACCCAGGTCCGGCCGGTGTTGAGCGCCAGGTTGGCCAGGTAGGCGCGCAGGTACGCCCGCCGTGCCGGCCCGCCGGACCCGGCCAGCGACCGGCCGCCGGCGAGGGCGAGCAGCACGTACAGCGCCGTCCACACCGGCCCGAACGCGGACGCCGGCGGCTGCCACGGCGGCTTGTCGAGCGCGCGGTACCAGCGGGTGCCGGTCGCCGTGCCGATCCGCCGAGGACGGCGGTGGCCGTGACGGCGGCCGAGGTCAGGGCGTAAGGGAGCGGTCGGCCATGCGACCCCGCGTACCCGGCTCCGGCGTCTGCCAGGCTGCCGGGCATGACCGACACCCCCACCGGCGACACGAGGACCAGCGACACGACGACCAGCGACACGACGACCAGCGGCACGACGCCCGTGCGCATCGAACGGGACGGCGACGTCGCCGTCGTCGTCCTCGACAACCCGCCGCTGAACCTCTTCGACGCCCCGGTGCTCGACGCGATCGAGGCGGTCGCCGACGAGCTGGTCCGGCTCACCGACCCGGCCGACCCCGCGCGGGCGCGGGCGGTGCTGGTCGAGGCGCGCGGCAAGGTCGTCTCCGCTGGCGTCGACGTCACGGTGTTCCGCGACATCGCCGAGGGCCCCGAGCCCGCCGAGCGCGGTGCCGACCTGTGGCGGCGGCTGCTGCGCGTGGCGCAGACCTTCGAGGACCTCCCGGTGCCCACCGTCTTCGCCGCGCACGGGCTGACCCTCACCGCCGCGTTCGAGCTGGCGCTGGCCTGCGACGTGCTGCTGGCCGCGGAGCGGGCGTCGTTCGGGCTGGTCGAGATCGTCGTCGGGCTGACCCCGTCGATGGGCGGGCCGCAGCGGCTGGCCGAGCGGGCCGGGTCCGCGCGGGCCAAGGAGCTGGTGTTCACCGGCGAGCGCTACCCGGCCGCCGTCCTCGAGCGGTGGGACGTGGTCAACCGGGTGCTGCCCGACGAGGGTTTCGCCGAGGCCGCCCGCGCCTACGCCCGCCAGGTCGCGGCCGGCCCGACCGTGGCGCACGCGGCCACCAAGCAGCTGGTCACCACCGCCGTCCGGCAGGGCGCGCGGGCCGCGGACGACCTGGTGCCCGACGTCTCCGGTGCGCTGTTCGCCACCGAGGACCTGCGCGGCGCGGTCTCCTCCTTCCTCGCCGACGGACCGGGGAAGGCCACCTACGCAGGGCGTTGACGTCCCGCGGTGGTCCGGAGACTCCTGCTGACGGACCGGTGAAGGCGACGTACCCGGGCAGGCGAGCGACGGTCCCGGACGGCGGTTCCGGGGCTCCGCGCGCGGGTAGACTCGAACGGTCCACACCTCCTCTCGCAGGAAGGCAGGGTCGAGGGTTCTTGCCCGACTCGTCCCCGAACGTCCCCGTGCCCGGAGCGCCCACGTCCCGTGAGGCCTCGGCGCAAGCCGCAACCGCCGACGGCCACCCCGGACAGCCCGGCCTGGGGGACGTCGCCCCGGCCGCCGTCCGGACCACCATCACCGTCCCCGACTCCGTTCCGATGGTCTCGCTGCTCGGCTCCGGCGACGAGCTGCTGCGCCTGGTCGAGAACGAGGTCGACGCCGACGTCCACGTGCGCGGCAACGAGATCGCCGTGACCGGACAGCCGGCCGACAACGCCTTCGCCGTCGCGGTGTTCGACGAGCTGATCGCCCTGCTCGGCACCGGTCAGGTGCTGCGCCCGGACTCGGTGCGCCGGGTCATCGGGATGCTGCGCGCCGGCGGCTCCGAGCGGCCGGCCGACGTCCTCAGCCTCGACATCATCAGCCGCCGCGGGCGCACGATCCGGCCCAAGACGCTGAACCAGAAACGCTACGTCGACGCCATCGACGCGCACACCATCGTCTTCGGCATCGGCCCCGCCGGCACCGGCAAGACCTACCTGGCGATGGCCAAGGCCGTGCAGGCGCTGCAGACCAAGCAGGTCAACCGGATCATCCTCACCCGCCCGGCCGTGGAGGCCGGCGAGCGGCTCGGGTACCTGCCCGGCACGCTCAGCGAGAAGATCGACCCGTACCTGCGGCCGCTGTACGACGCGCTGCACGACATGGTTGACCCCGAGTCGATCCCGCGGCTGATGCAGTCGGGGACGATCGAGGTCGCCCCGCTGGCCTACATGCGCGGGCGCACGCTGAACGACGCCTTCGTCATCCTCGACGAGGCGCAGAACACCACCGCCGAGCAGATGAAGATGTTCCTCACCCGGCTCGGCTTCGGCTCCAAGATCGTCGTGACCGGTGACGTCACCCAGGTCGACCTGCCCGGCGGCGCGCAGAGCGGGCTGCGGATCGTGCGCGAGATCCTCGACGGCATCGAGGACGTGCACTTCGCCAACCTGACCAGCTCCGACGTCGTCCGCCACCGGCTGGTCGGCGACATCGTCGACGCCTACGAGCGCTGGGACGCCAGCAACAGCCAGAACCGCCCGACGGCCGGCCAGCCGCAGCCGGCCCGGCCGTCACGGCCGCGCCGCCAGGGGAGCTGAGCGCCGTGCCCGTCGAGGTCGCCAACGAGTCCGAGATCGCCGTCGACGAGTCCTCCCTCGCCGCCATCTGCACGTACGTGCTGGGCGAGATGGGCGTGAACCCGATGGCCGAGCTGTCGGTGCTCTGCGTCGACCAGGACTACATGAGCACGCTGCACGAGCGCTGGATGGGGGAGAAGGGGCCGACCGACGTCCTCGCCTTCCCGATGGACGAGCTGGACACCGGCCGTCCCGACGAGCCGGACCCCGGCCCGGCGCTGCTCGGGGACGTCGTCCTGTGCCCCTCGGTCGCCATCAAGCAGGCCCGCGCGGCCGGCCACACGATGGACGACGAGCTGATCCTGCTCGCCACGCACGGCGTGCTGCACCTCCTGGGCTACGACCACATGGAGCCCGAGGAGGAGAAGGAGATGTTCGGCCTGCAGACCAAGCTGCTCGACGGCTGGCGCGCCGCCCCGCGGGCCCCGATGACCGGTGCGGCCGTCCCCCGGGGACCGGTCGACCGATGACCTCCGGCGAGATCACCCTGCTGGTGATCGCCGTCTGCCTGATCCCGTTCGCCGGCCTGTTCGGCGCGATGGACGCCGCGCTGCAGCGGGTGTCCAAGGCGCGCGTCGACGAGATGCGCCGGGACGGCGTGAAGCGGGCCGGCGTGCTCTCCGACGTCGTGGCCGAGCGCGCCCGGCACGTGGCGCTGCTGCTCCTGCTGCGGATCGCCTGCGAGATGGTGGCCGCCACCTTGGTCGCGGTGATCCTCTACCGGATCTGGGGCGGGGGCTGGCAGGCGGTGCTGGTCGCGGCCGGGGTGATGACCGTCGTCAGCTACGTGCTGGTCGGGGTCGGCCCGCGCACGCTGGGCCGCCAGCACGCCTACGGCACCGCGCTGGCCGGCGCGGGCGTCGTCCGGCTGCTGGGCAGGGTGCTCGGGCCGATCGCCACGCTGCTCATCCTCATCGGCAACATGATCACGCCCGGGCGCGGCTTCCGGGACGGGCCGTTCTCCTCCGAGGTCGAGCTGCGTGAGCTGGTCGACATGGCCGAGGAGCGCGGCGTCGTCGAGTCCGGCGAGCGCAACATGATCCACTCGGTGTTCGAGCTGGGCGACACCATCGCCCGCGAGGTCATGGTCCCGCGCACCGACGTCGTCTGGATCGAGCGGAGCAAGACCCTGCGCCAGGCCCTCGCGCTGGCCATGCGCAGCGGGTTCAGCCGCATCCCGGTCATCGGGGAGAACGTCGACGACGTCGTCGGGATCATCTACCTCAAGGACCTCATCCGCCGGACCCAGGGCGGGCAGGACCCGAAGAACACCGTCAAGGTCGAGGACCTCATGCGCCCGCCGACGTTCGTGCCGGAGTCCAAGCCGGTCGACGAGCTGCTGCGGGACATGCAGGCCCAGCGCATCCACATCGCGATCGTGGTCGACGAGTACGGCGGCTTCGCCGGCCTGGTGACGATCGAGGACATCCTCGAGGAGATCGTCGGCGAGATCGCCGACGAGCACGACCGCTTCCAGCGCCCGCCGGTCGAGGAGCTGCCCGACGGCTCGGTGCGGATCACCGCCCGGCTGCCGGTCGAGGACCTCGCCGCCCTCTTCGACGTCGAGCTGCCCGAGGACGACGACGTCGAGACCGTCGGCGGCCTGCTCGCCCGCGAGCTCGGCGTGGTGCCGATCGAGGGCTCCGAGGCCGAGGTGGCCGGGCTCAAGCTGGTCGCCGAGAGCACCGGCGGACGGCGCAACCGGATCGACACCATCCTGGTCTGCCGGGCGCCCGAGCCCGCCGAGCCCGCGGACGACGGGGAGCCGCAGCCGCACGGGGCGACCGCCTCGGGCGCCACGGCCGCCGGGGCCACCCGCGTCGAGGAGCCCGCCGGCGCCGTGGAAGGGTGACGGTCCGTGAGTGACCTGCAGCCCGAGGACGCCAAGCTCGTCACCCTGGCCCGCTCCGCGCGCGGCCGCACCGGCGCTCCGGAGGGCGCGGCGGTCCGCGACACCGACGGCCGCACCTACCTGGCCGCCACCGTCTCCCTGCCGTCGCTGCAGCTGTCCGCGCTGCAGGCCGCCGTCGCCGCCGCCGTCTCCAGCGGGGTCGAGGGGCTGGAGGCGGCCGCCGTCGTCTCGGCCGCCGACGGCGTCGAGGAGGCCGGGCTGGCCGCCGTCCGCGACCTCACCCCGTCCGCCCCGGTGCACCTCGCCGGCCCGGACGGCGCCCTGCGCACGACCGTGTGACCTGCGGTCCGCGGCTGGCCGCTCGGCCGCGCGCAGCCCGCCGGCGGCGGGCCCAGCGGGTGTCCCCCCCCCCCCCCCGCCCGCCTCCACCTGCGAGCGGGGGTGGAGGAGCGCCGGGGGACCTGCCGGGTCGGCCCTGGCTCAGCTCAGCGGCCGGCCGAGGGCCTCGGCGAACGCCTCCGGGTCGCGGACGCGCGTGGTGAACGCCTGCTCCGTCGTGCCGTCGTCCGACAGGTGCCGGACGGCGACCGGCGTCCGCCCCGGCCACCAGCCCCCGCGCCGGGCGGCCTGCGGCCAGCCCGCCGGCGGGGTGCCGCGGCGCACCTCCAGCACCTGGCTGGTGCCGAGCACGTGCCGGGACGACGCCCCGAGCAAGCCGGCGGCGTCGGAGGAGACCCCGGCGTCCGAGACGGTCAGCCGGGTCGTCGACAGGACGAGGACGGCCAGCCCGGCGAGGACGGCGACCGGTGCCTCACCGGCCACGGTCGACGGTCCACCGACCCAGGCAGCGGTGCCGAGCCAGGCCGCGACGACGGCCAGCACCGTGACCACCAGCCACGGCCGCGCCGGGTCGTACTGCCAATAGCGCAGCGGCGCGGGTGTCACCGTGGCCGAGCGTCGGGTCCCGCGTGCCGGGGAGAAGCGGTACGCCTCGACCTGCAGCTGGTGCCGCTGGCGCTCCCGCGCGGTCCGCTCGGCCGTCGACTCGCCCGGCTCCCGCCGTCTGCGTCCCGCCACGGACCCGATCCTCCCAGCCGTCCCGGACGGCACGGGCGGCGCGGGGGTGTCGTCCCCAGGTGGGAGGATGGCGGGCGTGACACCACCGGACCAGCCGCCCTACCGGAGCGGCTTCGCCTGTCTGGTGGGCCGCCCCAACGCGGGCAAGACCACGCTGACCAACGCCCTGGTCGGTGAGAAGGTCGGCATCGTCAGCAACCGCCCGCAGACCACCCGGCACGCCATCCGCGGCGTGGTCCACCGCCCCGGCGGGCAGCTGGTGCTGGTCGACACCCCGGGTCTGCACAAGCCGAAGAGCCTGCTGGGCCGGCGGCTCAACGACGTCGTCCGCGACACCCTGTCCGAGGTCGACGTCGTCGTCTTCTGCGTGCCGGCCGACCAGCCCGTCGGCACCGGCGACCGGTTCATCGCCCGGCAGCTGCAGGGGGTCAGGGCGCCGGTCGTCGTCGTGGTGACCAAGACCGACGCCGCGAGCAAGAAGCAGGTCGCCGAGCAGCTGCTGGCCGCGAGCCAGCTGGTCGAGGCCGCCGAGGTCGTGCCGGTGAGCGCCGTGCGCGGAGACCAGGTCGAGCTGCTCGAGGACCTGCTCGTCGGCCTGCTGCCCGAGGGCCCGCCGCTCTACCCGGAGGAGCAGACCACCGACGAGGACGTCGAGCGGCAGATCGCCGAGCTGGTCCGCGAGGCCGCCCTGGAGAAGGTGTTCCAGGAGGTGCCGCACTCGCTCGCGGTCACCGTCGAGGAGATGACCCGCCGTCCCGACCCCAAGCAGGACGGCGGCGAGCTGGTCGAGGTCCACGCGCTGCTGCACTGCGAGCGCCCGAGCCAGAAGCCGATGCTGCTCGGCCGCGGCGGGCAGGTCATCAAGGCGATCGGCAGTGAGGCGCGCCAGGGCATCGAGGCGCTGCTCGGCGCCCGCGTGCACCTCGATCTGCACGTCACGGTGCTCGGTGAGTGGCAGGACGACCCGAAGAAGCTGAACAGGCTGGGGTACTGAGGTGGCGGCGGAGTGAGCATCGCAGGGAGCGCCGGCGACCGAGGAGCGGAGCGAGCCGGCGCCGGGGGGTGCAGCTACTGATGTCCACCACACCGCAGTCGCTGTACCGCGACGAGGGCGTCGTCCTGCGCACCCAGAAGCTGGGCGAGGCCGACCGCATCGTCACGGTGCTCACCCGCCGGCACGGCAAGGTCCGCGCGGTGGCCAAGGGCGTGCGCCGCACCAAGAGCAAGTTCGGCGCCCGCCTGGAGCCCTTCAGCCACGTCGACCTGCAGCTCTACACCGGACGCACCCTCGACATCGTCAGCCAGGCCGAGTCGATCCGCTCCTACGGGCAGCCGATCGTCGCCGACTACCCGGCCTACACCGCCGGCACCGCGGTGCTGGAGACCGCGGACCGGCTCACCGCCGAGGAGAAGGAGCCCTCGCTGCGGCTCTTCCTCCTCGTCATCGGGGCGCTGCGGGCGCTGGCCGAGCGCACCCACCCGGCGCCGCTGGTGCTCGACGCCTTCCTGCTGCGCGCCATGTCGGTCGCCGGGTGGGAGCCGGCGCTGGGCGGCTGTGCCCGCTGCGGCGAGGAGGGCCCGCACCGGCACTTCTCGGTGCCCGCCGGCGGCATGGTGTGCCCGCCCTGCCGCCCGACCGGCTCGGCGATGCCCAACCCGGCCACCATCGAGCTGCTCGACGCGCTGCTCACCGGCGACTGGGACGCCGCCGAGGCCAGCCAGCACGCCAACCGCCGTGAGGGCAGCGGGCTGGTCGCCGCGCTGCTGCAGTGGCACCTGGAGCGCGGGCTGCGCTCGCTGCCGCTGGTCGACCGGTCCGATCCGACGGCGCCGCGCCGGGAAGCAGGTCTGCTGAGTGAGGCGTGAGGTCCCGCGTCGAGAGGTGAAGGCCCCGAACCCGCACCCCTCGGGCGCCCGGCCACCGCAGCTGCCACCGGACAAGGTGCCCGGCCACGTCGCGATCGTGATGGACGGCAACGGCCGCTGGGCCGAGCAGCGCGGGCTGCCGCGCACCGCCGGGCACGAGGCGGGGGAGTCCTCGCTGTTCGACTGCGTCGAGGGCGCCATCGAGCTGGGCGTCAAGGCGATCAGCGCCTACGCGTTCTCCACCGAGAACTGGCGGCGCAGCCCCGAGGAGGTCCGCTTCCTCATGGGCTTCAACCGCGACGTCATCCGCCGCCGCCGCGACGAGATGCACGAGCTCGGGGTGCGGGTGCGCTGGGCCGGCCGCCGTCCCCGGCTGTGGCGCAGCGTCATCAAGGAGCTCGAGGTCGCCGAGGAGCTCACCAGGGGCAACGACGTCCTCACGCTGACCATGTGCGTCAACTACGGCGGCCGGGCCGAGATCGCCGACGCCGCCGCGGCCATCGCCCGCGAGGTCGCCGCCGGCCGGCTCGACCCCGCGAGGGTCGACGAGCGCACCGTCGCCCGGTTCCTCGACGAGCCGGACATGCCCGACGTCGACCTGTTCGTGCGCAGCTCGGGGGAGAGCCGCACCAGCAACTTCCTGCTGTGGCAGTCGGCCTACGCCGAGTTCGTCTTCCTCGACACGCTCTGGCCGGACTTCGACCGCCGGCACCTGTGGGCCGCGTGCGAGGAGTACGCCTCGCGGCAGCGCCGCTTCGGCAGCGCCTGAACGAGGACCCGTCCTCCCCGGCCTTCGCAGGCCCGGGGCGGGGCCGCGCCGAGAGGAGGCTGATCGTGTTCGCGGTGACCCGGATGCGGGTGCCCGAGGCCGACGCCGACGGGTTCGCCGCCGCCGTCGACGTCCTGCTGGCCGCGCTCGCCGCCCGTCCCGGCTTCCGGGACGGCGAGCTCGGCCGCTGCACCGACGACGACGGGCTGTGGGCGCTGGTCACCCGGTGGGATGGCGTCGGCGCCTACCGCCGGGCGCTGTCGGCGGCCGAGGTCAAGCTCGCCGGGGCGCCGGTGTGGGTGCACGCGCTGGACGAGCCGGGCGTGTACCTGCCCGAGGGGTGATCGCCCGCCCGCGTGGGCATCCCCTGTGCAGGCCAGGGCCCCGAGCACGGAGGACGCGCGATGAGCGAGCCCAGGCGAGACGACGCGACGCCACCGGCGGCAGAACCCACCATGAGGGTCGAACCGCCGCCAGTACCGGGACGTGCGGTGCGCGAGCAGCTCGCGCGGGGCGAGCTCGCCACGCCACCGGTCCGCCCGGACGAGCAGACCGTCCACCTCGACGGCCCCCCGCCGAGGGACCCCGACCGCACGCTGGAGCTCGACGGCACGCTGCGCGCCGGCGTCGTCGTCGGGCCGAGGCCCAAGCCGAGACGACGTCGGCGCACCTGGCCGTGGATCCTCGCCGTCGCGCTCGTGCTCCTGGTGCTCGGTGCGGTCCTGCTGGTCATGCTGTGGCGAGGTGCGACGCTCCCGGGCGACGTCCGGTTCCTGGGCGCGCAGCTGCGGGTGGCCGGCGAGGTCGGCGGGTGGTCCGGCGGGACGGTCCCGCGCTGACCTCCACCGCTGCCCCGCACCGTGGGCAGGGGGCGAGGCCCGCAGGAGGGGACCAGCCGTCCGCGCCGGGACGCCCGCCCGGGCGGCGGGGGAGCAGCCGAGCGGCGGCAACTACCGTGGACGGGTCAACCGCCGACCGCCAGCCGGATGGAGCCCCTCGCCGTGAGCGACAGCACCGCCAAGCACGACCCCGCCCGCCTCGACAAGGTGGTGAACCTCTGCAAGCGCCGGGGGTTCGTCTTCCCGTCGGGCGAGATCTACGGCGGCACCCGCTCCGCCTGGGACTACGGGCCCCTGGGCACCGAGCTCAAGGAGAACATCAAGCGGCAGTGGTGGCGCACCGTCGTCCAGGGCCGTGACGACATCGTCGGCCTGGACTCCTCGGTGATCCTGCCGCGCCAGGTGTGGGTGGCCTCCGGTCACGTCGGCGTCTTCACCGACCCGCTGACCGAGTGCCAGAACTGCCACAAGCGGTTCCGGGCCGACCACCTGGAGGAGGAGTTCGAGGCCCGCAAGGGCCGGGCGCCGGAGAACGGCCTGGCCGACATCAGCTGCCCGAACTGCGGCACGAAGGGCGCGTGGACCGAGCCGCGCGACTTCAACATGATGCTCAAGACCCACCTCGGCCCGGTCGAGGACGAGTCCGGCCTGCACTACCTGCGCCCGGAGACCGCGCAGGGCATCTTCGTGAACTTCGCCCACGTGATGGGCGCGGCCCGGAAGAAGCCGCCGTTCGGCATCGGCCAGATCGGCAAGTCCTTCCGCAACGAGATCACCCCGGGCAACTTCATCTTCCGCACGCGCGAGTTCGAGCAGATGGAGATGGAGTTCTTCGTCGAGCCCGGCACCGACGAGCAGTGGCACCAGTACTGGATCGACGAGCGCACCCGCTGGTACACCGACCTGGGCATCTCCCCGGAGAACCTGCGGCACTACGAGCACCCCAAGGAGAAGCTCTCCCACTACTCGACGCGCACCGTCGACATCGAGTACCGCTTCGGGTTCCAGGGCTCGGAGTGGGGTGAGCTCGAGGGCATCGCCAACCGCACCGACTTCGACCTGAAGACGCACTCGGAGCACTCGGGCGCCGACCTCACCTACTTCGACCAGGCCAGCAACACCCGCTGGACGCCGTACGTCATCGAGCCGGCAGCGGGACTGACCCGCTCGCTGATGGCCTTCCTCATCGAGGCCTACACCGAGGACGAGGCGCCCAACGCCAAGGGCGGCGTCGACACCCGCACCGTGCTGCGGCTGGACCCGCGGCTGGCACCGGTCAAGGCCGCCGTCCTGCCGCTGTCGCGCAACGCCGACCTCTCGCCGAAGGCCCGCGACCTGGCCGCGAAGCTGCGGCAGAACTGGAACGTCGACTTCGACGACGCCGGCGCGATCGGCCGCCGCTACCGCCGGCAGGACGAGATCGGGACGCCGTTCTGCCTCACCGTCGACTTCGACACCCTCGAGGACGACGCGGTGACCGTGCGCGAGCGCGACTCGATGAGCCAGGAGCGGGTCGGCCTGGACCAGGTCGAGACCTACCTGAAGACCCGCCTGCCCGTCTGCTGAGTGATCCGTCGGCCCACCGGCCGACACCGCGGCCCGTGGGAGGGCCCCGTCCCGCCGGCTCGGCGCCGACCGGGCAGTTGCGGTCGGCGACACGGCCGGACACGCCGATCGGGACGACGGCCACTGCTCACTCGGCCGCGGGCCTGTGCCAGAGGAGCAGGTACCGCCAGAACAGCAGCCGCCGCACCCGGGCGCCGGGCAGCAGGCGGGCGGCCTCGGCGCGGACCTGCCGGACGGTGCGGTCGGGCTCGGCCACGGGCATGGCGGCGTGCGTGGCCTCCGGGCGGAACAGGTCCGCGCCGGTGAGCGGCCGCAGCGCGGCGAACCCCAGCCCCAGCGCGGAGTGCGCCACCGCCGCCGCCAGCTCCACCCCGAGCTCGCGGGGCAGGTCGGTGCGGGGGAGGGCCACCGCGGCGAGGACGCCTCCCGGGCGCACCCAGCGGGCCATCCGCGGCAGGACGTCGGACAGCGGCAGGTGGTGGAGCAGCGCGGAGCTCAGGACGGCGTCGTAGTGCCCGGCGGGGAGGTCCGCCGTCCGCAGGTCGGCCAGGTGCACCGTCAGGTTGGGCGGAGCCGCGTGCGCGGCGGCGGTCACCATCCCGGGCGAACGGTCGACCGCGTCGACGTGCTCGACCCGCCGGGCGAGCCGGCGGGCCAGCGTCCCGGCGCCACAGCCGACGTCCAGCACGCAGGTGGCGTCCGGGGGGACCTGGGCGAGCAGCAGGCGGTGGTACCAGCGGTTGTGGTCCCAGTCGGTTCCCCGCACGGGGCACCCCCTGCCGTCGAGCGCCGGGTGACCTGCCTCGCCACCTACCCTGGAGATCGTGAGCAGCAGCGTCCTCGAGCGGCCGTCGTCCCCCGTGACCGGCCCGGCTCCGCTGCGCCTGGGTGCGCTCACCGTCGACCCCGCCGTGGTGCTCGCGCCGATGGCCGGCATCACCAACCCGGCCTTCCGCACGCTGTGCCGCGAGTTCGGCGCCGGGCTCTACGTCTGCGAGATGATCACCACGCGGGCGCTGGTCGAGCGCAACGAGAAGACGCTGCAGATGGTACGGGCGACCCCCGACGAGGCGGACGCCTTCTCCGTGCAGCTCTACGGCGTCGACCCGGCCACCGTCGGCCGCGCCGTGGAGATGCTCGTCGACGAGGGCGTCGCCGGCACCCGCCCGGCGCACGTCGACCTGAACTTCGGCTGCCCGGTGCCCAAGGTGACCCGCAAGGGCGGCGGGTCGGCGCTGCCGTGGCGGCGGGTGCTCTTCCGCGACATCGTGCGGGCCGCCGTCCGCGCCGCCCGGGACGTCCCGGTCACGGTGAAGACCCGCATCGGCATCGACGCCGACCACGTCACCTACCTCGACGCCGGGCGGATCGCCCAGGACGAGGGTGCCGCGGCGATCACCCTGCACGGGCGCACCGCCGACCAGCTCTACAGCGGCACGGCCGACTGGGCCCCGATCACCCGGCTCGTCGAGGCCGTCGACATCCCGGTGCTCGGCAACGGCGACATCTGGGAGGCGGACGACGCGCTGCGGATGGTCGCCGAGACCGGTTGCGCGGGCGTCGTCATCGGCCGCGGCTGCCTGGGCCGGCCGTGGCTGTTCGGTGACCTCGCGGCCGCCTTCGCCGGGCGGACCCGCCGCGCGCTGCCGACGCTGCGCGAGGTGGCCGCGGTGATGCACCGGCACGCCTCGCTGCTGTCCGAGGAGCAGGGCGAGCTGCACGGCTGCACCGACTTCCGCAAGCACGTCGCCTGGTACCTCAAGGGGTTCTCCGTCGGCTCCGACGTCCGCCGGGCGCTGGCGATGGTCAGCTCGCTGGACGAGCTGGCCGAGCTGCTGGCCGGCATCCCCGACCAGCCCTACCCGACGGCGGTGCTCGGCGGGCCACGCGGACGCACCAGCCCGCCGCGGCCGGTCGCGCTGCCCGAGGGCTGGCTGGCCGACCGCGACGACCCCCGGCCGCCGGCCGGGGCCGAGCTGCTGGTGAGCGGCGGATGAGCGTCGACGAGCGCGGCGGGCACACGGACCGGAGTCGAGCCATGAGTGACGGCCCCTACCTCTACGACGACGACCCGGCGCCGCTGCACACCGGCACCCCCCGTCCCGCGCGGGCGCTGATCCTCGCGGTGATCGGCGGGACCGTCGCCGTCGCCGTCGGCATGGCCGTCGGCCTGCCGCTGGTCAAGGGCAGCCCGGAGGAGCAGGCCCGCGAGGTCTCCGGGGTCTTCCTCGCCGCGCTCGCCCAGGACGACCTCGAGACCGCCTACGGGCTGCTCTGCGCGGAGGAGCGGGCGCGGCTGGCGCCGCAGGCGGTGCTCGCCGAGTACGCCCTCGGCGGCGCCGGTGAGGTCACCGGCACGACCGCCGACGAGGTGGACGGCGCACCGGTGCAGCGCGTCGAGGTCGCGTGGAGCGACGGCAGCACCTCCACCCTCACCGTCGTCAGCCAGCAGGGCGCCCGCGTCTGCGGGACCGCCGCCGGCTGAACGAGACCCTTCCCCTCGCCCCTCGTGGGAGGACCCCGTCCTCCCCACCCCTCGCGAGCTCGGGGCGGTGCCCTGGAGGGGGCCGCGCTCCCGGTCGCCGTCCGTCTGGCGCGTTCCAGGCGGGTGGTCCACCATCGCTGTCTGATCTCGAGATGACGTATGAGACGTCTGCCCATGGCGGCGTCTCGGGACCGTGCTCGCCGGGGCGGCGACGGGAGATCCCGGACGCCGTCCCGGTAGGCACGAACCCAGCCGGCGGACGAGCGCGGAGGTGCACGGTGGGCAGTGGTACCGGGACGGCCACGTGGGTCTACGACTTCAGCGAGGGCAACAAGGACCAGAAGGACCTGCTGGGCGGCAAGGGCGCCAACCTGGCCGAGATGACCAACCTCGGGCTGCCGGTGCCCCCCGGGTTCACCATCACCACCGACGCCTGCCGCTTCTACCTTGAGCACGGCAGCACCCCGCCGGAGCTGGCCGACCAGGTGACCGAGCACCTGACGGCGCTGGAGAAGGCGATGGGCAAGACCCTCGGCGACCCGACGGACCCGCTGCTGGTCTCCGTGCGCTCCGGGGCCGCCGCCTCGATGCCCGGGATGATGGAGACCGTCCTCAACGTCGGCCTCAACGACGAGTCGGTCCGCGGGCTGGCCGCCCAGTCCGGCAGCGAGCGCTTCGCCTGGGACTCCTATCGCCGGCTGATCCAGATGTTCGGCAAGACCGTCCTCGACATCGACGGCGAGCTGTTCGAGCACGCCCTCGACGAGGCCAAGCGCGAGCAGGGCACCGAGTCCGACCTGGACCTCGACGCCGAGCACCTCGAGGACGTCGTCGGCCGGTTCAAGGCCATCGTCCGCGAGCAGTGCGGCCGCGACTTCCCGCAGGACCCGCGCGAGCAGCTCGACCTGGCGATCAACGCCGTCTTCGACTCGTGGAACTCCGAGCGGGCCATCCTCTACCGCCGCCGCGAGCGCATCCCCAGCGACGCCGGCACCGCGGTCAACGTCGTCGCCATGGTCTTCGGCAACCTGGGCATGGACTCCGGCACCGGCGTCGCCTTCACCCGCGACCCCGGCACCGGCGAGCAGGGCGTGTACGGCGACTACCTGCAGAACGCGCAGGGCGAGGACGTCGTCGCCGGCATCCGCAACACCGTGCCGCTGCCCGAGCTGGAGCGGATCGACGAGGGCGCCTACCGCGAGCTGCTGTCTATCATGAGCACCCTCGAGTCGCACTACCGCGACCTGTGCGACATCGAGTTCACCGTCGAGCGCAACAAGCTCTGGATGCTGCAGACCCGCGTCGGCAAGCGGACGGCGGCGGCCGCCTTCCGGATCGCCACCCAGCTGGTCGACGAGGGCCTCATCGACATGGACGAGGCCGTCCGGCGGGTCACCGGCGACCAGCTGGCCCAGCTGATGTTCCCGCGGTTCGTCTCCGGCGGGGACGCCACCCAGCTCACCCAGGGCATGAACGCCTCGCCCGGCGCCGCCGTCGGCAAGGCGGTGTTCTCCTCGGAGACCGCCGTCCAGTGGGCCGACCGGGGCGAGAAGGTGGTGCTCGTCCGGCGGGAGACCAACCCCGACGACCTCTCCGGGATGATCGCCGCCGAGGGTGTGCTCACCAGCCGCGGCGGCAAGACCTCGCACGCCGCCGTCGTCGCCCGCGGCATGGGCAAGACCTGCGTCTGCGGCGCAGAGGAGCTGCAGGTCGACACGAAGAACCGCCGCTTCACCGCCCCCGGCGGGACGGTCGTCGAGGAGGGCGACGTCATCTCGATCGACGGATCCACCGGCCGGGTGTGGCTGGGCGAGGTGCCGGTCGAGGACTCCGCCGTCGTCCGCTACTTCGAGGGCGAGATCGACCCGGACTCCGCCGAGGCCGACGACCTGGTGCGCAGCGTGCACCGGATCCTCACCCACGCCGACGAGGTGCGGCGGCTGGACGTGCGCACCAACGCCGACACCCCCGAGGACTCCGCCCGCGCCCGGCGCTTCGGCGCCCGCGGCATCGGCCTGTGCCGGACCGAGCACATGTTCCTCGGCGACCGGCGGCAGCTGGTGGAGAAGCTGATCCTCGCCGAGGACGACGAGGGCAAGCAGACCGCCCTCGACGCGTTGGCGCCGCTGCAGAAGCAGGACTTCCTGGAGATCTTCGAGGCGATGGACGGGCTGCCGGTGACCGTGCGGCTGCTCGACCCGCCGCTGCACGAGTTCCTGCCCGACCTCACCGACCTCTCGGTGCGGGTGGCGGTCGCGGAGGCCGAGGGGCACCCGGACGAGGCCAACCTGCGGCTGCTGGCCGCCGTGCGGCGGATGCACGAGGAGAACCCGATGCTCGGCCTGCGGGGTGTGCGCCTCGGGCTCGTCCAGCCGGGGCTCTTCGCCATGCAGGTGCGGGCGATCGCCGAGGCGGCCTGCGAGCGCAAGGTGGCCGGCGGCGACCCGCGGCCGGAGATCATGATCCCGCTGGTCGGGGCGGTGCAGGAGCTCGAGGCCATCCGCGAGGAGGCGGAGGAGGTGCTCGCGACGGTGTTCGAGGAGTGCGGCGTCGAGCTCGACGTCCTCATCGGCACGATGATCGAGGTGCCGCGCGCGGCGCTCACCGCCGCCGAGATCGCCCAGTCGGCCGCGTTCTTCTCCTTCGGCACCAACGACCTCACCCAGATGACCTGGGGCTTCTCGCGGGACGACGTCGAGGCCGCGTTCTTCCACGCCTACCTGGACAAGGGCATCTTCGGCGTCTCGCCGTTCGAGTCGCTGGACCGGCCCGGCGTCGGCCGGCTGGTCGAGGTCGCCGTCGGGGAGGGCCGGGCGGCGCGGCCGGATCTCAAGCTCGGCGTCTGCGGCGAGCACGGCGGCGACCCGGACTCGGTGCACTTCTTCCACGAGGTCGGGCTGGACTACGTGTCCTGCTCGCCGTTCCGCGTGCCGGTGGCCCGGCTCGAGGCCGGCCGCGCGGCGCTGGGAGCGGACCGCGCCGGCTCCTGAGGGAGGACCGCGAGACCTGCGCACTGGCGCCCATCAGCGCCCCGATGACGGCGAGTGTGCAGATCTCGCGGAGGTGGCCCGGCACACCCGTAGCACCGGCTCCGAACCGACGGCCTCGCGTGGTACCCATGACGGGTGGGCGTGCGCGCGGGGAGCCTGGTGGGCCGGGTGGTGGGCGCCGTGGTGCTCGCCGTCGTCCTGCTGGTCGTCTCCACCGCGACGGCGATCTGGTGGACGGCGCGGCAGGACTCGCAGCCGCACTCCGACGCGATCGTGGTGCTCGGGTCGGCCCAGTACAACGGCGTCCCGTCGTCCATCTTCGAGGCGCGGCTGGAGCACGCGCTGCAGCTGTTCGAGGACGGGGTCGCGCCGGTGATCGTGACGGTCGGCGGCAAGGCCGACGGTGACCAGTTCACCGAGGCGGCGTCCGGGCAGGCCTACCTGGCCGAGGCCGGCGTCCCGGAGGACGCGCTGCTGGCCGTCGAGGAGGGCGTCGACACGCTGGAGAGCATGCGGGCCGTCGGCACCGCCTTCGACGAGCGCGGCTGGGACTCGGCGGTGCTGGTGACCGACCCGTGGCACGCGATGCGCGCCGAGCGGATGGCCGAGGACGCCGGCATCACCGCCGACAGCTCGCCGACCCGGCAGGGCCCGGCGGTGCAGACCCGCACCACGCAGTTCCGCTACATCTTCCGCGAGACGGCGGCCTACCTGCTCTACCGCGCGACCGGCGAGAGCGTCGCCGGCGCCCCCGGGATCGGGTGAGGCGCGTGCTCGAGCTGGGCAGGGCCGGCAGCGCCGGCACGGGGAGGGGCGTGCGGCCGGTGCTGCGCGACGGCGTCGTCGTCGCCACGCTGCGGGCATCGAACTGGAAGGAGGCGGCCACGGCCGTCGTCGACGACCGCGAGTGGGTGCTCGCGAAGGCCAGGCGCGAGCTCACCGGTCGGTGGGCGGCCGATCCCGAGGGGACGGCGCGGCTGCGCGCCCGCCAGACCTCCTTCTGGAGGGGAACCTGGGAGGCCGACCTGGAGGGGACGCCGGTGCAGGCCGAGGTGGTCTCGCGGTGGAAGGGCGGCCACCGCTACCGGTCCGGCGGGAGGGTGATCGCCGAGACCGGGACGACCGGCGGCTGGTCGCCCCGCCCCACCCTGACCGCGGACGAGTCGTTGCCGCTGGACCACCAGGTCTACCTGCTCTGGTTGGCGCTGGTCATGAGCCGCCGCGACGAGGCGGCGACGATGGCCGCGGTCGCCGGCGGCGCAGCCGCGGCGGGAGGCAGCTGATGGCCGGCCGGGGACGCATCCGCGCCGCCGACATCGCCCTGGTCCGCGAGCGGTCGCGGATCGACGAGGTCGTCGGTGACCACCTGCAGCTCAAGCGCGCCGGCGGGGGCAGCCTCAAGGGCCTCTGCCCGTTCCACGACGAGAAGTCGCCGTCCTTCCACGTCACGCCCAGCCGGGGGCTCTACCACTGCTTCGGCTGCGGGGTGGGCGGTGACGTCATCCGCTTCGTGCAGGAGATGGACCACCTGTCGTTCACCGAGGCGGTCGAGCTGCTGGCCGCTCGGGCCGGCGTCGAGCTGCACTACGAGGACGACGGCGGCCGGCCCACCGGCGCTCCGGACCGCTCGCAGGCCGGGCAGCGGGCCCGGCTGGTGGCGGCCAACACCGCGGCGGCGGCCTTCTACGCCGAGCAGCTGCGCAGCCCGGAGGCCGCGCCGGCCCGGCAGTTCCTCGCCGACCGCGGCTTCGATCGGCAGGTGGCGCTGGACTTCGGCTGCGGCTTCGCCCCCGGCGGCTGGGACACGCTGACCCGGCACCTGCGCGGCAACGGGTTCACGCAGCAGGAGCTGGTGACGGCGGGGCTGGCCAAGGAGTCCAGCCGGGGCACGCTCATCGACCGTTTCCACCGCCGGCTGGTCTGGCCGATCAAGGACATCACCGGCGACGTCATCGGCTTCGGCGCCCGCAAGCTGATGGACGACGACCAGGGGCCCAAGTACCTCAACACCCCGGAGACGCCGCTCTACAAGAAGAGCAGCGTGCTCTACGGCATCGACCGGGCCAAGCGGGACATCGCCCGCCGTCACCAGGCCGTCGTCGTCGAGGGCTACACCGACGTGATGGCCTGCCACCTGGCCGGCGTCACCACTGCCGTCGCCTCCTGCGGGACCGCGTTCGGGCCCGAGCACATCAGCGTGCTGCGCCGGCTGCTCATGGACCAGGACGAGTTCCGCGGCGAGGTCATCTACACCTTCGACGGCGACGCCGCCGGGCAGGCCGCGGCGATGAAGACCTTCGCCGAGGACCAGCGCTTCGTCGGCCAGACCTTCGTCGCCGTGGAGCCCGACGGCCGCGACCCCTGCGAGCTGCGGCAGGCGCACGGCGACGCCGCCGTCCGCGACCTGGTGGGCCGCCGGACGCCGCTGATCGCGTTCGTCCTGAAGACCACGCTGGCCGGCTACGACCTCGACACCGTCGAGGGCCGGGTGGCCGCGCTGGAGAAGACCGCCCCGCTCGTCGCCCAGATCAAGGACCACGCGCTGCGCCCGGCCTACGCCCGCCAGCTGGCCGGGATGATCGGCAACACCGACGAGGCCGAGGTGCTCGAGCGCGTCCGCCGGATCACCGGGGACACCGGTGGACCGCCGCAGCGGGGCCGGGCGCGGACGCCGCAGAAGAGCCCGGACGACGTCGCGGTCGAGGTCGAGCGGGAGGCGCTGAAGGCCGCGCTGCAGAGCCCGGAGCTGGCCGGGCCGTCGTTCGACGCGATCCCGGTCGAGGCCTACACCGACCCGGACTACGCGGCGGTGGCCGCCGCGGTCGCACAGGCCGGGGGAGCGGCCGCCACCCGCGTCACCGGCCCGGCCTGGTTGGACGAGGTGGCCGCCCACTGCACCCGGGAGAGCGCGACCGCGCTGCTGACCGCCCTGGCCGTCGAGCCGATGCGCTCGGTCGGCGAGGCCGACGCCGGCTACGTCAACGCGGTGCTGGCCCGGCTGGAGGAGATGCACACCGTCCGGCAGGTGGCCGCGCTCAAGGGCCGGTTGCAGCGGATGAACCCGGTCGAGGCCGGCGACGAGTACATGAAGGCGTTCGGCCAGCTCATGGCGCTGGAGCAGCAGGCGATCTCGCTGCGCAAGCGCGCGATGGGTGGGCTGGGCGCGTGAACCTGCTCGACCGCGTGCGGCAGCGGTTCACCCGGCCGCCGGAACTCGTCCGCGCGGTGGTGCTCGCCTCGTCCGACCCCGACGAGCGGCTGCTGGCCTGGGGAACGCTCGTGCGCGACGAGGGCTGGCTGGTCGCGACCTCCCGTGGGCTGCGCCGCGTGCCGGCCGACCTGGCGCTGCCGCAGGCCGGCGAGGTCGGCGTCCTGCCGTGGCACGAGGTCGGCACCGCCCGGTGGACGGCGACCGGCGACGGCGGCGGTCGCTTCGAGGTGACGCCGCTGACCGGGGTCGAGCCCGGGGTGCAGGCGCGGCTGCCGGTGGAGCGGCACGCGCTGGCCGACGCGGGGAGCCTGCCGCCCGTCGTCCGCCGGCGGGTGGACCAGACGGTGGTCGCCAGCCGGCGCGCTCCGTTGCCCGGCGGAGGAGGGGTCGTGCTCGTCGCCCGGCGGCTGCCCGGTCAGGCGGAGCGGGAGTGGACCGTCGTCTTCGACGACGACGCCGACCGCGACGACCCCACCGCGCGCGAGGTCGCCCGGCAGCAGCTGGCCGAGGCGGTCGCGGCCGACCAGCCGGGCTGAGCCGGCCGGCCGCGACCGGCCCCGGCAGGGGGCCTACCGCGACCGCCGGGGCCTCAGAGCCCGCCGGAGGTGTCCGGCGGCGGCAGCGGCGTGTCCGACGCCGGGGTGGTGCCGGGGGCGGTGCGGGCCCGCGGCACCGAGCCCGGGCGGGACGCCGTCGAGCGGTCGCTGGAGCCGCCGAGGCCGACCCGGGCACGGGCCGAGTTGAGCACGCCGTCGGCTCGGGCCTGAGCCATGCCGGCCAGCCCCTGCAGCTGCGGGTTGTCCTTGGCCTGCTCCCACGCCCGGCGGATCTGCTCGTAGCGCTCCGTGCCTGCCTTGGCGCCGAGCACGTAGCCGGCACCGAAGCCGACGAGGAAGGACAGCTTCGCCATGGAGAACCTCCAGGTGAGACGAGGGGGACCGGACGATCACGGTAGTCGCGTTCCGGTGTGGCGCGCGACGCAGAGGGCCCTGTGCGGCTGCGTGGACGGCGTGGGGTAACCTCGTCCCTGCGCGCGGGCACGCCCGCCGATCCCCCGTAGCTCAATTGGCAGAGCATGCGACTGTTAATCGCAGGGTTATTGGTTCGAGTCCAATCGGGGGAGCAAAGCTCCTGGTCAGTGCGGTGTGGACACCACTGCCGAGTCTGAGGCCCATAATCAACCCAGACTTTTCCCTCTGAGGGACCTGCGCCTGCATCACCGGGGCCGGCCGCGGGCTCGCGGTCCCGGTGAACTCCGGCATCGGCCGCAGCTGCGGGCGGGGCGGATAGGGCACCGGCGCACGGCAGCCGCACGGATGGACCGGCGGCCTCCCCCGCAGAGGTGACCGTCAGGTGGCGTCCGGCACAGGGCCGGCTGCTGGCCATGCGTCTGGTGGCATGACACGCCGCCTCCCGAACACGTCTCAGGTCCCCGCGCGGTGCTGAGCGGTGACGGGCTACCGGAGCTGTCGGATGCGTCGTGCCTCGCTCCGGCTGCTGGCCGCCCCCTCCAGGTTCCCTTGCCGTTTCTGCACGTCGGCGAGGGCCTCCAAGTCGGTGGCAACCTTCGGGTGATCGGGCCCGTAGGCGGCCGTGTGGATCTGTACGGCCCGGCGGAAGGCATCCGCGGCTCCCGCAAGGTCGCCCAGGTCGGCGCAGACTCTTCCGAGGCTGTACAGGCGCACAGCGATCTGCGGCTTGGGGCCCAGCGCCGCCTCGGTGATCTGCAGGGCCATCTCGTACTGGGCTTGGGCACCAGGCGGATCTCCCAGGTCGCCCAGCACGCTGCCGAGGTTGCTGCGCCGGGTGGCGACGTCGGGGTGGTCGGGGCCGAGCGCGACCTCGCCGAGCTGCAGGGTCCGCTCGTACTCGGCTCGGGCACCGGGCAGATTCCCCAGGTCGCCCAGCACGTTGCCGAGGTTGTTGCGCAGCGGACCGGTGCACCCATTTCGACGGCGGCGATCGAGGACGTCACCGGAGCGCTGACCCTTCTGGGCCGGGCGCTGACCGGACTGGTCGAGACGGGCTCACCGACGATCAGCGCCCGGCAGCAGACCGCCACCGAACTCGCCGATGCCTGCGCCACTGTCGGCCGACTGTGGCCGCGGACCGGCGGGCCGCTCACCGATCTCGCCGACGCCGTCGACCTGATCGGCCGCGACCGGGTGAGCATGGGCCGCTCGGATCAGTGGGCGGTCACCGTGGAGCTGGCCGAGGTGGTCGACCACTGCGCGCACCTCGGGCTCCAAGGCGAGGCGTCCATGGGGCCAACGAGACCGAGTTGCCGGGACGAACGCCGCGATCCACCGAGCCGTCCCTGTCCAATGCCGCGAATCGCCCATCCACCTCGGCGCTCACGCGTGCCGTTGGTGTCGACCGTCTCCGCTGTACACCATTGGGTCTGACAATCCGTGCCGGTCAGCCGTGAGCCAGGCTCAGCCGAGGCTCCTCCGGTCGAGGCCCAACGTGTAGGGCTCGCGTCGGGCTTCGTCACAGTCGGCTTGTCCGCTCCATCGAGGCTCATGCTGACCTCAGAGGCATAGGTGATACGTGAGGATCACGCGAACCCATGTGCGACATCGGCTGACAGGTGGGGGTAGATCCTTCAAGTGCTGGTCGTCGTCCACCTCCTCAGGGAACGCCATTACGACCCACGCAGGCCCGTCCGGCCGCAGCACGGCGGATCCACGCTCCCCGGTGAGGTGCAAGCCGCAGGTCGGCACAGCGACCAAGCCGAACGACTCCTGATTCGTTGGTCATTCTCTGCGGTCTGACTCATCACAAAGCGTCGTCCCTGCTCTTCCCTAGCAGATTCACGTCGCTCCATGGCCCCGAATGGTGCTTACGGGGCTCCGAAGTGGGTTTCGGTCGCGCTGTCGCATGGTCAGCCTGCACCATTGGCTCGGATGCTCCGCTGACGAGATATCAATCCTCCCGCCAAAGGGCGTGATACGTCGGTGACGTCTCCGTGACGCTGACTGAGCAGGCTCAGCGTGACCGCGTTGGGCGACCCGCGAGGCGGGGCGTCGCCGGCCAGAGACAGCGATACGTCGGTAGATGCTGCATCCGGCTCTGATGGCATGAGGCCGTCGATCCGGAAGTGACTCAGGGTGGTGATCTTGTTAGATGGGGGCCAGGAGGGTTGCTCGACCGCGCCAGACGGCCGCGAGGCGTCGCCGGAGCAATGGACGCCTCGCCGAGCGTCCTCCTTTATGGAAAAGGCCGGTCGCTTGGTTTCTAAGAGCGGTACTTGTAGCTGTCACGGGTCTCGCAACCGAAACCTTCGCAGCCGTCCTGCGCTCGTGGCTGAACCCTGACGAGTTGGCAGATCGAGTTGCAACATCACAGCCCATCAGTGTGGCGGGCTTTCAGCGTGATGCACTGTACGGGTGGTCGACGCCAGCCTCGGTGCCTACTGACGACATCCGCGACACGCCGGTCGACCCGCCTGACGAAACGCGCCACACGGATTGGCTACGGCGACATGATGCCTACGGACTCATGCAAGAGGACATCCAGTTCACACTCAGAGGGGAACGAGCGCAGCCGGTAGTCATTACACAGTTTCGCCCAAGGCTCGTGTCTTGTGGACCGCCGGTCTCCGGGGCCGTGTTCTTCGCTCCTCCCGAAGGTCAGAACGATGTGAAGCGGTTGACCGTCAACCTTGATCGCAGAACCCCAATCTTCCACGAATGGGATGGATTGTCCCCCCGCAGTGCTCCCGAGCCGTATTTCGCGGCCCACACAATCAGCCTTGCCCAAGGCGAACAGATGGCGTTCTCTGTTACGGCTTTCGCCGGCGAGCGCTCATGCAAGTGGCACCTCGAGGCGGATTTGCTCGTCAGTGGAAGGAAAGAGACGCTTACGCTGACCGAGGCTACGGGCCCCCTAGCGGTCACTGGGGAGGTGCACCCGACCCAGTACCGGGATTTCTACGTTCTTTCCTACCTGTTACCTGAAGCCCTGCAACTTGAATCAGCGGAGACGGCTCCAAGTTATACACGTGTCGACCCTTCTGAGCGAGGAGTCGACCCTTATGGGGAAGTGTGCGTAGATGGCCAGCCGACTCGATGCATTGACCGGCCATGGTCGACAGAATTCTTACCGGGTTATGTGGAGTGATATCGCCGCTTAGCTACCAGAGGAGGACTCGCCAGAGGTCGGCCGGGGTCGGCCTGCCAAAGTCGTCGATGGCATGCCATGAGGCGTCAGGGAGCCGTGAGGCACGGCCAGTTGCTTGTCGGGCGGCGATCTATCCCTGAGCGGCCCACTCGGGGACACTCGCCCGGAGCATGGCGTTGCAGCAAGGCAGAGCTATGTCAGGTCGGGACTTGGAGTCGCGGATCGCTGGTGCTGGCGAGCGACAGCAGGCCCGCCACCAACCCACAGGGCTAGTGCCGATGGAGCCAGCGGCGCAAGAGGGACGATGGCGCGCGACGGTCAAGTCCCCGGGCGTGGTGTTTGGCGGTTACCGCGTGATCTTGGTCTGGTCAGGCGCTGAGCGCCGGAATGGTCACCTCCTCGGTGATCCGTTCGTGTTGTCGACTGGTTGCAGCCGGCAGCCGGCAGCCGGCAGCGGGCGAGGACGTCGAGGCCGAGGTAGCGGCGGCCTCCGGTCCATTCGCCGTGTTGTGGGCCAGCACCGCCCCGACCAGGCGGACCAGCGCGTCGCGGTCGGGGAAGATGTCGACGACGTCGGTGCGCCGGCGGATCCCGCGGTTGAGTTGCTCGTGCTGTGGCGCGGCCCGCCGACCCCGCTGAGCCGGTCCCTGGGGAGGGGACCCCTGTACCCCCTGGGGATGATCCCTCGCAGCCATTCCTGGGGTTCGCTGGTGTTAGCAGCCGAGAACTTGCCACAGTTTTGAAGTAGACCGGTTCCCTTGTTGTCTGCTTGGCCGTTCCTGGCCTGTCGGTCGTTAGATGCACTGTCACGGGGTCCACCTCGATGCCCACTCCAAGCCGGCGAGTCGCCCTAGAATGGCCGTTCAAGGCCAAGCGGCGCCCGAGACGCTCGGTAATGCTGAGGAGGTTCTAGCGCCACTCAGCGGACTAGCGGCCCTAGCGGGTGAGGAATGCGACGAACACTCCTCGCCGGATGGGAATCACTGGACAGCCGATGCGGTAGACCATCGTTGGGTGCACCGTGACGACGAACGGACCCCGGCTCGGCTTGCATAAGTAGAAGGTCCGGCCACATCACCGCCAAGGGGTGGACCGCCGTGACCCGACCGACGTTTCGGGCCATGTTGCCCACCTCCCGGTCCACGGACTCTCGGATGAGGGGCATTGGGGCGTTGTCCAACATCGTGTCGGGGTGGACGTCGCACACGATCTCGTTCCGTCCCGGCTCCGCAGGTCACTGGCGGTGACGGCATGGTGACGTTGGCGTGACGCAGGGTGCGGAGGATTGGGACTGCCCGAAGCTTCACCCACACTGGAAGGAAGGAAGCCTGAAGTGCCTGACAACTACACCTTCGCGGCTGTCGCCTCACCGGGGGACGTCACCCACCTCCTCAAAGACAAGAGGGCCCGCAAGGCGAGAGTGGCGGCTGTCGGACAGGAAAATCAACACAAACGATTCAATGTCTGGTATGTCCCTTCGCATGACCACAAGGACTGGCACTTCAAGGAGATTCCATTTGACTTGAACAGCGATGACGACACGAAGGCTGTCACCAAGGAGCTCAACAAATCAGATCTGGCCGCCGTGACATTCTTCGGGCAGGAGAAGAAGTACTACGTCTGGTGGATCGACGACTGATCCGCGACCACACCTCCTAGCCCCGGATCTCTCTGAGGTGAGTGGGCCGCAGCCTTCATCCCAATTGCTGCGGCCCACCCGGCCATGTCCTCGTCACTGATTGAAGGAACAATCCTTCGGGTTTCGAGCCGGTGGCGGATCACCGCCTGCACCAGCCGGTGGAGCTGGAAGCCGTCGGGGGAGCGCGGGGCCAGGGAACAGCTGACCGGCGCGCCGATGGTGTCGGCCAGCGCGTCGGGGTCGGCGGCGGCCGCCCGCAGCGGCTCCTCCAGCAACGTGACGTACTCGGTGAACAGGCGGACTGGGATGGGTTCGGGGGCGAGGAAGGCGGCCAGCTC
>NZ_JBJGZQ010000035.1:0-41764 GCF_054050595.1 Geodermatophilus sp. SYSU D00779
GAGCTGGCCGCCTTCCTCGCCCCCGAACCCATCCCAGTCCGCCTGTTCACCGAGTACGTCACGTTGCTGGAGGAGCCGCTGCGGGCGGCCGCCGCCGACCCCGACGCGCTGGCCGACACCATCGGCGTGCTGGTCAGCTATTCCCTGGCCCGACGCTCCCCCGACGGCTTCCAGCTCCACCGGCTGGTGCAGGCGGTGATCCGCCACCAGCTGCCGCCGGACCAGCAGCAGGCCACCGCCCAACGAGTGGTGACGCTGCTGGCCGCGACCTCCCCCGGCGACCCGGAGGACCCAGTCAACTGGGTTCCTTACGCCGAGCTCGCGCCGCACGTGCTTGCCACTGCCCCGCTGGACGACTCCTCTTCCGCCGGCCGGCAACTGGTCCTGGACACCGCCCGCTATCTGCACGCCCACGGCGACAGCTCCGGCAGCCGGGCCGTCGCCGAACAGCTGCTCGACCGCTGGGGGGCCCTCCTCGGCCCCGACCACCCCGACACGCTGGCCGCCGGCAGCACCCTGATCCTCGCCCTGTTCTCGGTCGGCGAGGTAGAGCCGGCCCGCGTCCTCGGCGAGGACACCCTGCAGCGCTGCCACCGGGTCCTCGGCCCCGACCACACCACCACCCTGATGACGGCGGCCACCCTAATCGTCATCCGCGTCGCGGTCGGCGAGGCGGAGCCGGCCTGCATCCTCGGCGAGGACACCCTGCGGCGCTGCCGCCGGGTGCACGGCCCGGATCATCGGGTCACCCTAGGGGTGGCGACCGGCCTGGCCCTCGCCCTGACCGGGCTGGGCCAGGCCGGACCGGCCCGCACCCTGGGTCAGGACACCCTGCAGCGCTGCTGCTCGGTGCTCGGCCCCGACCACACCACCACCCTGTTGACGGCGAACGCCCTGACCCACGCCCTAGCCCAGCTAGGGGAGGCGGAGCCGGTCCGCGCCCTGGGCGAGGACACGCTCCGGCGCTGCCGCGGGATGCTCGGCCCCGACCACGGCAGCACCCTGGGGGCGGCGACCGGCGTGACCCTCGCCCTGGTCGCACTGGGGGAGGCGGAGCCGGCCCGCGCCCTGGGCGAGGACACGCTGCCGCGCTGCCGCCGGGTACTCGGCCCGAACTACCCGATCACCCTGCTGGCGGCCGCCGCCCTCACCCGCACTTTCACGCAGCTGGGCGAGGCCGAATCGGCGCGCCCCCTAGGCCAGGACACCCTTCAGCGCTGCCAACAAGTGCTCGGCTCGGAACATCCGGCCACGCAATACCTGACTCAGGGTGCCAGCGGCGGCCATTCCCTACCCACCGGTGATGCGCCTGCCGCCTGCGCGGATCGCCCGCTGTGAACGTGGCCTGCGGACCCTAGCGCCTCGTAATGGAAACGGTGAGTCCCCCGTATCAAGCGGCTGGTTCGACGCTCGATCTCCTTAGTCGCGCGCAAGGGGGAAGCCGTGATCCTGGGTAGCCCAACGGATGCTGCTGCTCGTGACGCGACCCCGTGGCGCGTCAGCGGAAAGCGGACCGACTTCTTCATCAGCCACGCCGGCCGGGACACCGCGTGGGCCGAATGGCTGGCCTGGCAACTGCACGAGGCCGGTTACACCGTCGAGCTGGACGTGTGGGACTGGGCGCCGGGCGAGGACTTCGTCGCCCGGATGGCCGCGGCGCTGGAGCGGGCGGACCGGCTGCTGGCGGTGTGTTCCGAGGCCTACTTCTCCTCCGCTTTCGGCGGCGCCGAACTGCGGGCAGCCTTCGTTCAGCAGGCGGGAGCGGCGGGGCGGATCGTGCCCGTGCTCATCGAGCCGGTCGCCCTGCCCCCGCTGTACGCGCCAATGATCCCGCTGGACTTGAGCGGCCTGGGCGAGGCCGCAGCCGCAGACCGGCTGCGTAGGCGGCTGGCCGGCACCAGACCGACCGGGCCCCCACCCTTCCCCCAGCCGTCACCCAGCGACCGACCGGGGTTTGCCGGCGCGCTGCCGGCGGTGTGGAAGGTGCCGTCCCGCAATCCGCGGTTCACCGGGCGGGACGGCATGCTCACCGAGCTGCGCCGGCGGCTGCGCGCCGGCCAGGACACGCTGGTGGTGCAGGCCCTCTACGGCCTGGGCGGAGTAGGCAAGACCCAGCTGGCCATCGAGTATGCGCACCGCTTCGCCACCGACTACGACCTCGTCTGGTGGATCGACGCCGAGCAGCCGGTGCTCATCCCCGAGCAGCTGACCGCTCTCGCCGCACGACTGGGCCTCACCCCTGAGCCCACGGTGGCCGACACCGTCGACCGGCTGCTGGCTGAGCTGCACGGCCGCGACCGCTGGCTGCTGGTCTTCGACAACGCCGAACGACCGGCCGACCTCGCTGGCTACCGGCCCGGCGGCGGGGGGCACGTGCTGATCACCTCCCGCTTCCCCGGCTGGGGGGCTCTCGGTGGGCGGCTGGAGGTCGACGTGCTCACCCGGGCCGAGACGATCGCGCTCCTACGCGCCCGCATCCCAGCCATGAGCGAGGAGCTGGCCGATGCCCTAGCCGCCGAACTCGGCGACCTGCCGCTGGCCGCCGCCCAGGCCGCCGGCTATCTGGAGCAGACCGACCTGCCGCCGGCGGACTATCTGCGCCGGTTCCGCTTCCACCGGGCCGACCTGCTATCCCGGGGCGACGTCGTCGGCTATTCCGGGCGGCTGGACACCGCCTGGGCGCTGTCCCTGGAGCGACTCCGCGATCAGGACCCGGCCGCGGTACAGCTGCTGGAGCTGGCCGCCTTCCTCGCCCCCGAACCCATTCCCCTGGCCCTGTTCCACGGCCACGCCGCCCTCCTCAAGGAGCCGCTGCGCGTCGCCGCAGCTGACCCCGACGCCCTTACCGACACCGTCAGTGCACTGGTCGGTTACTCCCTGGCCTACCGCCAGGCCGACAGCTTCCGGGTGCACCGGCTGGTGCAGGCGGCGATCCGCCACCAGCTGTCCCCGGACCAGCAGCAGGCCACCGCACATCGGGTGGTTGCTCTGCTGGCTGCCGCCGCCCCCGGTGACCCGGACGACCCGGTCGCCTGGGCCGGCTACGCGGCGCTGGCCCCGCACGTGCTCGCCACCGGCCCGCTGAGTGACCACGATCCTGCCGGCCGGCACCTCGTCCTGGACACCATCCGCTACCTGCACGCCCGCGGTGATTGCCACGGCAGCCGGGCTGTTTGTGAACCGCTCTTCGATCGCTGGCGGTCCGTCCTCGGCCCCGACCACTCCGACACCCTGGCCGCCGCGAGCACCCTCATCCTCACCCTGCGCTCGGTAGGTGAGGCGGCGCCGGCCCGCGCTCTGGGTCAGGACACGCTGCAGCGCTGCCGCCGAGTGCTCGGCCCCGACCACGCGACCACCCTGTGGGCGGCGGCCGCCCTCACCGGCGCCCTGGCCCAACTAGGCGCGGCCGAGCCAGCCCGCGCGCTCGGTGAGGACACCCTGCAGCGCTGTCGCCGGGTGCTCGGCGCCGACCACCCGACCACCCTGGTATCGGCCACTGCCCTCATCGCCGCTCTCAACCAGCTCGGTCAAGTCGAGCTCGCCCGCGCCCTGGGCCAGACCACTCTGCGGCGCTGTCGCCGGGTGCTCGGCCCCGACCACTCAAACACCTTGTTGGCGGCGGGTGGCCTCACCCTCGCGCTGGCCCAGCTCGGCGCGGCCGAGCCGGCCCGCGCCCTGGGCGAGGACACCCTGCGGCGCTGCCGCCGCGTGCTCGGCCCCGACCACGCCGCCGTCCTCTCAGCCGTGGCCGGCCTCACCCTTGCGCTGGCCGAGCTCGGCGAGGCCGAGCCGGCCCGCGCCCTGGGCGAAGACGCCCTGCAGCGCTGCCGCCGCGTGCGCGGCCCGGACCACCCGCTCACCCTGGTAGCGGCCGCCGGCCTGACCGTCGCCCTGGGCCAGGTTGGCGAGGCCGAGCTGGCCCGCGCCCTGGGCCAGACCACCTTGCAGCGCTGCCGCCGAGTGCTGGGCCCGGAGCACCCGATCACGATCTGCGTGGCGCAGGACGCCAGCATGGGGCACCTCACGCTGGGTGACGACGCTGCCGCGGACGTCGCGAGTTGACCGCTGTGAACGGGGGCGTACGCAACTCGTGCGCCTCGTCATCAGAACGGTGAGTCCCGGCGCTGCAGCGTGACCTGCGGATCTCCGCGGAGGCTTGAGCCGCGGTGCACCGCCCGACCAGGCGGCTGGCATGGCAAACGGCACCGGTCTCGCGTACGGCCGGTGATGGGGGGGAGCCTGGCCCGGTTTCCCGGACACCTGACCTGAGGTGATGATCGCCTCGGGAGAGGAGTCCTGGATGCCCGCAGCCAAGCCGCCGGAGTTCCGCCGTCGAGCCGTGGAGCTGGCCCGGCGGCGGGAGAGGCCGATCGCCGAGATCGCCCGCGACCTGGACATCGCGGAGTCGTGCCTGCGGCGGTGGCTGAAGCAGGACGACATCGACTCAGGTCGCGCCGAGGGGCTGAGCACCGATGAGCGGACCGAGCTGGTCCGGCTGCGCCGGGAGAACCGGGTGCAGGCGATCGAGATCCTCAAGCGGGCCAGCGCCTACTTCGCCCGGGAGGCCTTCCCCGGCCCAAAATGATCTACCGGCTGGTCCACGAGCTCGCCGCTGACGGCATCGACGTCGCGGTGGCCTGCCGGGTGCTGCGGGTGTCGCGATCGGGCTTCTACGAGTGGCGCGGCCGGGCACCCAGTGCCCGCCAGGTGGCCGACGAGCAGCTGACCGTCACGATCACCGAGGTGCACCAGGCCTCCCGCGGCACCTACGGCGCCCCGCGGGTGCACGTCGAGCTCCGGCTGGGGCTGGGACTGACCTGCGGGCGCAAGCGGGTGGTCCGGCTGATGCGCACCGCCGGCCTGGCCGGCGTCTGCGCCCGGCGCAAACACCGCCGAGCGGGCCCGGCGCCGGCCGTGCACGACGACCTGGTGCAGCGCCGCTTCATCGCCGAGGCCCCGACCGGCTGGGGGTCACCGACATCACCGAGCACCCCACCGCCGAGGGCAAGGTCTACTGCGCCGCGGTCCTCGACGTCTTCAGTCGCACCGTTGTCGGGTGGTCGATCGCCGACCACATGCGTGCCGAGCTGGTCGTCGACGCCCTGCTCGACGACCGCCGTGGCGTCGACCGCCTGCACCGCCTCGCCCGCCGACAGCGTCGCGATCGGAGGAGGGCGGCCGTTCATGATGCGCTCCTCTCGAGGTAGCTGGGGATCGGCGCCACCAATGTCTCGAGCCGAGCACCCGAGCTGGCTCGCGCCCACTCGGCGATCGAGACGAGTTCGTCGCGCGTTGGGCCCTCAGCCGTCGGCTGACGCCAGCCGGTCCCGTAGACGGCGCGGGCCAGCGGCTCGGCGGCAGTTAGCGACGCCGGCAACGCGGTCATCGCCAGGAAGCCGGCGACGCGGGGTTCGATCCGGGAGTCGGCCTGACCAGCGGCGACGATGGCGGCCGAGGTCAGGGGCTGACTGAGGTCGAGGTCGTGACCCTGCCAGCGGCGTACCGCCTCGGCGTCGAAGGCGAGGTGGTCCTCGACCCACGGGAGGATCCACGTGTCGCACCAAGCGCCGAACGGAGCCGCGATGGTGGCGGGGTCGGCGCCGGTGTCGAGCAGCTGCAGGAGTGCGCCGATCTGCATGCTGGCCATGGCGAGCCCTCGGCCGGCCGTGGGCGCCGTGGTCGCGACTGCGTCACCGACGGCGACCAGACCGGGCCGACCGAGCTGCCGCCGGTAGGTGTTGAGCAATCCACCACCGACGATGACGCCGCTGGTGGGCGTGGCGACGCTGGCGTCGGTCCATTCGGCCAGCCCGGGGATCGCCCGGCAGGCGGCCTCGAAGGCGGCCGGGTGACGCAGGGCGCCCAGGCCGGCGTCGGCGCTGGGCCGGATGATCACGATCGAGACGTGGCCGTGTTCGTGGGGGAAGGCGTAGCTGTCGTACCCGTGGAACTGGGCGCTCCACGCGAACGGCGTGGCCGGTGCACCCGGCGTCGCGCTCGGGTGCCGGCGGTAGGTCCGGGATACATAGGCCATGCCGACGTCCCGGCGGATCTGCGGGGGCGTCAGCCGGGAGAGGCGGCCGCTCGCGTCGACGACCAGGTCGGCGCGCACAGTCGATCCGTCCACGACTGCACCCACGACCCGACCGCCCCGCTCGGCGAGGCCGTCGACGTGGCCGACCGCGACGGTCAGCCCGTAGGCCTCTGCTGCCGCCAGGCGGAGGGCTCTCTCGTAGGTGACGCGGCGGGACCGCACCCCGACCGCTGGAGCCGAGGCGCCGGGGGCGGGCAGGTCGATCGGTTCCGCGCCGAGGTCGAGCCACGCGTGCCAGGCCTCGGGCCACTCGGCGAGCAGCAGGTCGCGCACCTGCGGGCGGAACCCGTGCGCCTGCTGGAACTGCATCACACCCCGGCGCCGCCACGAGCCGTCAGGTGCAGGACCGGGGTCCCTGTCGACGGCCACGACCCGATGGCCGCGCCGGGCGAGAGCCGCGCCGAGGGTCAGGCCCGTGGGCCCGGCACCGACGATGAGAACATCCATGGTCCCATCACCCGATACACTCTAGATGTGTTCATTACACTACCAGTGTTGTCAAGTCGGCCGACGGGGCTCGCGGAGCTACACGCATGACGGCCGGCGGCCGCCCGTACCGCTCCGCCCTGCGCAATGAGCAGTCGCGGGCCACGCGCCGGAGGATCGTCGACGCCGGAGCCGCGCTGTTCGTCGAGAGCGGCTATGTCCCGACCACGATCGACGCCATCGCGGAGCGTGCAGGTGTCAGCCGCAGGACCGTCTTCACCTCGGTCGGCGCGAAGGCCGCCGTACTGAAGCTCGCCTTCGACTGGACGCTGGCCGGCGACGAGGAACCGGTGGCCATCGCGGACCGGCCGGAGGTGCAGCGGATGATGCAGGGCGAGGACCCTGCCGAACTGCTCGCCGCATGGATGGCGATGAACGCCGCCATCAACCAGCGGCTCGCCACCCTCTACCACGTCCTCGTCGTGGCGGCCGACGCCGACCCCGAGGCTGCGACCCTCCTTGCCACGACCGACGACCAGCGGGCCGAGGGCGCCCGAGATGTCGTCGGCCGCGTCGCCGACCTCGGCGGGCTGCCGCCGGGACTCGAGCCCGAACAAGCTGCCGCCATCGCCGACGTCCTGATCGATCCGACGCTCTACCAGCGCCTGGTGGGCACATGGGGCTGGACGTTCGAGACCTACGTCGGGCACCTGCAACGGATGGCGGCGGTGTCACTGCTGGCGTAGCAGCACGTGGCTCGCCGGCCCGATGACTGCAGGTGGGCTCCGTCGTCTCACGAGTCAGGGCGCCGGCCACTCGCCTGATCGGTCCGAGCCGTCGGTTGTGGGCGACGTCCTGGGGCGTCGGTGAATGGCACGAACCTGCCGGCAGGTCACCGCTTCGCCGTTGACCCGTCCCCATCGCCACCGCCGCCGAACTGAGTCCGTGGTGGTCGGAGGTGCTGTCAGAGCCCGTTGTCGACGGGCGGACAGTGTCCCTCTTCTGGATCCTACGGTCACGGGCTCGGGCAGGTCCTGACCTCGACCGGCGGCGTCCGCGACCCGAGCCACCCGCGGTCAACCTCGTCCGCCAACTCCGCGGCACGCTCCTCGCCGAGGGTCCCTCGTACGAGCCAGCTCACACCGCCATCGCGTTCGCGCGTCCGGGTGCAGCAACGATCGACCCCGACGACGAGGCGTGGACGCGAGCACTGCAGGCGACCCTCGGCGAGGACGGCCTGCGGACCGGGAGCCTCCACGTCGCACCAGGTGGCTGGATCACGACCGTCGTCGATCCACCGGTTGCGAGGTTCCAGCCACACCGCATCCCCGGCGACCCCAGCCGAGCTCCTTGACCGCAGCTGACCGTTGACCATGATTGAGGTCATGACGATCCGGTCGCTGGCGGCGGTCAAGGCGCACTTCAGCCAGGTGATCGACGAGGTCGCCGGCACGCACGAGCGCGTCACCGTGACCAGGAACGGCAGTCCGGTCGCGGTCATCCTCGCCGTCGAGGACTACGAGTCCCTGATGGAGACCTTGGAGATCCTCTCCGATCCCCGAGCGCGCTCGGACATCAGGCAGGCCGAGGAATCGATGGCCGCCGGTGAGGTCTACGGCGAGGCCGAGGTGCGGGCCGCACTCGCGGCCCGCCGGCGGTGACCGGCCCTCGTCGCCACACCGTCGTCCTCTCGGCGGCGGCCAAGCGGGCCATCGAGCGGGACCTCCCCGAGCCGGTGGCTGTCGCCGTCGTCGACTTCCTCTACGGGCCGCTGGCTGCGGACCCGTACCGCGCCGGGAGGCCGCTGCGCTTCGAGCTCGAGGGCTACTGGTCCGCGCGACGGGGCCAGTACCGCGTCATCTACTCGATCCACGACGACGAGGTCCTCGTCAGGGTCGTGCGCATCTCGCACCGCGCCGACGTCTACGGCTGACCGGCACCTCCGTGCCGGCACCGGCATGTGTGGACGCGCTGTGCTCCTCCTCGGACACGGCGGAGAGGCCCGTGGCCGGTGACCCCCTCTCCACGCCTCGCACCGGACGGATGGGTGACCGGCTCGACGGCGGGGCGGGGATCAGGACCGGGAGGGGCGCGGGACGGCATCCGAGCGGCTTCCGGGCGCGAGAACTCGCCCGACGACCCACCTGTCCGCGCTCGTCCCCGACCTGCAGTATTGCCACTCTGGACAGCGCTTCCGGGTACCGCTCCCCGAAGATGCCGGGCGAGCCGATGCGGGTGCAGCCCAGCCGCGCCAAGCGGGCCACCAGCGAGAACGGGTGACCCGGGCGTCGTCCGGCGCCTGACTCAGCGCTTCTCCCCCGGATCACCTCCCCGGTCGGTACACCTGGCGCCCGGCCGGCCGGCGCGGACTCACGTCCCCGGGATGACCAGCCCGGTCTCGTAGGCGAGCACGACCAAGCGGGCGCGGTCGCGGGCGTCGAGTCTGGTCAGCAGTCGGGAGACGTAGGTGCGTGCCGTTGCCGGGGAGAGGAACAGCTCCTGGGCGATCTCCTGGTTGGACAGACCCCGACCCACGAGGGCGAGCACCTCCCTCTCCCGCTCGGTGAGCGCCTGCAGCGGCGTGTCGTCCACCGCGGCCTGCAGCCGGTCGGCCAGGGACCGCAGCACCGTCCGGGTGACCGAGGGTGACAGCAGCGACTCGCCCGCGGCCACCACGCGGATCCCCTGGCGCAGGTCCGTCGGTGAGACGTCCTTGAGGAGGTAACCGGCCGCGCCGGCACGGATGGCCTCGAACACGTGCTCGTCCTCGTCGAAGGTGGTGAGCACCAGCACACGGACGTCTCTCAACCGCGGGTCCGCCACGACCTCGCGCGTCGCCTGGAGGCCGTCCATCTCCGGCATGCGGACGTCCATGAGGACGACATCGGGGCGCAGTTCGCGGATGCGTGCCAGGCCCGCGCGACCGGTGCCGGCCTCGCCGACGACGGTGATGTCGCCGTCGCGCTCGGCGAGGGTCCGCAGCCCTGCACGCACGAGCTCCTGGTCGTCGACCAGCACGATCCGGATCACGGGTCCAACCTCACCGGCAGCGTCGCGCACACCAGGAAGCCGCCGGCTCCGCCGCGCCCGGCAGTGAGCTGCCCACCGAGCACGACGGCCCGCTCCCGCATGCCGACCAGGCCGTGACCACTCCCCGATGACGACGGCACAACCGGGCGACCTCCCGGACCGTCGTCGGCGACCACCAGCTCCAGCTGGTCGCCACGGACGCCGACGGTGACCGCCGCACGGGCGGCTCCGGAGTGCCGGATCACGTTGGTGAGCGACTCCTGCACGATCCGGTAGGCGGCCGCCTCGATGGCACCGTCGAGACACCCCTCTCCGACGGTGACGTCGAGATCCACCACGACCCCGGCCTCCCGGGCGGCGTCCGCCAGGCGCCCGAGCCCGGAGAGGCTCACCGCTCCCCGTTCGGCGTCGCCCGTCGGGGAACGGAGGAGCTTCACGGTGGCCCGCAACTCCCGCAGCTGGGTGGAGGTCGCTTCGCCGATCTGCTGGACCGCCCGCCGGGCCACCTCGTCGTCCCAGCCGATGGCCTCGGCAGCGACGTTGCCGTGCAGGGCGATCACCGACATGGCATGGCCGACGGAGTCGTGCAGGTCCTGGGCGATGCGCACGCGCTCGGCCTGCAGCCGGCCCTCGGCCTCGCGAGCCTGTTCAGCGGCCGCCAGCGCCCGCAGCCGCTGCTGGGAGAACCGGGCCTGCCGCCGGGCACGGACGCTCACGCCGAGAGCGATCGCCGCGGCAACGAGCGCCACGTTGGTGAACAACTCGTAGCTGAGCAGGTACGTGGTGGGCAGCCCCTCGGCGACCCGGGCCCAGGCGGCCACGGCGACCAGCACCGTCCCCGCGCCGACCGCCCAGCGGAGGGCACCGACGTCGGCCGCCCGGTAGAGCGCGGCGACGGCCGGTAGGGCGATGCCGATCGGCGGGAAGCCGAGGGCGTAGTAGGCGAAGACGCAGAACACGGTCAGCGCCAGGACGAGGCGGGGGGCGCGGCGGCCCACCAGGACCAGGGCGCCGAACCCGACGGCGAACAGGTAGGCGCCGGGGGTGGCCCGGCCGGTCCCCTCCAGATCGGCGGCGATGACCAGCGCCACGGTGAGGGTCTGCGTCAGCGCGAGCAGCAGGTCGGCCCGGCGTCGGTGGACCTCGCCTCTGTGCGCGGACACGTCCCTGGAGTCGGGCACGGCGTCAGGGTAGGGAGCCGGACGGGTCGGCGGACATCCCCGCGCGTCGACGCGGCGATCGCTCCGAGGAGACCCTCACCGTCGAGCCGGCGACGACAGCCGGAGGCGGACTCGGTGGACCCGCGCCAACAGTCGCCACAGCGGTTCCTGCACCAGGTCCGGGACCCCGTGGACGGCGAAAGGACAGGCGGTGGCGCACGTTGATCGTGGCGAGCACCCCGATCGGCGGGATCCGCCCGCTGCCGGCGAGCGCACGGAACCGTTCTTCGAGGGGCCCGGCGGAGGTCTCCCGCATGCGGATCCGCGCCGGCTCGTCGAAGGGGTCGGAGAAGCCGTGGGTCACCGTGGGGGGAACCGCCACCGTCTCGCCCGCGCTGAGCACGCGAGTGCCGCGGCCGACGACCACCTGCAGCCGCCCCTCCTGCACGGTGGTGCTCTCGGTCCGCGTGCGATGACGGTGCCGTGGCGGACCGGGCAGACCGGCGGTAGGAGCGCGTCGGCCTCGAGTGCGGCACCGCGCCGCCGAGCTCCCGCAGCTCTCCGCCCGCACAGCGGGGGGCGCGGGCGGCGACCGCGCGCACCGCGCACGCCCGCAGTCCCCCGGCTCCGTCGCGCATGTCGGTCTTCCCCGAGGCACTCGTGCTCTGTGGTCGCCTCGGCCCGCGGGGATGGGCCGGGTGGTGCCGTGCGTGGCGTGGACCGCGGGCCCGGTGCGGCAGGGCAGCACGGTCACGACAGCGGTCACCGGCCGGCACCGACCGGCTCGGCCGGGTCCGGGACGGAGGCGGTGGCGCGGACCCAGCGCAGCAGCGCGGTGAAGGTCAGGGCGGCGGTCACCGCGCCGCCGGCCAGGCGCACCCAGTGGCCGGCGACGAACTCGCCGGCGACCTGACGCAGGTGCTCCGGCGTGTGGGTGCCGACCGGGTCGATGAACATGATCTCGTTCCGCGGCCAGAAGAACAGCACCGAGAACACGAAGTCGCAGGCGATGAAGACAGCGGCAGCGCCGACGATCCACCACCGCAGCCGCGGATCCCGCCACGTCAACACGGTCGCAGCCAGGCCGCTGACCACCACTGCGGCCCCCAGGGGCGGGAAGTAGTCGCTGGGGCCTCCGGCGACGAGGAACTCCCGTGCCCGATCCAGCGACGCAGGTGGGTCCCCGAAGATGTTCGGGTACAGCATCACGGTCTCCGCGGCGACACCGCCGAGGGACAGCATCGCGGTCCACACGACGGCGATGAGCGCCACCGTGGTGAGTCTCCTGCGCGACATCTCGGTCCGTCCCCTCGCTGGTCGGCTCGACGCCCTCGCGGGTCGCCGTCGCTCAGCGACGCTAGGTGGGGCCGGTGCGCGGGTCTGCCGCCTGACGACGGGGACCGGGGTCGCTCCTCGACGTACAGCACCCCTGCTGAGCTACGGCCATCGGCGCCGGGAGAGCCGACCCTGCGAGTTGGTCCTGCTGCCATCGGCGACCGTTGGCCGGTGGTGGACGGCAGGTCGACCCTCGAGCAGCTCGTCGGCCCCTGCTGGTGGGCGTCTGACGCCGATGGTGGTTCGTCGGTCGTGGACGGTCGCCCCAGCGACCGACCGCCCTCCACCTCGCTGCCCCTGGGGGCGGCTCCAGGCCACACCTCGCGTCGATGGCGTCCACGTTCGGTCCTCGGCGACAGCGTGTGCCCGAGATCCCGGATCCGGACGTCGCCCCGGCTCCCCGCGGGCGCGGCAGCTGCTCGATCCGGACGTCCCCGGACCGCCGGACCGGCGTCGAGCAGCGGCCCTCATCGGACGGCCTGCGCGGACCGATCGGCAGCACGGTGACGACCGCGACGCCGACCGGGGCTTCGTAGCAGTCGGTGACCCGGCCGACGGTCGGACGCTGTTGTCCCCCTTCCGGAGCGGCCCGCTGGCATCCTCCGTGAGTCGCCAACGGACAGGAGACCGACATGACCAGCGGTTTCACCTTCCCCAAGCCGGAGTTCGACATCGAGTCCACCGTCGAGCGTGCGATGGCACTGATCAACCGGACTCTCCAACCCTCACTCGAGGAGGCCCAGCAGGTCGTCGACAAGGCCCGTGCGGGCAAGCCCCTGGTCGCACCGGGAGACCTGGTCGGCCAGGTGACACGCGGCAATCGGATCAGGGCGGCCCGAGCGGTCTCCTACTCCCTGCCGTCGATCCTCCCCGGCTACGGCACGGTCATCTCGGCCGCCGCACTCCCGGTCGCGTTGAGGGAGGTCCTCAAGGAGGCGGTGAGCGCGGCCATCAAGGTCGGACTGCTCCACGACAGGGACCTCACCGACCCCGAACTGACCCGTATCGCCGTCCTGCTGGTCCTCACCGACGGCGCGGTCAGGCTCGACAAGACCGGCCGGATCCGTCCCGAGGCGATCCTCGGCCCCCACGCGTCCCTGCTGGGGCAGCCCGCTGCGTACGACGCCCTGGCGGCGCTGACGGCCAAGGATCGGCAGGAGATCGCCGCCTCGCAGTCGGAGATCCTCCGGGCATGGGCGCTGGCGGTCGGACCGCCGCTCCTCGCCGGGCTGTTGCCCTTCGGCCTGGGTCCCATGGCCGCCGCGAACTACATGCAGCACGTCCTGAAGGGCACGATCGCGGCCGCCACGAGGGTCTTCGGACCCGCCACCCCCGCGCCCGTGACCGTCGAGGACCTCCCCGACCGTGAGGTCCAGCAGGACCATCCCCGATCCTGAGGCGGCACGTCAGCCCGGGTCGGCTGCGCCGGTCCCGGGTCACAACTCCGCGCCGCCTACGCGATGAGCGCCACCGCCATGACCATCGGCAGCGACACGACCGAAGCGACGGAGGTGACCATCGTCAGGGTCTTGAAGGTGCCCTGGGTCGACAGTCCCAGCAGCGACTTGTACATCCAGAAGAAGTTGCTGTTGACCTGGAGCGCGAACATCGCGCCCGAGGCGATGGCCAGGCCGATGACGAGCGGCGAGACGTTGATCGACCCGAGCACCGGGCCGATGATCCCCGCGGCTGTGATGGCCGCCACCGACACCGATCCGATCGCCAGGTGCAGCACCGCCGCGATGAACCAGGCGAGCAGGATGCTGAGGATGACCGGTGCCCCCGCGTCGGCGGTGAAGAGGTCAGCCAGGATCGTGTCGAGCCCGGTCTCCCCGATGACGGCACCCAGGGACCCACCGATACCGGTGATGAGGAGGATCGCGCCGGTGGTGTGGAAGCCCTCGCTCATCGCCGTGTCCGTGCCCTCCGAGCCCAGGGTGCGCCGGCAGAGCACATAGGCACCGACCAGGCCGACGAAGAGCGCGAAGTTGGCGTCGCCGAGGAAGGCGATGAAGTCGTTGGAGAACCCCAACAGCTCGGCGAAGGCACCGAACGCGATCAACACGAGCGGCACCAGGATGGGCAGCAGGCAGACGAGCAGCGGGGGCGTCGCGCTGTCGTCCTCGACCAGCTCGGTGGTCTCCTGCTCGACCATCGCCTCGTCGACGTGCTCGTCCCTGGCCTCGTTCCAGTAGCGGCCACGCAGGAGCAACCGGAAGACCAGCGTCGTGACGATCGCGGTCAACGGCCCCAGCACGAGGCCGTAGATCAGCCAGGTGCCGAGCGGGATCTCGAGCAGGCCCGCGATGGAGACCGCGGCCAGTCCCGGGATCACGAAGACGTAGCCGGCGAAGATCCCGGTCCCCAGCGCACCGGACATGTGCGGCAAGCCCGTCCGGCCGATGAACGGTGCGGTCGAACGCGCCACCGGAGAAGCCAGCACGACCTGCACGTCCACGTAGATCGAGGGGAAGATCGTCGACATCGCCGCCGTCATCGCATACGGGAGCCGGTGCGCGCCGACTCGCTCGACGAGCATCGTCACCATCTTCCGGAAGGCGCCGATCGCATGCAGCATCGCCCCGATGAGCACGCCGAAGCCGATGAGCAGGCCGACCTCGCCCATGATCTCGCCGAAGCCGGTGGCGATCGCCGTCAGCGTCGCCGTGAAGCCGACACCGGTCGCGAGGCCGAGATAGAGCGACCCGATGATCAGCGAGATCACCGGGTCGACCTTGACCTTGATGATGAGCGCGACGATGACGGCGATGGCTATCGCGGTGTGAAGCACGACCATGACCTGCTCCTCGGGGTACGGGGAGTGGCGAGGTCAACGGCACCGTCGCCACGTCGACCCCACACCTTGGCACCGATCGTGCGCCGCAGCGGGGTCGGCACAGGTCGATGCGGTCGGCGGCCGCCCGGTTGCCACCTCCGCGGTGTGGCTGCACAGGGTGGAACAGCCCTGACCCCGAGAGTTCGAGTTGTCGCCGCTGTTCTGAGCACGGTCACCCTCGAGTCCGGTCGTCGGCCGCCCCGGCCCGTGGCCTCCCCATGGGCGGGACCTGCACATCGCCCTCTCCGGCCGCCCCGAGGTCCTCGCTGTCGTCGACCTCCCCGACCCCGTCCCCGGCGACGGCCACCTGTCCAGCTGCTCTCCGGTGGCCCACCGGAGGTTGTCGGACCACGCACTCGGCGTGGCACAGGGACAGCTGCACCGCGGCGTCCCTTGCACGCTGAGTCGATCCGAACAGGGCTGGGACCCCGTGACCACCCCGAGCCCCCAGCCACATCCGACTGAGCCGGTCCTGGCGGCTGTCCAGTGGCGCCGTGAGGGATCAGACGAACGCGAACAGGCGGTGCGGGTCCGCGTCACTCAGGTCCATGATCTCGGCCAGCAGCTCGAGCGTGTCGGCATCCTGGCGGCTGATGGAGCGACCGAACGGCCCCCGCGCCCGCGCGACCCCGTCGCCGACGGCGAGCAGAGCAGATCTCATCGAGCTCGCGGCACCAGCGCCGAGCCCGGCCGACACCGTCGCCGCCGCGAGCAGGCCGGTGGTGACGGGGCGGCCGTCCCGCTCGTACGCCGCCACGAGGTCGGGATCGTCCAGCGTCGCCTGGAGCACCTCGGTGCCGAGCCCGGCGGTCGTCGGCAGCGTGGCCCGAACGGCGTCCCAGATCGCCTGCAGCTCCCAGGTCTCCAGCCGCGTCCGGCCGACGAGTGCGCTGGACATCCACAGCGGTGACAGCCGCAGGGTCTGCTGGTCCGATCGGGCGAGGGTCCCGTACAGGGTCACCGGTTCCTCCTCGGTGGCGACGTCGTCCGCAGTGTGCGCCCGCCGGTACCTGCGTGCCGCTCCTCGGCGACCGCGGTGGAGCCCCCGCGGGTGCCGCCCGGACGAACTGGGCCCCTCTACCCCTCCGCCCGGGAGGTCGCCGGCGAGACCTCCTCGGCCCGAGAGGTCCTGCCGACGAGCCTGTTCGCCGCAGCGCGCAGCTGCTGGAGGTCCCACTCGGTGCTCCACAGCGCCCAGGCGACGAACAGCACCTGGAAGGGCAGTCGGAGCCAGGGGTACCAGCCTCCGGGCTGCCCCTCGACCTCGACGCCTGCGACCGCGACGTACACGTTGGCCGGGAAGACGGCGACCAGGTAGACCGCGAGCGCGAGCCCGGCGCGGCGCCGCCACGGCTGGCGGAGCAGGAGGCCGAGGCCGAGGCCGATCTCGATCACACCGGTCGCGAGGACGAGGGCCTCCGCGGCGGGCACCCACGGCGGCAGGTGCTGGACGAAGGGCGTCGGCATCACCCAGTGGGCCACCCCGGCGAAGACCATGGCGGTGGCCATGCCGAGACGAGCCGCTCGGCGGGCGGAGCGGCGGCCGGACGACGGCCACAGGACGAGCGCGGCCACCACGGTCGCGAGCGCGAGCACGACGAGGAAGATCATGAGGATCGACCCATCGGGGGTGTGGGCGAGGAGGCACGGCGATGCGGGTCACGCGGGGCCGGCGGCGCCAGTGCCTCGGGTGACGGTGACCCGCCCCGGGCCGACGGTGACGTCGTCCCCCGGAGCAGGCCGACGGCGAGGGTGAGCATCCCGGACACGAGGACGACCGCCCCGGCGTAGGCGAGGTGGATGACCGCGCTGGGCTCCCGGTCCTGCGGCATCAGGACGGACAGGAAGAACGCCACGGGCAGCAGGACGGCGGCGGTGGGAAAGGCCAGCCGCACGAACCAGCGGGCGCGCTCGGGCAGCCTGGTCTCGTCGACGTACCGGAGGGCGACCAGGGACAGGAGCAACAGCACGCCCGCGTGCGCGTGACCGGCACGCCACAGGTCCTGCCGCAGCGGGTTGTCCCGGTAGCCCGGGTCGCCGATCAGCAGGCTGAGCACACTGACCCCGCCGATGACGACCGTGGGGAGGACGATGAGGACGATGCCGGCGACCCGGCGGGACTCGGGGCTCATGCCGCACCCCGCTCCGTCTCACCGGCCGGGCTCACCGGCCCGCCGAACGCAGCAGGAACCCTCACCATGGCCTCACCCACCAGGCAGACCGGGACCGGGTCGACGAGCACCGGCGGTCGGTTCGCCCGACGCATCGGTGGGGCGCCGGGTCAGCGCGCCCGCGCCGGGCCGGCCGGCGGAGCCAGTGTGCAGCCGCACCGGCGGGCGGTTCACCAGCGGGATGACCGGCACGGAGGGGGATCGGAGTCGACAGTCCCTGCGGCATGGCTGCTCCTCGTCCAACTCGGTGGACACGCACCCGCGTGGGGAGCGCGCGCACCGCGGCAGCAACGCTAGGGCGACGGCCGAGCGCCGCACACGGCCACAGGTCCCTGTCCGGGCCGGGGCGGCGGAGTCAATCCGGGCGTGCCTCTCCCGGTTCCGAGGACCGCGGTGGGACGCCAGGCCGGACTGCGGCACCTGACCGCGGTTCGCGGCCACCGCGGAACGGACACGGCGGCGGCTGTTGCGCTTCGGGGATCCTGGTGTCCGTGAGGCCACGCTGCCCGGGCCGCGACGGTGACACGGCCGGGATGCAGCTGTCACCGGCCGAACGGGCACGGCGAGCCGGGCACGCTCGCAAGGCCTGCCTCGCCCTGCGCAGGACACGCCGGTTCCGCCGCTGGCTCGTTGCTGCAGGAGATCTGGCGGTCGCCCCGAACGGCAGCCGAGGAGGACCTCCAGGCCATCGAGACCGACTGCAGCGTGCCGATCCGTCGACGGCATCGGGAGAGTGACGGCGCTGCTGAGGACGAGCAGGCGCCACTGACGTCCCCCGCAGCCGCTCGGCGCCGCATCCTCCGGCTCGGGTTGACGCGGGATGTGATTCAGCGCACACTTCCCCGCGCTGAGCGGGCACCGTGTGCGGCCGTACACGAGGAAGCGAGGCGTCGATGCCGCTCGACCCCCGCACCCTCCGCAACGCCTTCGGCCGGTTCGCCACCGGGGTCACCGTGGTCACCTGCGCGAAGGACGACGGCGTCCCGCACGGCGCCACCGTCAACGCGTTCACCGCCGTCTCGCTCGATCCGCCGCTGTGCCAGGTCACGGTCACCCGTGAGTCGAGGGCCCGCCGGTACCTGGAGAGCGCACCTTTCGCGGTCAACGTCCTGTCCACGGAGCAGCTCGACACCGCTTGGCACTTCGCCGGTCGCCCCCAGCACCCCGAGCCGGCGTGGGCCGACGGGCCGACGGCCCCGGTCCTCGTCGGCAACGCCGCCACCATCTCCTGCCTGCCCTGGCGCACCTATGACGGCGGGGACCACCTGATCGTCATCGGCGAGGTCGCCGACCTGGCCGTGACCGACGCCGATCCCCTCCTCTTCTTCGGCGGGCGCTTCCGTGAACTGGCCCCTCCGGCCACCGGCGTCCACTGGGCCGCGTCGCTGGACAGCCCCGAGTTCGGCTGGTTCGGCGCCCACCCGAGCTTCACCCCCCTGCGCCCGCACCGCTCCCGGGCCGCGCCCTGACCGGACACGCCGCTGCACCACGGCGCCGCGCACCACCGACCCGACTCCACCGATGCAGAAGGGGCCCTCCGTGACACTCGAACAAGAACGCCCGGCCAACGTTCCCGCCGCCCCGGACACGCCCTCGGCCAGTCGGCCGATGACCGGCGACGAGTACGTGGAGAGCCTGCGCGACGACCGCGAGGTGTGGATCTACGGGGAGCGGGTCGCCGACGTGACCACCCACCCGGCCTTCCGCAACTCCGTGCGAATGACCGCCCGGTTGTACGACGCCCTGCACGACCCCGCCCGACGGGACGTGGTGACGACGCCGACCGACACCGGCAACGGTGGAGTCACCCATCCCTTCTTCCGGGCGCCGCACTCGGTCGAGGACATGGTCGCCGACCGCGACGCCATCGCGGCCTGGGCCCGGATGACCTACGGCTGGATGGGCCGCTCCCCCGACTACAAGGCCAGCTTCCTCGGCACCCTGGGCGCGAACAGCGACTTCTACGACCCCTACCAGGAGAATGCGAAGCGCTGGTACCGGGAGTCGCAGGAGAAGGTCCTCTACTGGAACCACGCGATCATCAACCCGCCGGTCGACCGCAACCTGCCGCCCGACGAGGTCGGCGACGTCTTCATGAGGGTGGAGGAGGAGACCGACGCCGGGCTGGTCGTGTCCGGTGCCAAGGTCGTGGCCACCGGCTCGGCGATCACCAACTACAACTTCATCGCCCACTATGGGCTGCCGATCAGGAAGAAGGAGTTCGCGCTCATCTGCACGGTGCCGATGAGCGCACCCGGCGTGAAGCTGATCTGCCGGGCTTCCTACAGCCAGCAGGCCGCGGTCATGGGCAGCCCGTTCGACTACCCGCTGTCGAGCCGATTGGACGAGAACGACACGATCTTCATCTTCGACAAGGTGCTCGTGCCGTGGGAGAACGTCTTCGTCTACGGCGACGTCGAGAAGATCAACGACTTCTTCCCGCAGTCGGGCTTCCTGCCGCGCTTCGCCCTCCACGGTTGCACCCGGCTGGCCGTCAAGCTCGACTTCATCGCCGGGCTGCTGCTCAAGGCGCTCGAGGCAACCGGCACCAAGGACTTCCGCGGCGTGCAGACCCGCGCCGGTGAGGTCATCGGCTGGCGGAACGTCTTCTGGGCGTTGTCCGACGCGCTGGCCCGGACCCCGGACGAGTGGAAGGACGGCGCACTGCTGCCCAAGCTGGAGTACGCGTTCACCTACCGGATGTTCATGATGCAGGGCTATCCGCGGGTCAAGGAGATCATCCAGCAGGACGTGTCGAGCGGGCTGATCTACCTCAACTCACACGCGATCGACTTCAAGACCCCGGAGGTCCGGCCCTACCTGGACAGGTACGTCCGGGGCTCGAACGGGATCGAGGCGGTGGACCGCGTCAAGCTGATGAAGGCGCTGTGGGACTCGGTCGGCACCGAGTTCGGTGGCCGGCACGAGCTCTACGAGCGCAACTACTCCGGCAACCACGAGGGCGTGCGCGCTGAACTGCTCTTCACCGCCGAGGCCATGGGCACGACCGCGCAGATGAAGGGCCTGGCCGAAGCGTGTCTTGCCGAGTACGACCTCGACGGCTGGACCGTTCCCGACCTGATCGGGAACGACGACGTCTCGATCTTCGCCAACCGACGCTGACAGGGATGAGCGACCTGGCTGTCGAGCGCGTCAGGACGACCGTCCGCGACGTCCCCCTGGCCCGGCCGCACCGGCTCGCCCGCACCGGCATGGACGCCCAGCCGATCCTCCTGGTGCGGGTCACCGCGGAACGGCATGACGGGCACAGGTGAGGGCGTCGCCCTGGCGGCCCGTGGTGGGACGGTGAGTCGGTGGTGACGATGCAGCCGGTCGTCGGTCGGTGCCTGCCCCCGCTCCTGCTCGGCAGCCGGGTCGACGGCATCGCCGGGACCCCAACGGCGATGAACGACGTCGCCAACGCCGACCCTGCGCGGAGGCCGGGGTCGGGCGCGCCGTGCACGACGCCTGGGCCCGCAGTCCCGGCGTCCCGGTGCACCCCGTCCCGGAGGGCTGCCCCTGTCCGACGGGTCGGGGCTCGGGTGGAACTCGACCCCGCCGCCGTCGCCCGGTCCACCCGCACCCCACCAGCGAGGAGCTGAGCATGCTGTTCCACGTCCGCATGGACGTCGCCGTCCCCCGCGACCTCGACCCCGATGAGCGCGCCACGCTGCTGGCCACGGAGAAGGCCCGCGCGCTGGAACTGCAGCGCAAGGGCGTCTGGGTGCACCTGTGGCGGGTGGTCGGCCAGTACAGCAACATCAGCGTCTTCGACGTCTCCGGCACCGACGAGCTCCACGACATCCTGTGGAACCTCCCGCTGTTCCCGTTCATGACCATCTCGGTCACCCCGCTCACCGAGCACCCCTCGGCCCTGTCGGCGAACCCGTGAGCGATCTCGAGGCGCGGCTGCGCCGGCTCGAGGACGTCGAGGCGATCCGGAACCTGGATGCCGCCTACTGCCGGCTCGTCGACACCGGTGACTGGCCGGGGCTCGTGGCGCTGTTCACGGCGGACGGGATCTTCGACGGGCTGGCCGTCGTCACCGGTTCGGCCGATCTGCTGGCCTTCTTCAGCGGCCTCGCCGACAGCGGGATGAGGTTCTGGCACCACGTCTCCAACCACGAGATCGCGGTGGACGGCGACACCGCAGCGGTGCGCTCGGTGCTGTGGCAGCCGTGCGTCGTCGACGACGTCCCGCACGTCGCCGCCGGGCGCTACTCCGACAGAGTCGTCCGTACGGTCGAGGGTTGGCGGTACGCGGTCAAGCAGGTGCGCTTCGACTACTGGGGGCCGCTGCGCGACGGTTGGGACCACCACCGCTTCGGCTTCGCCCCCGCAGCCGGCGCGGCCACGCGCGGGAGGACCGGGTGACCTCGACAGCGCGACTCCAGCACGTCCAGGACGGCCCGGTCGATGCGCCGGCGCTCGTGCTCGGACCGTCGCTGGGCACCGACACCGGCCTGTTCGACGCACAAGCGGTGGAGTTCGCCCGCACCTACCGGGTGGTGCGCTACGACCTCCGCGGGCACGGTGGCTCGGAGGTCGTACCGGGCGCCTGCACGATGGCCGACCTGGCCGGGGACGTGCTGGCCCTGCTCGACCGGCTGGGGATCGACCGCTTCTCCTACGCCGGGGTGTCCATCGGCGGAGCGATCGGCCTGCACCTGGCGCTGACCGTCCCGGACAGGCTGGAGAGGCTGGCGATCATCGCGTCGGCCGCTCGGTTCGCCGACCCGCCCTCCTGGGCCGTGCGGGCCCAGCAGGTGCGGGAACAGGGGACCGAGTTCCTCGTGCCCTCACGCACGGGCACCTGGTTCACCGCTCCCTGGGCCGCACGGCATCCAGGCGAGGCCGAACGACTGCTGACCATGCTGCGGACCACCCCGGCCGAGGGCTACGCCGCCTGCTGCGAAGCGATCGGCTCGTTCGACGTCCGGAACCGGCTCGGCGGGATCAGCACGCCCTCGCTCGCCATCGCCGGCGCCGAGGACCCTGCCACGCCGGTCGACATGGTGCGGCTCATCGCCGAGGGCATCCCCGGCGCGGAGTTCCTCGTGGTCCCCGAAGCGGCCCACCTGCCCAACGCCACGGACCCGGACGTGGTGAACGCGGCCCTGCGCGAGCACCTCCCCAGTGAGTGACCGCTCTCCGCCGGGCCGTCAGGCCACCGCACCTCACTGCAGCGAGGCACGTGCGGATCGTCCTTCCTCCCTACTCTCGCAGGGCGGTCGGCGCGTCCCCTGCCCAGGCGGCGCGTAGCAGGACCTCGACGCCCTCGCGCGTGACCGGGCGTGGGTTCGCGTAGGGGTTGGCGACGGCGAGCTCGGCGATCCGCGGGATGTCTGCTTCCACCATGCCGAGCTCGGCCAGGGACCGGGGGGCGCCGAGCCGGCCGGCGAGCTCCCACAGCGCCCGGGCCGGGTCGTCGACCCCGCCGAGCGCCCGGGACAGGGCGGCGACCGCCTCGGGCGCGGCCGGCTGGTTGTAGGCCAGCGCGTGCGGCAGGACGACGGTGTGCGTCTGGGCATGCGGCAGGTCGAGGGTCCCGCCCAACGTGTGGCAGAGCTTGTGGTGCAGCGACATCGTGGTGGCGGCCAGCACCGCGCCGCACAGCCAGGCGCCGTACTGCGCCTCCCCGCGGGCGTCGAGGTCGGCGCCGTCGGCGACCACCGCCGGCAGCGCGGCGGCCAGCGCCCTCGTGCCCTCCTCGGCCATCAGGGAGACGATCGGCGTCGCGTCGGGGGCGTAGAGGCCCTCCACGGCGTGGGCGATGGCGTTCATCCCGCTGGTGGACGACAGCATCGGCGGCAGCGTCACGGTCAGCTCGGCGTCGTAGACGACGCTGCGGGGCAGGACCCGGATGTCGCGGCCGGTGCGCTTGGCCCCGCCCTCGGTCAGTCCCCACACCGGGGTCATCTCCGACCCGGCGTAGGTGGTCGGAACGGCGATCACCGGCAGGTCGTGCTCGAGCGCGATCGCCTTGCCCAGCCCGACCGCCGACCCGCCACCGACGGCCACGCAGCCGTCGGCGCCCAGCTGGCGAGCCTCGTCCCGGGCGCGACGGGCGACCTCGATGGGCACGTGCATCCGCGCCTCGGGCAGCACGCCGGCGACGCGGTCGCCGAGGGCGGCGGCGACCTGCTTGCCGGTGACCTCCTGCTCCGGCGAGCACAGGACCAGCACCCGGGTCAGTCCCAGCGCCTCGACCTCGTCGGGCAAGGAGGCCAGGGAGCCGGCGCCGAACACCACCCGCATGGGCAGCGCCTGGTAGGTGAACGGCCGGATCACGACGCCTCCCCAGGAGCTCCGCGCACCACGGTCGGCTGCGCGTCGGCCGGCTGGGCCGCCGGCGGCGCCTGGTCGGCGCGCAGCAGCGTCAGGTCGAACGTCAACGTCCGGAACGGGTTGGGCAGCCCGACCTCCGCAGCGCGGGCCGGGTCGTCGACCTCGCCCACCTCGCGGATCAGGCTCTCCTTCACCCCGAAGACCGCGTCGGAGTCCAGGTAGGGGGAATTGGCGACGAACACGTGGGTGGTCACCGGCCGGTAGCCCGGTGCGGCGACGATGAAGTGCAGGTGCGCCGGCCGGTTGGGGTGCCGGCCGGTGGCGGCCAGCAGCTGACCGACCGGGCCGTCGTCGGGGATCGGGTAGAAGCGCGGCACCACCGAGCGGAACCAGAACCGGCCCTCGTCATCGGCGGTGAACAGACCCCGCAGGTTGCCGGTCGGCTGGATGCCCGCTTGCTGGACGTCGTAGAAGCCGTCCTCGTTGGCCTGCCACACGTCCACCGACGCCCCGGCCAGCGGCTCGCCGTCCGGACCGGTCACCCGACCCGACACCAGGCACGGGGTGCCCTTGCCGTCTAGTGAGATGTTCTCCCCCAGCTCTCGCGGCGGGGACTCGACCATGTGGAACGGGCCCAGGACCGTCGACTCGGTCGAGGCGCCGCCGGTGCGGTGGTTGATCGTCTCCACCAGCATCGACACACCCAGGACGTCGGAGAGCAGGATGAACTCCTGCCGCACCTCGTTGCTCATGTGCCCGGTGCGGGTCAGGAAGTCGATCGCGAACCCCCACTCCTCCTCGGTCAGCTCCACGTCCTTGACGAACGCGTGCAGGTGGTGCACCAGCGAGGTCATGACCTGCTTGAGTCGCGCGTCCGGGGTGTCCTCGAAGCTGGCGGCCACCACCTCGGCCGACCGTTCCTCGGTGAACAGCTGCCGGTCGCTCATGCCTGGACCTCCTCGGCGCGGTCCAGCACGGTGCGCAGGGCGTTCTCCAGCGCCGCCTCGGCCTCGGCGTCGGACGGGGCGCCGGTTCGGCGGAAGGCGACGTAGTTGTCCGGTCGGACCAGCAGCGCCCCGCCGTCGTCGATGCCGCGCATGCGCGCCCAGTCTCCGTACAGGTCGTCGTACTCCTGGCCGGGGCCGATGACGACGGCGGCGACGTCGATGCCCAGCCGCTCCGCCACGACGGCCGCGGCGCGCACCCAGCTGTCGCCGCCGATGCCGGTGAAGACGGTGAACCGGCCATGCCCGCCGAGGTCGAGGGTGGAGACCTGCCGGCGGTGGTCGGTGGTCAGCCACGCGTGCGGCAGCTTCGCACCGGGTCGCGACGAGGTGTGGGAGTACAGCTCCGGATCCCGGACGGGCTGCTCCGGCGCGGTGCCGTCGGGCACCACCGCGGAGGACTCGTAGCGCTGGTCCATCTCCACGCCGTGGCAGTTGAACTCGTAGTCCTTGAACGCGATCGCCTCACGGAGAGCGGCACGCTGCTTCTCCGCCTCCGGCGTGGCCTGCTTGCGTGCGGCCATGTGCTCGACCATCCGCTCGGGGTCGGTGGTGTCGAGCAGGCCGAGGGCGTCGTAGAGCCGGGCGGTGTCGGCGATGCTCTGGTTGGCCCGGTCGACGATCTGCCTGCCCACCGGTGCGCGCTCGGCCGAGTAGGTCTCCAGCAGCCCCGGCCCGGCCTGGCCCCGGACCACCATCGCCAGCTTCCACGCCAGGTTGTAGGAGTCCTGGATGGAGGTGTTGGAGCCCAGGCCGTTCGACGGCGGGTGCCGGTGGACGGCGTCACCGGCGCAGAACACCCGGCCGGTCGAGTAGCGCTCGGCGGACATGTGGTTGACCGTCCACGCCGAGCTGGACGTGATCGTGACCTTGACCGAGTCGTCGCCCACGAGTTTGCGCACGATCGACAGCGCGTACTCCTCGGTCAGGTCCGGTGCCGGGCCGTTGATGTCGTAGCCCCAGACGATCAGCCACTTGTGCCAGGGCCGGACCATGCGCACCAGGCCGGCGCCGATGCCGCCGACGTCGGCGCCCGGCTGCAGCACCCAGTACAGGACCGACGGGCGGTCGGCGACCAGGTGGGACAGGTCGGCCTCGAAGACGATGTTGATGCTGCCGCCGACGCCCATCTGACCGCGCAAGGGCAGGCCGATGTCGTCGGCGACCTGGCTGCGGCCGCCGTCGGCGCCGAGGACGTACCGGGCCCGGATGTCGTACTCGTCGCCGCGCAGCCGGTCCCGGACGTGCACGGTGACGCCGTCGTCGTCCTGCTGCAGGGAGAGGTACTCGGTGTCGAAGCGGACCTTCGCCCCGCGGCTCTGCGCGTTGTGCAGCAGCACCGGTTCCATCAGGTCCTGCGGCATGTCGCAGATCCGCGACGGGCTGGCCGCGGTGTAGTCGGCCAGCCGGTCCGGCCGGGTGCCCCAGGCGTGCAGCCGACCCAGCTCCTCGCCGGCGATCGAGGTGCAGTAGACGAGGTTGCCCATCAGCTCCTGCGGCACGGCCTCGGCCATCACCTCCTCCTCGACGCCGAGGTCGCGCAGGGCCTCCATCGTGCGCTGGTTGGTGATGTGGGCACGAGGGGTGTCGGCGAGCCGTCCGTACTTGTTGATCACCGTCGTGCGGGCGCCGTAGGTGGCGAGCGCGAGTGCGGCGGACGCGCCGGCCGGGCCGGTCCCGACCACCAGGACGTCGGTCTCGACTTCTGCCATGGGAAGTCCTCTCTCGTGTCGGTCAGGTCGCTACGGTCGGGGAACGGTCAGCCTCACCGGGCGGGTCGCCCTCCCGGCGAGCTCAGGCACGCGTCAGCCACGGGTAGCGCTCGGTGTCCTGGCCGGCGTAGTCCGGGTCCAGGTAGATGAAGCAGCGCTGGATCAGGAAGTCGCGGATCTCGAAGACGTCGCACCAGCGCCCCGCGCCCCAGTCCGGCACGCCGGCCCGCCACGGCCCGTCCTTGTGCTCCCCGTGGCTGGTGCCCTCGACGACCACGAGGTCGGAGCCGGAGAAGACCCAGGTGAACTCCGAGTAGTGGTGCTGGATCGAGACCAGCGTGCTGCCGACGTCGGTGAACAGCCGGCCGATCTGCTCCTTGCCCGTGGCCAGCCCCCACTTGGGGAACATGACCTGGGCGTCGTCGGCGAACAGGTCCAGGATGCTGCCGCCGGTGGACGTCGTCCCGGCGTGGTCGAACGCCTTGAGGTACTCGAGTGCGACCGACTTCCGCTGCTCGTCGGTCATCGTCTGCACGGTGATCGCCATGGGGGCTCCTCGATGTCCGGTCAGGCGGAGGTGAGCTGGGAGGACGGCTCGCGGACGGGTTCCCGGTCAGCGGCCTGGGCGGCGCGGTGGGCGAAGGCGATGATCGGGCCCAGGGTCGCGCCCCCGGCCCAGTAGGCCTGCGCGGACGCCGAGGCGACGCAGTTGCCCACCCCGTAGAGACCGGGAACGGGTGTCCCCGTGTCGTCGAGGACCTGCCCGTCGGGATTGGTCCGCGGCCCGCCCTTCGTGTCGAGCGTCCCGCCGGTGACCAGGGCGGCGTAGTAGGGGCCCTGGCCGCTGATCGGCCACATCGTCGGGTTGGTCCGGCCGGACTCCTCTCTCACGGGACCGTTGAACACGAACTGGATCGGCTTCTCCCCGCGGTGGAAGTCCTCGTCGACACCGCGCTCGGCGAAGCCGTTGAAGCGGTCGATGGTCCGCCGCAGGGTGCCGGCGAAGTCCGGGGCGAGGGTGAGCCCGCCCATCACGCCCTTGTACCGGTCCAGGCGCGCGGCGATCGCCTCGGCGAGCTCGTCGAGGGTCTCGCCGCGGATGACGTGCGAGTCGTCGGTGCCGGGCGGGACGATGAGCCGGCCGTACTCGTCGCTGGCCGAGTGGTCCTGGCTGCGCTGGTCCCAGATCTGGATCAGGACGAGATGGGGGTACTCCCCCTTTTCGCCGTCGTAGGTGAAGAACTTCTGCGCCAGCTCGTTGTACTGCAGCTTCTCGTTGACGACCCGGTGACCGGTCTTGTCCACGAAGATCATCGAGTCACCCGCGACGGAGAACATGCCGATCAGCCCCGGGTCGCGGGCGACCGCTCGCTCCAGCGGGATGGGGCACATCCAGGCGTAGTTCATGTTCCTCAGCTGGGCGCCGACCGGGCCGGCGATCGCGAGGAAGTCCCCCTCGTTGGTGGTGGCGGCGCACCCGCCGTACACCGGGGCGTGCAGGAAGTTCCGCCGCAGGTCGACGTCGTGGGTGAACCCGCCGGTGGCGAAGACCACGGCCTTGCGGGCGGCGATCCGGTGCGTGCGCCCGTCCGCGGTGGTCGCTTCCACGCCGACGACCGCGTCACCGCGGACGACGAGGCGCTGCACCCGGTGTCCGGTGCGGATGTCGATCCCGTCACGCCGAGCGGCGGCACTCATCGACGCCACGCCCACGAGCCCGCCGTCCGACATCGACTCCCGGGCGCCGGCGGGGACCAGGACCCGCCCCGTGGGCGTCTTGTCCTCGGGGATCTCCGACCAGTAGTCGGGGACGTCGGGGCAGTGCCGGTACTCCAGCGCCCCCTTCTCGGCGAGCAGCTCGGCCGCAGGGGAGGCGCTCTCGTAGATGGCCCGGCACATGTCGTACTCCCACTGGGTCAGCCCGAGAGTCGGCGAGTCCGGGTCGTACGCGGTGGGGCGAGCCAGCCTCGCGACGTAGCGCAGGAAGTCGGCCTCGTGGTCGACGATGCCAGCGGCCCGCATCGGCTCGTTGTTCGGCACCCAGTACCAGAAGGCGGCCTTGCGAGCCGTGCCACCGAGCTCGTCGGCCTTCTCGAGGAGCACGACCTCGTTGCCGAGCCAGCGGCTGAACAGAGCTGTGGGCAGTCCTCCGCCCCCACCGCCGACGACGACCACGTCCGCGACCGCGTCCGGTGCACGGTCGTCAGGGGCAGGGGAGGCGGACTCTCGGGCCGGGCTCGACCCGGCGGTCCCGGCCGCAGGTCGCTGCGCCTGCTGAGGGATGGACATGAGCACCTCGCAGTCTCGGGTGTGGTCCGACACGCCGAGCGTGACGCCGGTCACCACGCGACGGTTGTCCCGCTTTGGCACACTGGGGTCGCGCCTGCACGGGGCCCTCCGAGGCGGAGCGGGTCAGGAGCTCTCAAGTCCGTAGTAGCGGAGCTTGCGGTAGAGGGTCGACCGGCCGATGCCCAGTGCCTCCGCGGCCCGTGACCGGTTTCCTCCGTGAGCGCGCAGCGCCGCGCGGATGGCCGTCCGCTCCGTCTGCTCCAGTCCCGTGAAGATCCGGGTGACGCGGCGCATCTCCTCCGGCAGGTCGTCCGACGTGACCGGTCGCCGGCTACCCGGATCCGCGCACAGGCGGGACACCAGCGCACGCAGTTCCGCGACGTTGCCCGGCCAGGACCACCGGCGCAGCGCCTCCTCGGCATCGAGGGCCAGCCGGAGCGTCTCCCCGTCGCGCAACCGCGGTGCGGACAGGACGGCGACCAGCTCCACGACGTCCCCAGGACGGTCGCGGAGGGGCGGCACCTCGACGAGCTCCACCCCACCGGCCGGGACCAGGTCCAGGTGCCAGGGCCGTCCGTCGTCCGTCGTCCCCGTCAGCGCCACCCGACCGTGCAGGGGACGGTGGAGGAGAGCCCGGACGGCGACCGCTGTCCGGGCCGGGAGCGCATCGGCGCCGCGGATGACGACCAGCGCGTCCTCCTGCAACGCCGGAGCGAGGTCGGCGAGCCAGGGGAGACGGGGGTCCGCGACGACGTCTGCGGCGTCGAGCTCGACCACCCGTCGTCCCTGCAGGAGGCCGACGGCGCGCGCGACCGCGCCGCGACCCGTGCCCCATTCGCCGGTGACGACGAGGATCCGGGCATCGCCGACCCGTTCGACCCGTCGGAGGAGCGCCTGCCACGCCGCGGACCGACCGGCCAGGCCAGGGAGCGGGGTCGGGGCGGTGAGGAGCTGCGGCGACGTCAGAGCGGCGTTGCGCGGGCGCAGTCCCTCCGGCGGGTCCAGGGTCACGAGCACACCGGCGACGACACCGCCGTGCAGGACCTCGCGCAGGCGCGCGACCGCGCCGCTCCCGGGCAGGAGGACGACCTCGGAGCCGAGCCGATCAGCCTGTACGGCGGTCGCGGCGACGTCCTCCAGGACATCGAGATCGGGGTCGACGAGCAGCGATCCCGCCGGGTCGCTGACGAGCCGGGTCCGCCCGTCCAGGGCGAGCACGGCAGGCGTGCGGGCCCGTTCCGGGAGGAAGGCGTCGAGCAGCACGCGTTCCCGCGGCTCGGTGTGGTGGAGCAGCTCCCGCTCGATCGCGGCGGCCGCGGTGTCGGCCAGCGTGGAGAGCAGTACCGGCGGGACCTCGAGGCCGCTCACCAGGGAGAGCACCCCGCGCAGCCGGTGGTCGAGGGGGTCGCGGATCGGGGCCCCGGCGCAGGCCGTCTCCTGGTAGAGCCCCAGGACGTGCTGCGGGCCGCGGACGAGAGCCGGCCGACCGGTCTCGACGACGGCGGAGATGCCGTTGAGGCCGGTCGTCGTCTCGGAGAGGTCGGCTCCCGGACCGGTGTCGATGCGCTCGAGGTGTCGGCGCACGTCGTGGCTCTGCGCCTGGACCGCTTCCACCCGGCCGCGGGCGTCGGACAGCACCACCGCCAGGTCAGCCGCCGACAGGCTGTCGACCAGCCGCTCCAGCACCGGGGAAGCTGCGGCGAACAGCGAAGGGTGCCGCGGCCCCGGGATGCGCGGCACCGCGGCGAGGTCCGGCGGCACCCCGTAGAAGAGCGCACGCCGCCAGGCTGTGACGAGCTCGGCCGGCAGGCCCGGCGGCGTGCGGCCGTACAGACCGCCGGCCAGGAACTCGTCACGTGCGCGCCGCAGCTGGTAGAGCCCCTCCGCCGTCAGGGCGTCGAACCCGGTCACAGCACCTCTGCCCTCGTCGTCGAGCGCGTGGCGCTCACCTTGTCACGGGCGTCCGCCAGGGGACAGGGCTCGCGGGTCGGTCAGGCCCCGGAGTACTTCTGGCTCATCCCCAGATCGACGGGGAGGGCCACGCCCGTGACGTAGCGGGACTCGTCGGAGAGGAGGAACAGGACGGCGTTGGCGACGTCCTCCACCTCGACCCACGGCACAGGCCACATGTTGATCTTCGCCAGCGCCGGGATCGCGTCGTCGAACGTCGGGTCGTCCAGGTCGGGCCGGTAGATCCGCGCGCTGGACTCGTTCTCGATCATCGTCGTGCGCACGTTGGTCGGGTGGACCGAGTTGACCCGGATGCGGTGCTCGGCGAGCTCGTTGGCCAGCGTGCGCTGCAGTCCCAGCACACCGTGCTTGGCGGCGTTGTAGTGCGCGATGTTGGGGATGCCCCGCAGTCCGGCGGTCGAGCTGATCAGGACGAGGGAACCGCCCTGCCCCTGCTCGATCAGGTGCGGGATCGCCACCTTGGTGGTGTGCCAGACACCGGAGAGGTTGATGTCGAGCATCGTCTGCCACTCCTCCTCGGCCAGCTCCCAGGACGGCTTGACCGCGTTGAGGATCCCGGCGTTCGCGACGACGCCGTCCAGCCGGCCGAGTTCCCCGATGCCGTCCCGCACCGCGGCGGCGAGGGCGTCGGTGTCACGGACGTCGGCCTGCCGAGCCAGGATCCGCCGATCGAGCGCCTCGACCGCCTTCACCGTCCCAGCGAGGTCGTCGGCGCTGGCGGGCGGGTACGTCACCGTCTCGACGGGCCCGGCCAGGTCCACGGCGATGATGTCGGCGCCCTCGGCGGCCAGCCGCTGTGCGTGCGCCCGCCCCTGTCCCCGGGCAGCCCCGGTGACGAGCACGACCTTGCCCTCCATCCGACCCATGTCACTCCTCCTCAGAAGGCGTCGTCCGACGACCTGTGAAGGACACCACCACCGGGGCTCACCCGGGTGACCCGTTCTGGCACACCTCGCCGTGTCACCCGGAGGGAGGTCCGATCGGCTGGTCGGCCGCGTCGTCGATGCCTCCAGCACCAGCACCGTCCCCGGTGCGGTCTCGAGGCAGTGGGGGCCGTCGTCGCTGCTGTTGCCCGCGCCAGGGCAGGAGCACTGACAGCGCGGGCCGCAGATCCTGTCAGCAGCCCCGAGGCCTGCAGGGGTCGAGACCGGGCCGCAGTGGGGCGGAGGCCGGCGAGCCGTGCCGTCACCCGGCGGTGGGGGCGTGCCTCAGCGGCCAGCAGCCGGCGTCAGCCAGCAGGTGGACCCCGCATGTCGCCGTCGCGGCTGGTGTCCCGGTAGGCGCTGTTCAGGGGACTGTCGGACACGGACAGAAGGGGCTGATGCCGGACGACGGGCCAGGCCTGGAGCAGCCGGGTCGCACCAGGCGGCAACCCGAGCGCCGGCCTCGGCTTCGTCACGGCCGAGCGGCACCGGCACGTCCTGCGCCCGCGGTGGGGCGGCTCGAAGGCGCACCGTCACGGCTCCAGAAGGCCGGGGACACAGCCGACGGTCAGGTGTGTCGGCCAGCGCGAAAGACGGGTCGACCTGCCGTCCAGGACACATCCGGCCGATGAACTGGACCGTGCGGGACCTGGTGAGGCCACGACGTCATCGAGTCGAGGTCGCCGATGGACGTGCCGCCGCCGGTCCGGGGCCGCGGACCGACCCGCCAGCGCCCCGCGAGCTCTTCGTCGATCGCCGCCACGACCACGGTTCCCTGCCGCCGACTGCCGCGCGCCCGGGGATCACGCCGCCGCGGGATCCTCCACGGCTCCGGCCGGGGACCGGGGCGACCAGCGCCGGGGGTCGTGAGCGATGCTCCGCCTGGCCGCACGCCTGCACGGCGCCGCTCCGGCCCGGGGCACGGCGTTCCGCGCCGCAGCCGGCAATGACGTCGCCGTCGACTCCTCGGGCCGGACTTCCGCGACGCGCCGAGGTATCTGTCGCCTCAGCCCGGGACTCTTCCCTCCAGACGCAGGAGGTCGGACGACCGGGGCGGGCTGCGACCGGCTCGGGCTCGGTCGGACCGTCCTGCCCCGTTGATCCAGCCGGCCTGGACGCAGCCCCCCGGAGGTCTCCTCCGAGGCAGCGGACGGGCCGGCCGACATCCGGAGGAGTACGCCGATGCGCCTGCTCGGCCTGTGGGTCTCCCGGTTCCGCCGCACCCTGCGTGCCGCCAGGATCGCGGTCGATCCCGGCGAGGACGACGACCCGGCTGCCGACGACGGGGCCCGGGTGCCGCAGTCCCCGCCCGACCCGGCCGCTCGGGTCGTGCTCGCCCACGACGACCTGCTGTGGTTCAAGACCAGCGAGGACGCCGAGGGGCGGATCACCCTCGGCCTGCTCGCCTGCTCCCCGAACAGCATCGGCGTGCTGGTCGACGACAACGGTGAGTCGCTCGGCCTGCGGCTGTCTCGAGCCGAGGCCCAGGACCTGCACCGGTCGCTGGTCACCTGGCTGGCCCACACCGGCCGGACAGTCACCACCTGAATGACCGCTGCTGCTTCGCCGAGCGTTGCGGGCGGCCGGGCCACGCGACCTCAGCCAGTGCCACGACACTCGCGGACGTCGTGGGTGCCGTCGCGGATGCCGGCGAGGGTCCTCGTCCTGCGCCAGGGAGTCCCGATGGATCGAGCTCCGCACGCCGGGGCGTGCGCTCCAGCCGCCGGCTGACCGACCGCGGCCGGGGACCGGTGCTGGACCGTCTCACCCGGCACGCGGTCGCCGTGTGACTGGCCGAGCCTCCCGAGGTCTCCACCGTCGGCATCGAGACGAGTACGGCGGTCCGCGCTGCAGCCAGGGGCGCGTCGGTCCTGCCATCCTCGTCCCCGAGCGTCCTCCCCGGGCCGCCGGGACGGACGGGCACGGGCCGATCGGCGCGCTCCGAGCGGTATCGGCGAGTCGGCGCGGAGGTGGGGAGCGCATGACGACCTCGGAGGCACGACGGGCACCGGCGTGTGTCCTCGTCATCTTCGGCGCATCGGGTGACCTGACGGCGCGCAAGCTCCTCCCCGCCCTCGAACGGCTGGCGGCCTACGGGGCACTGCCACCGGAGGTCGCCCTGGTCGGGGTGGCACGCACCGTCATGACCGATGAGGAGTTCGGCGCCTACTGCCGCGAGAAGGTCCCCGGGCCCGACAACCCGCGGTGGGCGGACCTGGTCTCCCGTGCGCGATACGTGCACGGTGGGTACGACGACCCGGCCACCTACACCCGCTTGGCCGAGGTGCTGGGTGAGTGCGACCGCACGCACGGGACGGCCGGCAACCGCGTCTACTACCTCGCCACCCCGCCCCGGCTGTTCGGGCCGATCGCGCTGAGCCTCGGCAAGGCCGGGCTGGGCACGCCGGCCGGGGACGCGTTCGTCCGCGCGGTGATCGAGAAGCCGTTCGGGTGGGACGAGGACAGCGCCCGGGAGCTGTACGCGGACCTCACCTCGGCCTTCACCGAGGAGCAGATCTTCCGCATCGACCACTACCTGGCCAAGGAGACCGTGCAGAACCTGCTGGCCCTGCGGTTCGCCAACTCCATCTTCGAGCCGATCTGGAACCGGACCTGGGTCGACAACGTGCAGATCACCGTCGCCGAGACCCTGGGGGTCGGCGACCGCGGCGGGTTCTACGAGACGACGGGCGCGATGCGTGACATCGTCCAGAACCACGTACTGCAGGTGCTCTCCCTCTTCCTCATGGAGCCCCCGACCTCCTTCCACCCCGAGGCGATCCGGGACGAGAAGGTGAAGCTGCTGCGCGCCATCCGCCCCGTCGACGGCGAACGCGACATCGCCACCAACGCCGTGCGCGGCCAGTACACCCGCGGTGGCACCCGCGCGGACCTCATGCCCGGCTACCGGGAGGAACCCGGCGTCGACCCGCTCAGCTCGACCGAGACCTTCGTCGCGATGCGCCTGGACATCGACAACTGGCGGTGGACCGGCGTCCCGGTCTACGTGCGCACGGGCAAACGGCTGCCCGCCCGGGTCACCGAGGTCGCCATGCAGTTCCACCGGCCCCCGCACCTGCCGCTGTTCCCCGGCACCGCGGCCGACCTGGAGCCGGACACGCTCGTCGTCCGGGTCCAACCGGACGAGGGGCTCAGCCTCCGCTTCGGCGCGAAGGTCCCCGGGCACGCCTTCCGGGTGCAGAAGGCGTCGATGGACTTCTCCTACCAGAGCTTCGGGGAGCAGTCCCCGGATGCCTACGAGCGGGTCATCCTCGATGCGCTCGTCGGCGACCCCACCCTGTTCATCCGGGCCGACGAGGTGGGCCGGTCCTGGCACATCGTCGACCCGGTGCTGCGGTACTGGGCTGCCGACCCCCGTCCCATCCCGCTGTACCAGGCGGCCACCTGGGGCCCACCCGAGGCGACCACGCTCATCACCCGCGACGGTCGCAGCTGGCGTCACTCACCCTGACCGCGGGCGTGTCGACGAGCCCGGCCCTGCCAGCACGGCTCGGGCGGACGTCGCCGGCTGTCCTCGGCTACTGACAGCGCCCTGGTGGTCGTAGGTTGGTCGTGTCGTCGCGGGCCGGGGATCCCCGGTCCGCGCGACGCGCTCGACACGAGCTGAGAGGGGATCCGGATGGCGACCGACCGGCCCGACCCAGGCGAGTTCCTCGAGCTGGCGCAGCGGATGCTGCGTGAGCTGTTCGGCGGTCCGCGCAGCGATGACGACCCGTGGGCGGAGGCGACGCGTCGTCCGGGCGAGCGCTCCGAGATCGCCCCGGGCGACCGCGAGCCCAGCGTCGAGCGGCAGCGTGAGAACCTGTCGTTCGCGCTCGCCACGCGCGCCGTCGAGGCGCTCGAGGACCTGGCGCTCAACGTCGCGGCGATCCGTCAGCGCCTGGAGCGCACGGATCCGCAGTCCTCGGGCGCGCGGTCCGAGCGCGAGGAGCGCGGCCCGAGCGGGGCTGACGCCGCCGAGCGGTGACCCCGACCCGCGCCGCGGCGCGGTGGCGGTCGGTTCCTCGGTGGGGTGAGGACGGCCCACGCGGCAGGGCTGGACCCCTGCGCCCCTGACGCACGGATCGGGGGATCGGATTTCCGTCCGCGGCGGGACGGTGCCTAGCGTCGGGGTGCCCACCCACCGCAGCGTCCTCGGGGATCCCATCGGCCATGAGCACCACTCCACGCACCGCCGCCGCCGATGGACGCGCCTTCTCGCTGCGCCGCTGGGCCATGCCCGGGAGGGGCGGGGCGGTCGGCATGGTGCTCGGCGGCATCCTCTCGGTGCAGTTCGGCGGGGCGCTGGCCGCGACGATGTTCGACCGGGCCGGCCCGGCCGGCATGGTGACCCTGCGGCTGTGCGGCGCCGCGCTCGTGCTGCTGCTCCTGGTCCGCCCCCGCTGGTCGGGCCGCTCGCGCACCGACTGGGCGGTGATCGCGGCCTTCGGACTCTCGCTGGCCGCGATGAACGGGCTGTTCTACGAGGCGCTCGCGCGGATGCCGATCGGCGCGGCGGTCACCGTGGAGTTCCTCGGGCCGCTGGGCCTGGCCGCGGTGCTGTCCCGGCGACTGCAGCACCTCGGCTGGGTGGTGATGGCCGCCGCCGGCGTGGTCCTGCTCGGGTACGGCTCGCTGACCGGGCTGGACCCGGCCGGGGTGGCCTTCGCCCTCGGCGCGGGTGCCTGCTGGGCCAGCTACATCGTGCTCTCGGCCGAGACCGGGCGCCGCACCACCGGGCTGGACGGGCTGGCCCTGGCCAGCGGAGCAGCCGCGCTCATGGTGCTGCCGATCGGGCTCACCTCGGCCGGATCGGCGCTGGCCGCGCCCGATGTGCTGCTGGTCGGGCTGATGGTGGCCCTGCTCTCGTCGGTGGTGCCCTACGCCCTCGAGCTGACCGCGCTGCGCGCCCTCGCCAGCCGGGTGTTCGGCGTGCTGATGAGCCTGGAACCGGCCGCGGCGGCCATGGCGGGCCTGGTCGTCCTCGGGCAGGTCCTCACCCCGGTACAGCTGCTCGCGGTCGCGCTGGTCGTCGTCGCGAGCGCCGGGGCCGCCCGCTCCCCCGCCCGGACTCCCCTGCCCACCGGCGCGCCCCGTCGGCCGCGACGCCCTGGACGAGGTCGCGCACCGTCGGACCGGCGAGGCGAGCCGTGACGAGCCCGAGCCGGTCGGCCAGCCCCACGACCACTGCCGGGTCGTCGCGTCCAGCAGCCTGGTGGAGCTGCTCGGGCGGGTCGACGGCGTGCACCGCCCGCGTGCGCACCGGCAGGCCGGGCGGGGACGAGGCGAGCACGATCGGCGCCGCGGACCCGGCACGCGTGCCGCCACCCTCGGCTCGGGGTCGAACACCAGCCGGCGCACCTCGGCGACGTGGCCGGGGGCCATCTGCTCGACCGCGGCCCGACCGGTGAGGGTGAGCCGGGTGAGCTGACCCCGCCGGTCCGTGGCGGCCGGGCAGCGGGTGACCAGCCGCGGTCCTCCAGCGCGGCGACGGCGTGCGAGAGCCGGCTGGGCGAGACGGCGGTGAGTCCGGCCAGCTCGCTCATCCGCAGGTGCTCGTCGCGGGCCTGGGAGAGCATGGCGAGGATCTGGCAGTGGAGGTGGCCGATGCCGGCGTCCTCGCGCAGCTGCCCGTCCAGCCGCTGCGGCAGCAGCGTCACCAGCCGGACCAGCGGCAGCCAGGCAGCCATCTCCGCGTCGTCCAGCCAGCGCGGCTCGCCGTCGCCCGAGGGCACGGCGACGCCGGTGGTGTGGTCGCGCCGGTCGCACTCAGGCGGCCTGGAAGGAGCGCCGGGAGAGACCGACGCCGTACCCGTCGAGGGTGGTGAGCACCGGGGCGGTCGGGTCGGTGGCCGCGCCGAGGGTGACGAACAGGGGCGTGAAGTGCTCCACGGTGGGGTGCGCGTAGGGCATGCCCGGGGCGGCGGTGCGGAAGCGGGCGAGCTCGGCGACGTCGCCGCGGGCCAGCGCGTCGGCGGCCCAGGCGTCGAAGTCCGCCGACCAGCCCGGCACCTCGTTCCCGAGGAACATCTCGCGGGTGAGGAACGGCAGGCCGTGGGTCATGTGCCCCGAGCCGACGACCAGCACGCCCTGCTCGCGCAGCGGCCGCAGCCGCTCGCCGAGGGCCAGCAGCGCGTCGGGGTCCTCGGTGGGCAGGCTCAGCTGCAGCACCGGGACGTCGGCAGCCGGGTACATGATCTTCAGCGGCACCCAGGCGCCGTGGTCGAGGCCGCGGCGGGCGTGCTGGTGCACCTGCTCGGTGTCCGGCATGAGACCGACGACCTGCCGGGCCAGCTCGCCGGCGTCGGGGGTGTCGTAGCGGAACGTGTGGTACAGGGCGTCGAAGCCGCCGAAGTCGTAGACGAGCTCGCTGGGCCGGGCGGCGCTCAGCGACAGCGGGGCGGACTCCCAGTGCGCGGAGACGACCAGGATCGCCTTCGGCTTGGGCAGCGCGCGGGCCCAGTCGTGCAGCGGGTCGAGCCACTCGGGGCTCTGGAAGGGGATCGGCCCGCCGCCGTGGGAGAGGTAGAGGCTCGGCAGCGGCCCGTCCTCCGGCGTCCAGACGCGGTGCGGGGCGGCGGCCTCGAGCGCCGCGGTGCGCCGCAGGTGGGCGGCGAACGGGTGCGTGGCCGGGATGCGGGCGTCGGCGACGGCGGTCGTGGTGGGGGCGGGCGTGGTCATGCGGACTCCTCGGGAGGCGGAGCGGGGATGGGGGTCGGGGAGCTGGCGTCGCGCACCCACTGCACGGTGAGGGCCTCGCGCTGGGCAAACCGCTCCAGGTGGCTGCCGAGCACCTGCTCGACCCGCGCGACGGACTCCTCGTCGTCGCCGGCGGCCTCCAGGGTCAGCACGCCCTCGCCGACGACGATCCCGGCGGTGGCCGCGCCGATCACCGCGGTCGCCGGCGCGGTGATCGCGTCGCCGGTGAAGGGCACCTTGCGGCCCAGGTGCGAGATCAGCTGCTCGGCGTAGCGGGCAGGGGCGCCGGTGGTGACGTCGGCCCGGGAGCCGAACGTCCGGCCCCGCCCGGGGGTGCGGTCCACCGGCGTCTCGTCGGGTGTGGGGTGCGGTGGTGCGGACGGGGTGCCGGTCATCAGCCCTCCATGTACTTGAAGTCTCAAGCAGATGCCACCGTACACACCATCACTTGAAGCTTCAAACACTCGGCTGGAGCGCTTCCCCGAGCGCTGGGTGCAGTCCGGCCGGGTGAGCTCGGAGGCTCCGCCGCGCAGGTCGGGCTGCCGCGCCGGTGGGTGCGCCGCGGCTCCCGCCGACGGCCCCGCGAGCTCAGCTGCCGTAAGCGGCGGGCTCGTCGTTCAGCTCGACGGTCCTCCGCAGGGCGCGACGACGGCGCACGCTCCAGACGCCGGTGACCACCCAGACGGCGACGACGCCCCAGGGGACGTCGACCCCCTCCCCCGAGGCGAGCTGGGCGACGAGCAGACCCAGTGCGGCGGCTCCCCAGACGGCCGCGAGCACGGCCACCACCCCGCGGGTCCGCGGGTCCCGCGGCAGCCGGACCCCCTCCTGCGCCAGGAGCTCCCGGGCCCAGTCGACGGCCGCCCGGCGCAGCCGCGGGTCCGGCAGCCGCAGTCCGCGCGGGACGTCCGCCGCGACCATCGCCGCCTCCCCCGCCGACAGCCCGTGCCGGCGGACCAGGTCCCGCCACGGGTCCGGCTCGGCGCCCGGGCGCAGCCGCGACCAGTACGGCCGGCGGGCGATCCACCACGCGAGCAGGGGCAGGCCCACGGCGATCACCAGGACGGCGATCAGCGGCGTGGTCACCGGGGAACCGTGCCCCGCCGTCCCTGATCCGGCAGCGAGCTGTCACCCGTCCGCGTGACGCCGTCGCCGGTGCGCCGAGCACGCACGGGACGCCCCGGTCGGGCCAGGATGCCCGGCCATGAAGTACGTGATGACCTACCGGGCGGTCGAGGACTTCCTGCCGCTCGCCCAGCACCACTACCCCGCGCACTCGGCGCGGGTCGAGGAGTTCGCCCGGCGCGGGGACCTGCTGATGGTCGGCACCTTCGACGAGCCGATGAACGGCGAGGCCATGGGCGTCTTCACCACCCGCGAGGCCGCCGAGGAGTTCATCGCCGGCGACCCGTTCGTGGTCAACGGCGTGGTCGCCAGCTGGGCGGTGCGCCCGTGGAACGAGGTGCTGCAGCCCTGACCGGTCACCCGGACGGGTGACGGACCGCCGCGCGGACGCCGCCGCCGCCCCCGACCTGCCGTTGAGGACGTGTCCGGTCCACGACGGAGGAGGTGCACGGTGCGGGTGTCGTTCCTGGTCTACGGCGTGCTCTACGTCGTCGTCGAGATCGTCGGCGCCCAGGTCGAGGCGATCGGCTGGCCGCAGCTGACCGCGCTGGACGTCGCCACCGCGGTGGCCAACGCCTGCCTGACCGTGGCCGTCGGCATCGCCGTCCTGGTCGGCGTGGACGTCGGCGGTCGCCGCTGGCACCGCTCGATGCTGGCCTGGCGCGAGGAGCGCGCGCGGCTCGACGCGGAGTCGTGGGACCAGCCCGGGACGATCACCGTGTCCTCCTGGCGACCGGAGCCGCTGGCGCTGCCGGCCGGCCGCTCCTGGGAGCCCGCACCCGGCGGGGACTACGCCGTCCCGTCGCGCGGCCGCCCGTTCCCCGAGGACCCCGGCCGCCTGCTCTGACGGCGGTCCGTGCACCCAGCGCGATCCCACGGGGTGGGACAGCGGGTGCCTGCACACCGCGCGGCCTCAGCCGGCGAGCATCGCGGCCTTCAGGCCCAGCTCGTGGACGGCCGCCGCGGCGGCACCGCTCCGGCGGATCGCGCGGACCAGCAACACGGCGTCCGGCGGAGTCGGCCGCGAGCCCGTGCCGTCGACCAGCCGCCCCACCTCGTCGGCCGGGGCGCCCGCGGCGTCCGGGCGCAGGTACACCCGGCCCTCCAGCTCCAGCCGCTCGGCGAGGTCGGCGTCCAGGTCGGCCTCGGCGAGGTCCTCGACGTCGAGCAGGACGATCGGGTCGGTGGAGGGCGTGGCGGTCATGGCGGGAGTCCGTTCCGTGCGAGGCCGGGTCCGTCCCGGCAGGAACGACGATCCGGCCCGCTCCGCAGCACGCCGACGAGAGAGCCGCACGATTGCCGCAAGACCCGGTGCGGTCGCCCCAGCGCCCCGCGGGGCCCGTTCGACCGCTAGGGTCGTCGCCGTCGGGAAGGCCCTGCGCACTGGCAGGACCCCGATGCACCACCTCAGCTAGGAGCGAGCAATGCCCGAAGGAACTGTCAAGTGGTTCAACGCCGAGAAGGGGTTCGGCTTCGCCACCCCTGACGGTGGCGGACCGGACGTCTTCGTCCACTACTCGGCCATCCAGACCAGCGGGTACCGCTCGCTCGACGAAGGCCAGCGGATCTCGTTCGACATCGAGCAGGGCCAGAAGGGCCCGCAGGCGGCGAACGTCCACCCGCTCTGATCGACCGATCAGCACAGCGCCCCCGTCCGGCTCAGCCGGGCGGGGGCGCCGTCGTTCCCGGGACTAACGGGCCCGGGGCACGTACCCCCCGATGAGGGCCGACATCAGCAGCGCGCCGGCATCCGGCCCCACGGCCGCCGCGGCGTCGGCGAACGCCCGCCACCGGGCCCGCTCCACGTCGGTCGGCGCGTTCTCCGCCCGGGCGCGGAGCTGCTCGAGCAGCCGGTCCCACTCCCCCTGCGGCGTCGGCCAGAGCCCGGTCAGCCGCCGGGCCTCGGCCGAGACCCCGGTGAACCGCACGATCTCGCCGGCGTAGTTCGTCAGCGCCTCGACGTAGCCCGCCGACACCAGCGCCCGGGCCGCCGCCGTCACCTCCGGCTTGGGCAGCCCGCTCGCCGGCACCACCTGACCCAGGTAGGGGTTGCCGCCGTACTCCGGCCCGTCGACGAGCCGGGCGATCGCACGCAGCACCGGCAGGTCGCGGGTGAACCAGACGTCGGGCAGCGGGGTGTCCAGCGAGCTCACCCGTCCAGTCTCCGCCGGGTGCGACGCCGCGCCGTCACCCGGGTCGGCCGGTGGCGGTGGCTCGTACCGTTGAGCGCATGACGACGTCCGCGCAGAACCAGCCGAAGGTCAGCAAGAGCGACGAGGAGTGGCGGGCGCAGCTGTCGCCCGAGGAGTACGCCGTCCTCCGCCAGGCCGGCACCGAGCGGCCGTGGACCGGGGAGTACGTCGACACGAAGACGCAGGGCGTCTACAGCTGCCGCGCCTGCGGGGCCGAGCTGTTCCGGTCGGAGACGAAGTTCGACTCGCACTGCGGCTGGCCGTCGTTCTACGAGCCGTCGTCCGCCGACAACGTGGTGCTCCGCGAGGACCGCAGCCACGGGATGGTGCGCACCGAGGTCCTCTGCGGCACCTGCCACAGCCACCTCGGCCACGTCTTCGACGACGCCCCGCAGACCCCGACGGGCGACCGCTACTGCATCAACAGCGTCTCGATCCGGCTGGAGCCCGCCCAGGGCTGACCCCTGCCGGGATGCGGCTGAGGGCGGTTCCCCCGCGGGGAACCGCCC